>JBARNC010000275.1:0-57932 GCA_049802775.1 Pseudolabrys sp. | reverse complement strand
CCTCGCGCGTGCGCTCGCCGACGCCGGCGAATACCGAATAACCGCCGTGCGCCTTGGCAACGTTATTAATCAGTTCCATGATCAGCACTGTCTTGCCGACGCCGGCGCCGCCGAACAGGCCGATCTTGCCGCCCTTGGCGTAGGGCGCGAGCAGGTCCACCACCTTGATGCCGGTGACCAGAATTTGCGCTTCGGTCGACTGTTCCACGTAGGTCGGTGCCGGTTGATGAATTGCGCGCTTCTCCTTGGTCTTCACCGGACCGGCTTCATCGACTGGTTCGCCGATCACGTTAATGATACGGCCAAGCGTTTCGGCACCAACCGGCACCGCGATCGGCTGGCCCGTGTCGGTAACATCCTGCCCCCGCACCAGCCCTTCGGATGAGTCCATGGCGACGGTGCGCACCGTCGATTCGCCGAGATGCTGGGCGACTTCCAGCACCAGCCGGTTGCCGCCATTCGTGGTTTCGAGTGCGTTCAAGATCGCCGGCAGATGCGTCTCGAACTGCACGTCGACGACGGCGCCGATGACTTGCGTGATTTTTCCGACTGCGTTGGGTGTGGCCATGTCGTCCTCGTTACGGAATTAGAGCGCCTCAGCGCCGGAGATGATTTCGATGAGTTCCTTGGTAATCATCGCCTGGCGGGTACGATTATAGGTGAGTGTCTGCTTGCGGATCATCTCGCCGGCATTGCGGGTGGCGTTGTCCATCGCGCTCATGCGCGCGCCCTGTTCAGAGGCGGCGTTTTCCAGAAGCGCGCGGAAGACCTGTACCGATAGATTGCGCGGCAGCAGCTCGGCGAGGATTTCTTCCTCCTCTGGTTCGTATTCGTAGGCAGCAGCCGGGCCTGCCTCGGAGGCCCGTTCGAACAGCGGCGGAATGATCTGCTGCGCGGTCGGTATCTGCGCCATCACTGACTTAAAGCGCGAGAAGAACAACGTGGCAACGTCAAACGCCCCTTGGTCAAACAGGGCAACGACCTTCTTGGCGATCATTTCGGCCTGCTCGAAGCCGATGGTGCGCACGCCACGCAAGTCGATGGTCTCGATGATCAACTTGCCAAAGAGCCGGCGTAGCTGATCGTAGCCCTTGCGGCCGACGCAGAGGATTTTAACTTCCTTGCCGTCTGCTATCAGCGCGTTCGCCTTGTCGCGGGCGAGCCGCACGATTGACGAATTAAACGGACCGCACAGACCGCGTTCGGCAGTGCAGACCACGAGCAACTGCACTTTATCGCTGCCGGTGCCGGCCAACAACCTCGGCGCCGAGTCGCTGCCAGCAACGGCCGCGGCGATCGAGCCTAACACTTTGCCCATCCTTTCCGCGTAAGGACGCGCAGCTTCTGCCGCCACCTGCGCACGGCGCAACTTGGATGCCGCCACCATTTGCATGGCTTTGGTGATCTTCTGCGTCGCCTTGGTAGCGGCGATGCGAACGCGCATGTCCTTGAGGCTGGCCATGTCGAACTAGACCTGATCGCTCCCAGTCGTGGCGTCAATCATCAGGCGAAAGTCTTGGCGTAGCCGATGACGACGTCCTTGAGCTTGCCGGAATCGGCATCCGACAAGTCGCCGCTCTTGCTAATGCTGTCGAGCAGATCGGCGTGCTTACTACGCAGCAGCGTGAGCAGGCCGCTTTCGAAAGCGCGGACGCGCTCTACCGCTAGCGGGTCGAGATAGCCATTGACGCCGGCATAAATCACGCAGACCTGCTCTTCCATCTTGAGCGGCGAAAACTGAGGCTGCTTCAAGAGCTCGGTCAGGCGCGCGCCGCGGTTGAGCAGGCGCTGGGTCGTGGCGTCGAGGTCGGAGCCGAACTGCGCGAAAGCGGCCATCTCGCGGTATTGCGCGAGTTCGCCCTTGATGCGGCCGGCGACTTTTTTCATCGCCTTGCTCTGCGCGGCGGAGCCGACGCGCGACACCGAAAGACCCACGTTCACCGCCGGCCGAATGCCCTGATAAAATAAATCGGTTTCCAGAAAGATTTGGCCATCGGTGATCGAGATCACGTTGGTCGGGATGTAAGCCGACACGTCGTTGGCCTGCGTTTCGATGACCGGTAGCGCAGTCAGAGAGCCTGCCTTGTTGTCGTCGTTCATCTTGGCCGCGCGCTCGAGCAGCCGCGAATGCAGGTAGAACACGTCGCCGGGATAAGCCTCGCGGCCTGGCGGACGGCGCAGCAGCAGGGACATCTGGCGGTAAGCGACGGCGTGCTTGGATAAGTCGTCATAGATGATGACCGCGTGCATTCCGTTGTCGCGGAAATATTCGCCCATGGTGCAGCCGCTGAATGGCGCCAGATATTGCATCGGCGCGGGATCGGAGGCGGTAGCGGCGATGATGATGGAATAGTCGAGCGCGCCCTGCTCTTCGAGCACCTTAACGAACTGGGCTACAGTCGAGAGTTTCTGCCCGACGGCGACATAGACGCAGTACAGCTTGATCTTCTCATCCGGCTGAGCGTTGAGCGGCTTCTGGTTGAGAATGGTATCGAGTGCGATCGCAGTCTTGCCCGTCTGGCGATCGCCAATGATCAGTTCGCGCTGACCGCGGCCGATCGGGATCAGCGAGTCGATCGCTTTCAAACCGGTGGCCATTGGCTCATGCACCGATTTGCGCGGAATGATGCCGGGCGCCTTCACGTCCACCCGAGCGCGCTTGTCGGTTTTGATCGGACCCTTGCCGTCGATCGGATTACCGAGCGCGTCGACGACGCGCCCGAGCAGACCCTTGCCGACCGGTACGTCGACGATTGCGCCGGTGCGCTTGACGGTCTGGCCTTCCTTGATCTCGCGGTCATTGCCGAAAATAACGATGCCGACGTTATCAATTTCGAGATTGAGCGCCATGCCGCGCACGCCGTTCTCAAACTCAACAAGCTCACCAGCCTGCACGTTATCGAGACCATAGACGCGGGCGATGCCATCACCGACTGAGAGCACCTGACCGACCTCGGAGACTTCGGCTTCCTGACCGAAGTTCTTGATCTGCTCTTTCAGGATGGCGGAAATTTCTGCGGCGCGGATATCCATCAGCGGGCCTCTTTCATCGCTAACTTGATAGAATTAAGTTTGGTGCGGAGTGAGCTGTCGACCATGCGGCTGCCGACTTTGACAATCAGCCCACCGATGACGGCGGGCTCGATCTTAACGTCGAGGTCGATGTCCTTGCCGCCGGTCACGGATTTGAGCGCGCTCTTGAGCGCGTCGAGATTCTTGTCGCTGAACTTCTCGGCAATCGTGACTTGGGCGGTCACCTCGCCCTTGTGTCGGGCGACAAGGCTACGATAGCCACGAATCATATCGCGCACGGCAAACAGTCGCCGGTTGGTCGTAATGACGCGCAGGAAATTTGCGGCCAGCCCAGTGATGCCGGCTTTGGTGAGAACCGCCGAGAGTGCCTTGAGCTGTTCATCGGCGCCGAATACGGGGCTGCGGACGAGGCGATTGAGATCGGCGCTGCCAGCAATGAGTGCGTCGAACTGATCGAGGTCCTTCTTGACGGCGTCGACAGCCTTATTGTCGAGGGCAAGCTCGAACAGGGCGGTGGCGTAACGGCCAGCCATACCGGAGATGATCGGATCTTTGCCTGCCACGGAAACGCTCGTTGCTTTTACTTCGTTCACAGCCTCGACGCCGTCGCGGAATGGCAGCGCAAGCTATTGGAATCCAAGAGGGAATTCCGATCCTCGGGAACGTCGCGCAAGTCCGCAGGAACCCCCTGAAATCGAGGGCTAGCTAACACAGCGAGCATAGCGGCGCAACAAGGCGGCCTGTTCGCCGCAGGCCTGCGGACGTATCTACCGCCATCCACGACGCGGCCAATAAATGCGCCGGGTTGCCTCGCCATATGAGCGTCCTCGCTATAGCTTGCAGCGCGCAAAAGGATACGACGGCAGCATCAACGGACTTTCAAAGCAGTGCCAAGGCCGAAAACGAAAGCCGACGCCGCCACTACCGCCAAGCTGCTGGTCGTGCTGCTCGCCTTCGCTTGGGGACTGAACTGGATTGCGGCAGCGGTCGCATTACGCGAGTTGACACCCTGGAGCCTGCGCGTTGCTGGGTCCGGAATCGGCGCGGCGTTGCTGTTCAGCGCAGCTGTCATCACTGGCCACAAAATGCGGGTGCCACGCGGCGAGTACGTGCACGTGATGGTGGCGGGCTTTCTTAATGTCTCTGGATTTCAAATCCTGTCCGGCTTTGCGCAATTAAGCGGAGCGACCACGCGCGCCATTATCATTACCTATTCGATGCCGATCTGGACAACGGTGCTGAGCTGGCTCTTTCTCGGCGAGCGGTTGAACGCTGTGCGCTGGCTTGCCTTCGCACTATGCGTAGTGGGCGTGACGATCCTGGTATGGCCCCTGTTCGCTACCGGATTTCCGCCCTTTGTGTTCTATTCGCTTGGCTGCGCGCTGAGCTGGGCGGTCGCGACCGTCTACATCAAATGGGCCAAGGTCACGATCGAGCCTTTGGCCAACGCGGCGTGGCAATTGTTGTTCGGTCTGATTTTTATCACCGCAGGCAGCTTCATCGCCGAGGGCTACCCCCATCTCTGGCCGATGCAACATGAGACAATTTTGGCGGTGCTTTTTGTCGGATTGTTCGGCGTTGGCCTCGCGCATTTCCTGTGGTGGTCAATCGTCGGCCGATTGCCGGCCATTACGGCGTCGCTCGGCTCGCTGCTGGTGCCGGTGATCGGTGTCAGCGCATCCGCCATAATCCTTGGCGAGCGCCTGACCCTGCCTGACATTATCGGTTTCGCGATGATTTTTGCCGCAGCCGCCTGTGTACTCCTGCAACCGAACGTGCGCCACGACGAGATGCCGGAATAGGTTAAGGTGAAGCCGGACGCAGACGCACAACAACGCACACGTCATTGCCGGATTCAGCCCGGCCATTGCAGTTTTATTGCGATCGTTTGGCGCCCGGTTTCAAATGATTAGGCTACCGATTGTTCACATATCGTTGCGCGACTTCGAGACGGTGGAGGCGAACATAACGACCAACTGAGCGAGGCAGATCGCCGAGAGCATACAGAGCGAAGAGGGCAACCGGGCTTTCTTTAAAGCGCCGGCGGGCAACTGATGGTGTTGAGCTTTGCAATGTGATCTTTGGCTGTCGCATGGCTCTGCGTCTTTTGATGACGCTAGAACTGTCGGCTTGAGGCAAGGGGCAGCGGATTTTGGCTGAGTGGCGGCGGTCCTGTTTTTAAAGAAGCAGGCCGTGGGCGGGGTGATGTTTATTGCATCTTATTTGATGCTTGACATGTTATTATGACCGTTTCAAATATTACAAATTCCATTTCGTGCTTCGCAAAAAAGATCTAACCGGCATGATCACTGCCGCGCAATTGCGGGCCGCACGGGCGTTGCTCGGCATTGACCAGCGCGAGCTCGCACAGCGTTCGGGCCTGTCGCTGCCAACCATCCAGCGCATGGAAGCAAGCGACGGCGTGGTTCGCGGCAACGTAGACTCGCTCATGAAGCTGGTCCATGCCCTCGCGGTCAATGGGATCGAACTGATCGGCGAGGGCACCACCTCAAGCACCGGCGGCCGCGGAGTGCGACTCAAATGAACGGTCGCGCCATAGCGATCGGCAGCCACGTGGAACGGAGATACTGATGGCGATCTACGCGCTTTATGGCGTGGGAGCGCTGTTGGCACTTGCGCCAATCGCGGTCGTTCTGGCGGCATCGCCGCGCGCCAGCAATGTCATCTATGGCGCGAGTCTGATTGCCACGCTGGCGCTGGGCGTGATTGGGCTCATATGCCTCTTCGAGCGGAAGGTCTCCATTGCGACGTTACCGCTCGGTCTGCCATGGCTCGGTGCGCATTTCCACATAGACGCGCTTGCGGCCTTCTTCGTCATCGTAGTCAATCTTGGCGGCGCGGCCGCGAGCGTGTTCGCCCTTGGCTATGGTCGCCACGAAGAAGCGCCGCAGCGCGTCCTGCCGTTCTACCCGGCCTATCTCGCCGCCATGAACCTGGTGGTGCTCGCCGATGACGCCTTCAGTTTCCTGGTGTCGTGGGAGTTCATGTCCCTTTCATCCTGGGCATTGGTGGTCGCGCATCACCGGGAACGCGAAAACCTGCGCGCGGGCTACGTCTACCTGTTGATGGCGAGCTTCGGTACACTGGCGCTGCTGCTGGCCTTCGGTCTGCTCGCGGGCGCTAATGGCAATTATGCGTTCGATGCCATCCGCGCATCGCACCCGTCCGCCGCCCTGGCCGCCCTTGTACTGGTCCTGACGATCGTCGGCGCGGGTTCCAAGGCCGGCGTCGTTCCTTTGCATGCCTGGTTGCCGCTCGCGCATCCGGCCGCGCCCAGCCACGTCTCCGCCCTGATGAGCGGGGTTATGACCAAAGTTGCGGTCTATGGCTTCGTGCGCATCGTGTTCGACCTGCTCGGCGCGCCAGAATGGTGGTGGAGCATCCTGGTGCTCGCGATCGGCGGCGTGACAGCTGTGATGGGCGTGCTGTACGCGCTCATGCAACACGATCTCAAACGCCTACTCGCGTACCATACTGTTGAAAATATCGGCATCATTTATATCGGGCTCGGCCTCGCACTTGCCTTTAAGGCACACAGCATGGCTGTCGCCGCTGCACTGGCACTCACCGCCGGGCTGCTCCATGTGTTCAATCACTCCGTCTTCAAGAGCTTGCTATTCTTCGGCGCCGGCGCCGTACTTAATGCAACCGGCGAACGCGACATGGAGCATCTTGGCGGCCTGATCCATCGCATGCCGCAGACCGCTTTCGTGTTCCTCGTCGGCTGCGTCGCGATCTCGGCGCTGCCTCCGCTCAATGGTTTCGTATCGGAGTGGCTGATATTCCAGGCGATCCTGCTAAGTCCACAACTACCATCCTGGGGCCTGAAATTCCTGGTGCCGGCGGTAGGTGCGTTGTTGGCGCTGTCGGCGGCGCTTGCCGCCGCCTGTTTCGTGAAAGCCTTCGGCGTGAGCTTCCTGGGGCGCCCGCGAACGCCGGCCGCCGCGCACGCATTCGAAACTGACGGCAATTCGCTCGCTGCCATGTACTTTCTGTCCGCGCTGTGTCTCGTCGCCGGTATCCTGCCCGGCATTTTCATCGACGCGCTGGCGCCTGTCACCGACGCGTTGGTCGGCGTGAGCATGCCGCACCAGACCGGCCTCGATTGGCTCACCATTGTGCCGATCGCGGAAAGCCGCAGCTCCTATAACGGGCTACTGGTCTTTATATTCGTAACGCTGTCCGGTTCGATCGCCGCCTTCGCCATTCATCGACTGGCCTCCGACAAATTGCGGCGCGGACCGGCCTGGGACTGCGGGTATCCGGACTCGAGTCCGGCAACGCAATATACTGCCTCAAGTTTTGCCCAACCGATCCGCCGCGTTTACGGCACCACCGTATTCCGCGCGCGCGAAATCGGGGAAATGCCGCCGCCGGGCGCGATCGCGCCGGCGCGGCTCACCGTCGAGCTGCGCGATCTAATCTGGGACCTCGCTTACGCGCCAATCGCCGACTTCGTCGACTACGCTACCGAGCGGCTCAATGTCCTGCAATTCCTCACCATCCGCCGCTATCTCACACTGGTATTCGCGGCGCTGGTGTTGCTCCTGCTGGTGCTTGCGATATGGCAGTGATCCGCGATTTCGCCTTCCAGGGCACACAGATGCTGCTGGTGCTGCTGCTGGCGCCGCTGCTTACAGGCTTCCTGCGCAAGATGAAGGCGCGTCTCTTGCGCCGGCAAGGGCCACCACTGTTGCAACCCTATCGTGATCTCATTCGATTAATGCGCAAGGAAGTTGTACTCGCGGGAAGCGCATCCTGGCTGTTTCGCGTCATTCCCTACATCATTTTCGCTGGCACCTGGGTCGCGGCATCATTGGTGCCGACCTTCCGCAGTGGATTGCTGTTCTCGTGGTCGGCCGATCTGATTGCGCTCATAGCGCTGCTCGGTAGCGCGCGCTTTTTCCTCGCCCTTGCCGGTCTTGACGTCGGCACCAGCTTCGGCGGCATCGGCTCGAGTCGCGAGGTCATGATCGCCTCGCTCGCCGAGCCGGCAATGCTGATGATCATGTTCACGCTGGCGCTGATTGCCGGCTCCACCCAACTCTCCATCATGGCCGCGCACATGGTGTCGGGCGAAGTGGGCTTGCGGGTTTCGCTCGGCCTCGCGCTGCTCGCATTGATCATGGTGGCAATCGCGGAAAATGCGCGTATTCCAGTCGACAACCCGGCGACCCATCTCGAGCTTACCATGGTACACGAGGCGATGGTGCTGGAATATTCCGGCCGCCATCTGGCGCTGATCGATCTCGCTTCCGAACTCAAATTGCTGCTCTACGTTTCGGTGATCGGTTGTCTGTTCACACCTTGGGGCATCGCGCCACCCAACGGAAATGCAGCCGAAATCGCTGTTGGCGTCGCAACCTATATCGCCAAGCTCGCGGTCGGCGGCATCCTCCTGGCGGTGTTCGAAACATCTATTGCCAAGATGCGCGTGTTCCGGGTGCCGGCCTTCCTGGGCGCGGCGCTGATGCTGGGCCTGCTGGCTACCTTGCTGTTGTTCGTTTCGCGGAGCCTTTAGAGAATGCGCGGTCTCTCTTTCGACGTCGCTCATTTACTCGCCGGTTCGCTGGTGCTGGTGAGCTTCATGCAGCTTTACCAGGACCGGCTCTACGCGCTGCTCAATATCTACGCGCTTCATGCCCTGGTGCTGGCGGCTTCGGTCGCCTGGCAGGCCTTCGTGCAGGACGCGCCGCATCTCTATCTTACGGCAGTGATAGCGCTGGTGTTCAAGGCCATCGTCATTCCAACGGCCCTGCATCGCATCATCGTCCGCCTCGGCATCCACCGCGAGATAGAAACCGTAGTCGGGGTCGGTCCCGCCATGCTGCTCGGCATGGGCCTGGTCGCACTCTCTATGGTGGTGATGCTGCGGGTAACCGCCGAGGCTGATCCTTTGGCGCGTGAGGATCTCGCCTTCGCGCTGTCAGTGGTGTTGCTTGGTCTGTTGATGATGGTCACGCGGCGTAACGCGGTAAGCCAGGTGGTCGGCTTTATGTCACTGGAGAATGGCCTGGTGCTGGCGGCGACCGGCGCCAAGGGCATGCCGCTGGTGGTCGAAATCAGCATCGCCTTCTCGGTGCTGATTGCTTTCATCGTCATCGGCATCTTCCTGTTCCGGATTCGCGAAAGATTCGACACCGTCGACGTGCAGGCGCTCGATCGTTTCCGTGGAGAACGGCGATGATCGATGCGCTCACAGGTGTTCTCGTTATTCCCGCAGTCGCCGCCGGTCTGCTCGCGGCGCTGCCCCGCTATCGGCTGACCGCACGCCTCAACGTACTGGCGACGCTGCTCACCTTCTTGACCGCCGTTTCTCTGTTCGTGTTTGAGCCCAAGTCCGGTCCTTATCTGCTCGTGGATGACCTCAACAAGGTGTTCATCGTGCTGACGACTTTTGTCGGCTTCACCACCAGCGTGTTCAGCGCAAGTTATATCGGCCACGAGATCGAGATCGGCCGCCTGACGCCGGCTTTCGTGCGCTTCTATCACGCCATGTATCAGGTGCTGATGTTCGCCATGAATCTGGCGCTCGTCGCCAACAATATCGGTCTTATGTGGGTCGCGATCGAAATGGCAACCCTCACCACAGTACTGATGGTGGGCATCTACCGCACCCACGAGGCGCTGGAGGCAGCGTGGAAATATTTCATCCTCGGCAGCGTCGGTATCGCACTGGCGCTGTTCGGCACCATCCTGGTCTATATGGCGGCGCGGCCGGTGATCGGCGAAGGACTCGAAGCCATGGTGTGGACCGTGCTGGTCACACAGGCGGCGAAATTCGACCCCGCTTTGCTCAACGTCGCCTTCGTGTTCCTGCTGCTGGGCTACGGCACCAAGGTGGGGCTTGCGCCGCTCCACGCCTGGCTACCCGACGCGCATGCGGAAGGCCCGACGCCGATCTCGGCCGTGCTGTCCGGCCTGCTTCTAAATGTCGCGCTCTATGCTTTATTGCGCTTCAAGATGCTGCTGGCGCTCAATCCAGCGGCAATCGCGCCCGGCCCGTTGATGGTGACCATGGGCCTGATCTCCTGCGTGTTCGCCGCTTTCATGCTGTATCGGCGGCGCGACATCAAACGCATGTTCGCCTATTCCTCGATCGAGCACATGGGCATCATCGTGTTCGCCTTCGGCATGGGTGGCGCGCTCGCCAATTTTGCCGCTCTGCTGCACATGACCATGCACTCACTGACCAAGTCGGCGATCTTCTTCGCAGTCGGCCACATCGCGCAGGTAAAAGGCACGCAGAAGATTGCCGACATGGGCGGGCTGACGGTGACCAATCCCGTGCTCGGCTGGGGTCTGGTGCTTGGCGTCGTCGCCATCGCCGGCCTGCCGCCGCTCGGCATTTTCATGAGCGAATTCCTGGTGGTGAGTTCGACCTTCGCACGCGAGCCGTGGCTGGCGACCATCCTGGTGCTCGGCATCCTTGTCGCACTCGGCGGCTTGTTCCTGCGGCTCAACACGATTGCTTTCGGCGAGCCCCGCGGCCCGACCGCAAAGGCGGAAGCCTCCTACGTACCGATGTTTGCGCATCTCGCTATCGTGTTCATGGCTGGCTTCTACATGCCGCCGGCGCTGGTCTCTGGCTTCCAGAACGTTGCTCGGCTGTTGGGATAGCGTCATGGCACTGCTCGACAGCATCACGCATCGCGAGACGGGCAAGCGGCATCGCCCTTGGCCGCGCGTGACTGTAACCGACGATGGCTGGCGGCAGGCGATCGACTTGCTCGCGGATGGCAGCTGCACGTTGCTCGGCCTGTGGGGAGACACGCCGGAGATCCACATGGCACTGCTGGATGAGACATCCAGCGACGTCGCCGTCGTCAGCTATGTCTGCGAGTCCGGAAAGTATCCGAGTGTCGCCGCGCGCCACCCCCCCGCGATCCGGCTGGAACGCGCAATTCGCGATCTGTTCGGTCTCGAAGCGGTGGTTACGCCCGACCCGCGCCCCTGGCTTGATCTCGGTTTCTGGAACGTGCGGCATCCGCTCGGCAAAAAAGCCACCGCACACAAGCTTACGCCGTACAAATTCCTGCCGGTGGAAGGGGAGGGGCTGCACCAGATTCCGGTCGGGCCGGTGCATGCTGGCATCATTGAGCCAGGCCATTTCCGCTTCACGGCCAACGGCGAGCACGTGGTGCGACTGGAGCAGCGTCTGGGTTGGGTGCACAAGGGCATCGAGTCCCTGATGGACGGCGCCACGCTCAAGGAGGCGGTGAAGCTTGCCTCGCGCACCTCCGGCGATAGTACGGTTGCTTACGCTTTTGCGTTCTCACAGGCAGCTGAAGCTGCGATGCAGCTGAAGGTGCCGCCGCGCGCAGCTTATTTGCGCGCGCTGATGGCCGAACTCGAGCGGCTGGCCAACCATTTCGGCGACATCGGCGCCATCTGCAACGATGCTTCGTTCTCGCTGATGCATGCGCAATGCGGAATTCTGCGCGAGCGCACATTACGCGCGGCCGACGCGTGTTTCGGACACCGGCTCATGATGGACACGATCGTCCCGGGCGGCGTCTCGCGCGACCTCGCGCCGGAAGGCGCTGCTCACGTCGAAGACTTGCTCGCCGAAGTACGGCGCGCTTTTCCGCGCCTGATCGAGCTCTACGACAACACTGCCTCGCTACAGGACCGGACCGTCATCACCGGTATCTTAAAGCCAGAATTGGCGCACCAGTTCGGCGCCGGCGGTTATGTGGGACGCGCCTCCGGCCGCGCTTTCGATGCGCGCCGAGTCTTTGGTTACGCCCCCTACGACAGGCTCTGCTTCGAGGTGCCGGTGCTCGATGCCGGCGACGTCAATGCGCGGGTCTGGATCCGCATTCGCGAAGTCGAACAAAGCCTTTCGCTGGTCGATCAAATACTCGCCGCGCTACCAAACGGCGCGCTCAAGGTGCCCACTGGCAAGAGCACGGCTTGCGAAGGTCTCGGTATAGCTGAAGCGTTCCGTGGCGACGTGCTGGTGTGGCTCAAGCTCGACAACAAGGGCCGCGTCGCGCGCTGCCACCTGCGCGACGCCTCCTGGTTCCAGTGGCCGCTGCTGGAAGCCGCGATCGAGGGCAACATCGTCGCGGACTTCCCGCTCTGCAACAAATCTTTCAACTGCTCGTATTCCGGGCACGATCTATAGGGCTCACGATGCGTAGGACCTTGCTCGAAAGCCTCGCCCACGGCCCGCTCACTGAGCCGGCGCCTGCTCCCGATGAGGCCGCTCTCGCGGAACTCACGAAAACCGTCGAGCGCGCCGCCCGTGCCAAGCTCGGCCGCTCGCTTTCCATTCGCCAGGTCGACGCCGGTTCCTGCAATGGCTGCGAGCTGGAAATCCATGCTCTCAATAACGCGTTTTACGATCTCGAACGCCTTGGCCTTCGCTTTGTTGCTTCGCCGCGCCATGCCGATGTGTTGATGGTCACCGGCCCGGTGACCAAAAACATGCGCCAGGCGCTACTGCGCACCTACAACGCCACTCCCGATCCAAAATGGGTCGTCGCGGTCGGCACGTGCGCGATTGACGGTGGCGTTTTTGCCGACAGCTATGCGGTGGTCGGCGGCGTCAAAGACGTAGTGCCAGTCGATCTCCATATTCGAGGCTGTCCGCCGTCACCGACCGAGCTTTTAAAGGGGCTAATAGCATTGCTCGAGAACGTGAGCGGGACCATGCGTTAATCCCAAACCATAAGCGGCGCGTTGCTAATAAAAACTCTGCGGATCGACATCCACTTCCAGGCGCACATTGCCGCGCGGCTTGGGTGCGTTAGCGAGCCATCCGCGCAAATAGACCGAGAGGTCGAAGGCGCGCGGCGATTTGACCAGCAGCCGGAACCGATGGCGGCCGCGCACCACCGCGATCGGCGCCTCGGCAGGACCGAGGACCCGCACATGCTCGTCCTTCGGCGCGGCATTGACGAGGGTTCGACCGTATGCCTCTGCCGTGTGCCTTTCGTTTGCCGTGACGACAAGGCTGACAAGCCGGCCGAACGGCGGGTAGCCTGTGCGCTCGCGCTGATCGATCTCATTTTTGTAGAACGCCTCGCGATCGCCAGAAATCAGCGCGCGCATTACGGGGTGCTCGGGCTGGTGCGTTTGCAAATAGCCAAGGCCATGCCCCTCCTCGCGGCCAGCGCGGCCGACCACCTGATGCAGCAATTGGAAGGTGCGCTCCGCCGCACGCGGATCGCCATTGCCCAAACCGAGATCAGCATCGACGATACCGACCAGATTCAGTTTGGGAAAGTGATGACCTTTGGCAACGAGCTGTGTGCCGATGATGAGATCAAAACGTCCTTCCGCAACGTCGTCGAGTTCCTGGCGAAGGCGCTCAATCGACTCGACCAGATCGCTCGATAGCACCAGGATGCGCGCCTGCGGAAAAAGCTCGCCTGCTTCTTGTTCAAGCCTTTCGACGCCGGGGCCGACGGCGGCAAAGCTATCGGTGGCGTGGCAATTCGGGCATTCCGCCGGCGGCGGCATCGCGAAGCCGCAGTGATGGCAGAGGAGTCGCCGTTTGAAGCGATGATCCACCAGCCAGGCGTCGCAATTCGGACACTGCAGACGGAAACCACACGCCCTGCACAGCGTTAGCGGCGCATAACCACGGCGATTGAGAAATAGCAGCGCCTGCGCACCGCGAGTGAACGCTACCGTCACCGCTTCAGCAAGCCGCGGCGAAATGAACCGCCCGCGCGGCGGGCCCTCGCGACGCATATCGATCGCCTCAATCGACGGAAGATGCGCGCCGCCAAAGCGCTCCGGCAAGTGAACGTGCCGGTAGCGACCGCGGCGTGCGTTGACTTCCGATTCGACCGAAGGTGTCGCCGAAGCAAGAACCACAGGGATTTTAGCAATCGAGCCGCGCACCACCGCCATGTCGCGGGCGTGGTAGTGCGCGCCATCCTCCTGCTTGTAGGCGGGATCGTGCTCTTCATCGACGACAATGAGCCCAAGATCGGCATAAGGCAAAAAAAGCGCGGAGCGCGCGCCGACCACCACCGGCACCTCGTTCGCCGATACAGCCGCCCAGGTGCGTACGCGCTTGCGGGGTGAAAGTTCCGAATGCCATTCGGCCGGACGGACGCCGAAGCGCTCGGAAAAACGATCCAGGAATTGCGCGGTGAGCGCGATTTCCGGCAGCAGGATCAGGGTCTGTCGCTTGCGCCGGATATTTTCGGCCACGGCCTCGAAGTAGACTTCCGTCTTGCCCGAACCTGTGACGCCGTCGAGTAAAGTAACGCTGTAGCCGCCTTGCGCGACGGTTGTGCGTAGCGTATCGGCTGCGGCGAGCTGGGCGAGCGAGAATTCCGGCTTGTGGAAATCAGGGTCTGGCTGTGAAACCGCCGGCTCGGGCGGTAGTACAACTGTTTCCAGCGTGCCTTCGTCGACAAGTCCGTCGATCACACCAGCGCTGACGCCCGCTTCCTGCGCTCCCTCTCCCTTCGAACGCGTGAGTCCGTCGGAGAAAAGTCGGAGCACGCGCGCGCGCGCTGCTGTCATGCGTTGTGGTGCGGGGCCAGCAAGCCGTACACCAACGCGCTCGCGCCCAGGGCCAAGATGCTCGCCCATGCGCAGGGCCATCCGCAGCACCATGCCGCGCGAAGCGAGCGTGTAGCCCGAGACCCAATCGACGAACTGGCGGAGCTCGGCTTTCAGCGGCGGCACGTCGAGTTTTTCGTCGACATTCTTCAGGCGGTTGTGCAAGCGCGGATTTGGGTTGGGATTGTGGGCCCAGACGACGCCCATACATTCACGCGCGCCCAGTGGGACCGCCACCAGATCGCCGGGCGCGAGCTCAAGACCCGCTGGTACACGATAGGAATAGGTCTGGTCGAGCGCGACCGGCACCAGAATGTCGACAACCCTGTTCATGGGTTTATTCACTCGCACATAATCTTTTCCGAAAGCCGGTGCCCACCCTCGGATCGAGTCCGAGGGCGAGCTTTTTCAGGGATCATGCGTATGGTCTGGCCGATTCCGGGCCCTTAAGGAAGGGTGAAGGAAGCAGTGCCATTGTCCCCTTTATGAGTGAGTTCCGACCCAGTCCCGATGTTGCCGCCGAAATTACCCGCTGGCTGGTTTACCTCGGTGGCGAGCGGCGCATGGCGGCAAAAACGCTCGAAGCCTATCGGCGCGATGTAGCGCAGTTCCTCGCCTTTCTGACTGTACACTTGGCCGGCGCGCCTTCGCTCAAGCAACTGGCCAGGCTCACACCCGCCGATGTGCGTGCCTTCATGGCAGCACGGCGTAGCGAGGGTGTAGGCAATCGTTCGCTGATGCGCGCGCTTGCGGGCACACGCTCGTTCGCGCGCTTTCTGGAGCGCAACGGCAAGGGCAAGGTCGCAGCGCTGACCGCTGTGCGTCCGCCCAAATTGTCCAAGACTTTGCCGAAGCCGCTTGCGATTTCTGCCGCCAGGCAAGTCACCGAGACTGGGTTGCGCGAAGGCGAGACTAGCGAGCCGTGGATCATCGCGCGCGACGCGGCGGTGCTTGCGTTGCTTTATGGCTCCGGTCTGCGCATCTCTGAAGCACTCAGCCTAAAACGGAAAGACTGCTCTGACGCCACCGATGCCCTTACCATCACCGGGAAGGGCAATAAGACCCGCATGGTGCCGTTGCTTCCGCAAGTCGCAAAAACGATTACCGATTATGTGGCCCTCTGCCCGTTCGAGATTCCCATGGATGGAGTTTTGTTCGTCGGCGCGCGCGGGGGCCCGCTCTCGCCTCGCATCGTCCAACTGACAATGGCGCGGCTGCGCGGCGCACTCGGCCTGGCCGACAGTGCAACGCCGCATGCGCTGCGCCATTCCTTCGCGACCCATCTTCTGGCGCGCGGCGGTGACCTGCGGGCCATTCAGGAACTGCTTGGCCACGCCTCGCTTTCGACGACACAGATCTATACCGCCGTCGATGCCGACCGTTTGCTGGAAGTCTATGCGAGTGCGCATCCGCGCGCACAATAAGACAACCGAACAGACCCTCCGCTGCCTCTTGCACTCGCCCACGCTCTGCTATCATCGTAGCGGGTCAAACGGAGGGGCTAATGAGCGCGCATGAAAACCTGGAGCACGCCGAACATGCCGAGCATGCGGCGCATTCCAACAAGAAGATTGCGCTGCTAATTGCGATACTAGCGCTGTTTCTGGCGTTCTCGGAGACGCTGGGCAAGAGCGCGCAGACGGCGGCGATCGCCGACAATATCAAATCGTCTGACACCTGGAATTTCTTTCAGGCCAAAACCATTCGGCAAACTTCATTGCGCATAGCCGCCGAGGGACTGGCCGCACAATTACCCTCGATAAACAATGACGAGGCGAAGGCGGCAATTGCCAAACAGATCGAGGCCTGGCGCAATACCGTTAGCCGCTACGAATCAGACCCGAAGGAAAACGATGGTCGCAAAGAGCTGCGGGCCATGGCGGAAAAACTTGAGCACGACCGCGACACCTGGCTGGCGCGCTACCATCAATACGAATTCGCGTCGGCCGCATTCCAGATCGGCATCGTGCTGGCCTCAGCGCAGGTCATTACCGGAATAGCTGCGCTGGGCTGGTTGTCCGGCCTCGTCGGTGTGTTCGGCCTCGGCTTCATGGCACTTGGCTTATGGGCGCCACACGCGCTCCAACTGGCCGGACACTAAGTCACGTCAGGCCGGTCGGTTGCGATAGGCACGGCGCAGCCGCATCAGGCGGCGGAAAGTACGTCGGGCGCGCTCCGGTCTGAACATCCAGATGATTTTGCGAACGCGGGCGCGAATCGGCTCGGTTTGCGCATAGGCCCAGCCGCGCGCCCACATGACCCAGTCGTACATTCGCCGGAACCAGAGTATCTGCAACAATTTCTCGCGCGTGGCGTCGAACACGAATGCCGTGACGCCAAGGCCAATAAGCTTCGCGAGCACCAGCGCCGCAATGGTGGCGAGCCAATTACCCGTGGCGATGAAATAAACCTCGAGAAATTTCAGCGGCAACACGACGACGAGCGGGACGACGAAAACCACCAACGCAGCGTATGGCGGCAGATCTTCAATCCACCGCGCAATCGCGATTTTGATCTTACCCCACGGCAAGAGATTGACGACGCGCGCGACAATGGGCTCGAGGTGATCCCACAGCCACGCTTCCAGCAGAAGCAGCAGTGCGAGGATGATCCACAGCGGTCGGAATACGTTGCGGCGCATGAGTCAAAATATAGGCGCATGCGCCGGCGTAAGTAAGGCGAGCTATCGGCGTCAGGCCCTGTTGTCCTCGCCAAACACGGAACGGGCGAGTTCGGGATCCGTCCTCCCCAACGCATTGTTAAACTGCGTGGTTTGTCGTCCGGCCTTCGCGGGGGATGACAGAAAGCCGCAGTGGGCGCGTTACGACCTCACGCGTCCGCCGTCGACGTTGAGGGTCTGGCCGGTGATGAAGGCCGCGTCGTCACTGGTCAGAAACGACACGGCGCCGACCAGATCATCGGGCACTTCTACGCGCTTGATCGCCTGCGTTTGTGCGACGGCTGCAAATTCTTCGTCCATGGTCTTGAAGCCAGGACGCGGCGTCCGCACCAGAGTGCCGGGCGAGCGGGTCAGGCCCGGCGCGATCGCGTTGACTGTGATGCCGTCGGCCGCGAGGTCGGTGGCGAGTGCGCGCGTGAAGCCCACTATCCCACCTTTGCTCGCGACGTAATGCGCAAAGCCAGTCACCACCGAGCCTAGCGTGCTTGAGGCCATATTGATGACGCGGCCCCACTTGCGCGCGCGCATGCCGGGCACAAAGTTGGCTGTAACCAGGAAGGTGCCATCGAGATTGATCGAAAGAACCTTGCGCCAGTCCGCGAAGCTCATCTCCGGGAAATTCTTTTGCGGGAAGATGCCGGCACAGTTGACCACGATATCGACGTGACGGAATTTATCTTGCACTTGTTTAACCATGGCGCCGACCGACGCTTCCGATGACACGTCGCAGGTCACGGCGAGTGCCTGGCGGCCGGCAGCCTCGATCAGCTTCACCGTGTCGTTGCCATCGGCAAGATCGGCAATCCCCACGTGCACGCCGTCCTCTGCCAACCGCTTGGCGAAGGCCTGCCCAATGCCGTTGGCACCGCCGGTGATGACAGCGACTTTGTCTTTGTGGCCTCTGGCCATGAAGTTTCCCCTGCGAAAATTGGCGTGTCGAATGCATCATTTACTGTCACTGGGCCGCGCGCAAGCGCGCGTCCCCGTGATCTCGCTTAGGGACACACCTTTCCTGTAAGCAAGATGGCCGGGACAATAACAAGAAGAACATTCGAGCTAGCGCTATATATGAATCGCGCGTTTGGCGACCGCCATGGCCGCCTCCTTCACTGCCTCGGGCAGCGACGGATGCGCGTGACAGGTGCGGGCAATGTCTTCGGCTGAGGCACCAAACTCCATTGCGATCACAGCTTCGGCGATCATGTTGCCGGCGTCGGCGCAGATGAGATGCACACCGAGCACACGATCGGTTTTCGCATCAGCCAAAATTTTCACGAAGCCGTCGGTGGTCAGGTTCACCTTGGCGCGACCGTTGGCGGTGAAGGGAAACTTGCCGACATTATAGTTGATGCCGGCGGCCTTCAGTTCTTCCTCAGATTTTCCGACGGTCGCAATTTCCGGATAGGTGTAAACTACGTTCGGAATTGCATCGTAGTTCACGTGCCCGGCCTCTCTGACAAGGATTTCGGCAAGCGCCACACCTTCGTCCTCGGCCTTGTGGGCCAGCATCGGACCGGCAATCACGTCACCGATGGCCCAGATGCCGGGTACGTTGGTGGCGTAATAATGATCGACCACAACGCGGCCCCGCTCATCGAGCTTCACGCCGATCTCCTGAAGGCCAAGGCCTTGTGTGTAAGGCACGCGGCCAATTGCAACGAGCACCACGTCGGCTTCGATGGTCTCCGCGGTGCCACCTTTTGCCGGCTCGATGGTCGCCTTCAGCCGCTTGCCGGATGAATCGACCCCCGTCACCTTTGACGACAATTTGAAAGTCATGCTCTGCTTTTCGAGCGCCCGCTGCGCCTGACGGCGGACCTCGCCATCCATCCCGGGCAAGACGCCATCGAGAAATTCCACCATCGTCACTTGTGCGCCGAGCCGTCGCCAGACCGAGCCCAGTTCGAGCCCGATCACTCCCGCGCCAATGACGAGCAAATGTTTCGGTACCTCGGGCAGCGACAAAGCACCCGTGGATGAAACGATGCGCTTCTCGTCGATTTCGATCCCTTTCAAACGCGCCACATCGGAGCCAGTGGCAATGACGATGGATTTGGCTTCCAGCGTCTGGGGCTTCCCGTCGGCGCCTTTCACTTCGACTTTCCCGGGCGCGGCAATGCGGCCGACGCCGTGGAATGAATCGACTTTGTTTTTCTTGAACAGAAAATCAACGCCCTTGACGTTGCTGTCGACGCCCTGGTCCTTGAACGTCATCATCGCCTTGAGATCGAGCTTCGGCGTACTGACGCCGATGCCCATCTTGCTGAATGTGTGGCCCGCCTCCTCGAATAACTCCGACGCGTGCAGCAGTGCCTTCGATGGAATGCAGCCGACATTGAGGCAGGTGCCGCCATGCGTGGAACGCTTCTCGACCACCGCAGTTTTCAGGCCGAGCTGCACCGCGCGCACGGCGCAAACATAGCCGCCAGGACCAGTGCCGATGACGATGAGGTCGTAGGCCATACGCTTACAAGTCCAGCACGATCCGCGCCGGGTCCTCCAGACCTTCCTTCACTCGCACCAGAAAGGTGACCGCCTCACGGCCGTCGACTATACGATGATCGTAGGAGAGCGCGAGATACATCATCGGCCGTGCCTCGATTTTGCCGCTGACGACCACCGGCCGCTCCTGAATCTTGTGCATGCCGAGAATGCCCGACTGCGGTGCGTTCAAGATTGGTGTCGACATCAGTGAGCCGTAGACGCCGCCATTCGAAATTGTGAAGGTTCCGCCCTGCATGTCTTCGATCTTGAGCGACCCGTCGCGCGCGCGCCGTCCGAGGTCGGCGATGGTCTTCTCGATTTGAGAAAGCGACATGTGACCGGCTTCGCGCACCACTGGAACAACAAGGCCCTTCTCGGTGCCGACCGCGACGCCAATGTGATAATAATTCTTGTAGACGATATCGGTGCCGTCGATCTCGGCGTTGACGGCGGGAATTTCCTTCAATGCCTGGATGCAGGCGCGGACAAAGAAGCCCATGAAGCCCAGCTTCACGCCGTGCTTCTTCTCGAACAGTTCCTTGTACTGATTGCGCATATGCATCACTGCGCTCATGTCGACCTCATTGAAGGTCGTAAGCATGGCGGCGGTGTTCTGCGCATCCTTCAGACGCCGCGCGATGGTCTGACGCAGCCGCGTCATGTGCACGCGTTCTTCACGCGCTGCATCGTCAGCGGGCGACGGCGCGCGCATCTGCACGGCAGTGGCGGCAACCGGCGTGGGCGCCGCCGCGGCGCGCTCGATCGCCGCCATCATGTCGCTCTTGGTGACCTGCCCGTGCAGGCCCGTGCCGGCAACCTTGGAAACGTCCATGCCACTTTCCGCTGCCATCTTGCGCACCGACGGCGGCATCGGCATTTCCACCTTCATCGTCGGGGCCGCTGGTGCCGTCACGAGCTTCGGCGGCTCAATCGGTTTGGCGGCGGCAGAAGTAGCCGCCTTCGGCGCCGCGTCTGCACCTTCCTTGATCTGCCCAAGCAGCGCGCCGACGGCGACTGTATCGCCGTTCTTCACCGCTATATCGGAGAGCACACCGGCGGCTGGTGCGGGCACTTCCAGCGTGACCTTGTCAGTTTCGAGTTCGACCAACGGCTCATCCACTGCTACCGCGTCGCCCGGTTGCTTGAACCATTTGCCGACGGTCGCTTCGGTCACAGATTCGCCGAGGGTAGGCACGCGAATGTCAGCCATCAGTTCCTACCTTAGTCGCGGTCCGTCACCTTGAGGAGCGAGCGCGAGCCGAGCCTCGAAGGGTGATGGCCCCATTGTGCCCGTCATCCTTCGAGGGCGACCTTCAGTCGCCACCTCAGGATGACGGAATGAGTCTCATCCAAGTGCCTCTTCGAGGAATTGCTTGATCTGCGCCAGGTGCTTCGACATCTGACCGACGGCCGTCGATGCCGAGGCTGGTCGCCCCGCATAGCGCATGGTGCGATGCTTGGCGCCGATCTGATTGAGAATCCATTGCAGGAACACGTCGACGAAGAACCATGCGCCCATGTTGCGCGGCTCTTCCTGGCACCAGACCATCTCCGCCTGCTTGAAACGGGATAGTTCGGTGACCAGTGCTTTGGTCGGAAACGGGTAGAGCTGCTCGATGCGCAGAAGGTATATGTCGTCGATACCGCGCTTCTCGCGTTCTTCGTAAAGGTCGTAGTAGATCTTACCCGAGCACAGGACGAGGCGCCGAATCTTGCCGTCGGCGACAAGCTTGATCTTCTCGTTCGACAGCAGTTGTGCGTCGTCCCACAAAAGCCGATGGAACGAGGTGCCGTTGGTCAGCTCGTCGAGCCGCGACACTGCGCGTTTGTGGCGCAGCAAAGATTTCGGTGTCATAAGGATCAGGGGCTTCCGAATCTCGCGCCTCAATTGTCGGCGCAGAATGTGAAAATAGTTTGCGGGTGTGGTGCAGTTTGCGACCTGCATGTTGTCTTCGGCACACATCTGCAGATATCGCTCAAGCCGCGCGGAGGAATGCTCCGGCCCCTGCCCTTCGTAACCGTGCGGCAGCAGGCAAACGAGGCCGGACATGCGCAGCCATTTGCGCTCGCCCGAGGAGATGAACTGGTCGAACACGACCTGCGCACCGTTGGCGAAGTCGCCGAACTGCGCCTCCCACAGCGTCAACGTTGTGGGCTCGGCGGCGGAATAGCCGTATTCGAAGCCGAGCACGGCTTCTTCCGACAGGCTCGAATTGAGTACCTCGAAGCGCGCCTGGTCCGGCCCAAGATGATTGAACGGGGTATGGCGCTCTTCGGTGTTCTGGTCGAACAGCACCGAGTGCCGCTGCGAGAAGGTGCCGCGCTCGCTGTCCTGGCCCGACAGGCGGACAGGGTGCCCTTCCTTCAGCAGCGAGCAGAAGGCGAGCGCTTCGCCTGTCGCCCAATCGATCCCCTCGCCACTCTCGATCGCCTTGGCGCGGGTGTCGAGGAAGCGCTGGATGGTCTTGTGGATGGTGAATCCCTGCGGGACAACGGTGATCTTCTTGCCGATCGCGCGCAGCACCGCGGCGTCAACGCCGGTATTGCCCCGGCGGGGATCATCTGCCTCTCGCGCAGCTTTTAGACCCGACCAGCGGCCATCGAGCCAGTCGGCCTTGTTCGGCTTGTAGCCACCGCCCGCCTCGAATTCGGCGTCCAGGCGCGTACGCCAGCCCGCCTTCATCTTCTCGACTTCACCTTCGGTAATGACGCCTTCGCCGACGAGCTTCTTGCCGTAGATTGCCAGCGTGGTCGGGTGCGCGCGGATTTTCTTATACATCAGCGGTTGGGTGAATGACGGCTCGTCGCCTTCGTTGTGACCGAAACGCCGGTAGCAGAACATGTCGATGACCACCGGCCGCTGGAACTTCTGCCGGTACTCGGTCGCCACCTTTGCGGCGAACACCACAGCTTCCGGATCGTCGCCGTTCACGTGGAAGATCAACGCCTCGATCATCTTGGCGACGTCGGACGGATAGGGCGACGATCGCGAGTAGCGCGGATATGTGGTGAAGCCGATCTGATTGTTAACGATGAAATGAATGCTGCCGCCGGTGCGGTAGCCCTTCAGGTCAGATAGTCCGAAACATTCCGCCACCACGCCCTGGCCGGCGAAGGCAGCGTCGCCATGAATAAGCAGCGGCATCACCATGGTGCGTTCGTTAGGTGTCGCGTGGTGCTGATCCTGCTTGGCGCGCACCTTGCCGAGCGTCACCGGATCGACAATTTCCAGATGCGACGGATTCGCCGTCAGCGACAAATGCACCTTGTGGTTGTCGAACTCGCGGTCTGACGACGCCCCAAGGTGATACTTGACGTCACCGGAGCCTTCGATTTCGTCCGGTGTTGCCGAGCCACCCTTGAATTCGTGGAATAGTGCGCGGTGGGGTTTGCCCATCACTTGCGTCAAGACATTGAGACGCCCGCGATGCGGCATGCCGATGCAGATTTCTTTAACGCCGAGGTTACCGCCGCGCTTGATGATCTGCTCAAGCGCCGGAATCAGCGCCTCGGCGCCGTCGAGGCCAAAGCGCTTGGTGCCAGTGTATTTGACGTCTAGGAATTTTTCGAAACCTTCCGCTTCCACCAGCTTGTTGAGGATCGCGCGCTTGCCTTCCCGCGTGAAAGTGATCTCCTTGTCGCGGCCTTCGATGCGTTCCTGAATCCAGCTTTTCTGCGCGGCATTGGAGATATGCATGAACTCAACGCCGAGCGTTTGGCAGTAAGTGCGACGCAGGATGGCGACGATCTCGCGCATCGACGCGAATTCGAGGCCGAGCACCTTGTCGAGGAAAATCTTGCGACCGAGATCGGCTTCCGCGAAGCCATACGAGCGTGGGTCGAGCTCCTCCTCGTTTTTCTCAGGCTCGAGCGCGAGTGGATCGAGCTTTGCGTGGAAGTGGCCGCGGATGCGGTAGGCGCGGATCAGCATCAGCGCGTGGATGGAGTCGCGCGTCGGCTGCATCACGTCGGCGGAGGAAAGCGCGACGCCCTTGGCCTGCGCGGCCGCAGAAATCTTCTCGCCGATCTTCTTTTCAGTTTCCGCCCATTGGCCGTCGAGGGCCGCCACTAGATCGCCGTTCGGGCGAACCGGCCAGATCGGCGTCTCCCAGGAGGCGCCACGCGCATTTTTGGCAACGTCCGATTTCTCGTCCTTCAGACTTTGAAAAAAGGCACGCCATTCGGCGTCAACCACCGCGGGGTTGGCCTCGTATTTGGCGTAGAGGTCTTCGATGTAGGCGGCGTTGCCGCCATAGAGGAAGGAGGTATGGGCAAAGATGGCGTTGGCGTCCTGACGGGACATGGTGGTCTAAATCCTTGCGCGGTCTGAAATCCACGCGTTTCCAGCCGCAAATAACCCTCTCTGCCAGCGCGCGACCAGCCTTGCTCTTTTAACTCTATTTATGACGTCTGTAAGTCTACGAAAGACCTAAGCTCTGAATCAGGACTTCAATACTTCTACCAGCGTCTTCCCGATTCGAGCCGGGGACGGTGATACCTTAATTCCCGCTGATTCCATTGCCGCAATTTTGGACTCGGCGTCGCCCTTGCCACCGGAAATGATCGCGCCCGCGTGGCCCATGCGCCGGCCAGGCGGAGCCGTGCGCCCGGCAATGAAGCCGACCATGGGCTTCTTGCGGCCGCGCTTGGCCTCGTCTTTCAGGAATTGCGCGGCATCCTCCTCCGCCGAGCCGCCAATCTCGCCAATCATGACAATCGATTTGGTCTTGGGATCGGCCAGAAACATCTCGAGCACGGCAATGAATTCGGTCCCTTTGACCGGGTCGCCACCGATACCGACTGCGGTGGTCTGGCCGAGATTTTCGCGGCTCGTCTGAAAAACCGCCTCATAGGTGAGCGTGCCGGAGCGCGACACGATACCGACCTTGCCCGGCTTGAAAATATTACCCGGCATGATGCCGATCTTGCATTCGCCCGCCGTCATCACGCCCGGGCAATTTGGCCCGATTAGCTGGGATCTTGAACCCGCGAGCGAACGCTTGACCTTGACCATATCCATCACCGGGATGCCCTCGGTGATGCAGACGATCAGCGGGATCTCGGCCTGGATCGCTTCGCAGATGGCGTCGCCTGCGCCAGCCGGTGGGACGTAAATTACACTCGCGTCACAGCCAGTCTTTTCCTTCGCCTCGGCGACAGTGTCGAACACCGGCAGATCGAGATGGGTCGAACCGCCTTTGCCTGGTGAGGTTCCGCCGACCATTTTCGTGCCGTAGGAGATCGCTGCCTGCGAATGGAAGGTGCCGTTCTTGCCGGTGAAGCCCTGGCAGATGACCTTGGTATTCTTGTCGATGAGAACAGCCATTACGCGGCACCCTTCACGGCTTTGACGATCTTCTGCGCGGCGTCGTCGAGATCGTCGCCGGACGTCACGTTGAGCTTGGACTCGGTAATGATCTTCTTGCCGAGGTCGACATTGGTGCCTTCGAGCCGCACGACCAGCGGCACCTTCAAGCCTATTTCCTTCACCGCGGCCACCACGCCTTCCGCAATCACGTCACACTTCATGATGCCGCCGAAGATATTGACGAGGATGCCCTTCACATTCGGATCAGAAGTGATGATCTTAAACGCCGCTGTCACCTTCTCCTTCGTCGCGCTGCCGCCGACGTCGAGAAAATTGGCCGGAGCCATGCCATAAAGCTTGATGATGTCCATGGTCGCCATCGCGAGACCGGCGCCGTTGACCATGCAGCCGATTGAACCATCGAGCGCGATGTAATTGAGATCGTATTTTGAGGCCTCGGTTTCCTTCTCGTCTTCCTCGGTCAGGTCGCGTAGCGCGACGACGTCAGGATGGCGGTAGAGGGCGTTGCCATCGAAGTCGACCTTTGCATCGAGGCAGACGAGCTTGTTATCCTTGGTCACCACCAGCGGGTTGATCTCCAGCATGCTCATGTCTTTGCTGGTGAAGGCGGCGTAGAGCTTGGGCAGCATTTCGCCTATCTGCTTGGCAAGATCGCCAGTGAGCTTGAGCGCCTGCGCTACATAGCGACCGTGATGCGGCATGATGCCGGTCGCTGGATCGACCGAGAAGGTGAGGATTTTCTCGGGCGTCTTGTGCGCGACTTCCTCAATGTCCATCCCGCCTTCAGTGGAGACAACGAAAGCAACGCGCGAGGTTTCTCGGTCGATCAGCGCCGACAAATAGAACTCGCGGTCGATGGCCGAGCCTTCCTCGATATAGAGGCGGTTGACCTTCTTACCGTGCGGGCCGGTCTGATGCGTGACCAATGTCGAGCCGAGGATGCGCGCGGATTCTTTCTTAACGTCGTCGATGGATTTCACCACCTTGACACCGCCGGCCTTGCCGCGGCCGCCAGCATGAATTTGCGCCTTCACCACCCAAACCGGACCGTCTAGCTCTTTGGCGCCCTTGATCGCTTCGTCGACGCTGAACGCAGAAACACCGCGCGGCACCGGCACGCCGAATTCGTGCAACACCGCTTTCGCCTGATACTCGTGGATATTCATGACATGCTCCCGGCCGAGTATGCCGGCTTGTTCTAGTCGTCGAGATTGGGGGCGATCTTCTTGCAGGCGTCGATCAGGCCCTGCACCGAAGTGGCGGATTTCTCGAAAGCCGCGCGTTCGCTGCCGTTGAGATCGACCTCGACGATGCGCTCGACGCCCTTGGCGCCGATCACCACAGGCACGCCAACGTAGATATCTTTGAGGCCGTATTCGCCGTTCAGCCATGCCGCGCAAGGCAACACGCGCTTCTTGTCAAGCAGATAGCTTTCCGCCATCGTGATCGCAGACGCTGCCGGCGCGTAAAATGCTGAACCGGTCTTGAGCAAATTGACAATCTCCGCGCCGCCGTTGGCAGTGCGTTTCACGATTTCATCGATGCGCGCCTGCGTGGTCCAGCCCATCTTCACCAGATCGGGGACCGGAATGCCGGCCACTGCCGAGTATCGCGTGAGCGGCACCATGGTGTCACCGTGGCCGCCGAGCACGAAGGCGGTGACATCTTCCACAGAAACGTGGAATTCGTCGGCAAGAAAATAGCGGAAACGCGCCGAGTCGAGCACACCGGCCATGCCGACCACTTTGTGCTGCGGCAACCCGCAGCTTTTCTGTAACGCCCACACCATGGCGTCGAGTGGATTGGTAATGCAGATCACGAAGGCGTCGGGTGCATATTTTTTGATACCAGAACCGACCTGGCCTATGACCTTGAGGTTGATGTCGAGAAGATCGTCCCGGCTCATGCCCGGCTTACGCGGCACACCAGCCGTTACGATGCATACGTCGGCGCCTTCGATCGCGTCGTAGGTGTTTGTGCCAGTGAACTTGGCGTCGAAATCGTTGACGGGCGAGGATTCAGCAATATCGAGAGCCTTGCCTTGCGGAATGCCCTCCATGACGTCGAACATCACGACGTCGCCGAGTTCTTTCAGTCCGATGAGATGAGCCAGCGTGCCGCCGATCTGACCGGCGCCGATCAACGCAATCTTCTTACGCGCCATGGTGGGAAAACTCTCGACTTGCTGCTGCCGCGGAGCGCGGCCCCGCGTGGTGGTTAACCGGTTAGGTCTGGGCCGACAAGGCGTCGAAAGCCCGTCGGTCCTGCCTGCCCTATGCTTGTATACATTATACCACCAGACGTGAGGCCTTGAGTCCAGAGGTGACTCGATAGTGCCTCGCCAATTGAGCGCCACGGCGCATCCCCGGTGCGCTTCGCAAGCCGCTCGCTGCCAGTCGTGTATATCCGCGATTAAGTCTCGACGATTTTGCCGGTGTCGACCGCGGGTCCCTGCCTCGGACCATGCGGCAGGCCGAGATAGGCCTGGGACCGCATCTCGATCAGGCGCGAAGCGGTGCGTTTGAATTCATTGGCCTCGTAGCCCTCGGTAGCAATGTAAAGCTGGTCGGGCTGCGCTTGCGCCGACGCAAGCAATTTCACTGCATGATCGTAAAGCGTGTCGATCATGATGATAAAGCGCTTGGCCTCGTTGCGATCGGCATAGTCCATCACCGGGATGTGGTCGAGGACGATCGTGTGAAATTCGTGCGCGATCTTGAGATAGTCGGCGGCTGCCAGCGGCTGCACGCAGAGATCGTCGAACGAAAATCGTGCTACCCCCATCGCTGCCTTTGGAACGCGGACGGCATGACCCCTCACCATCAGTTCGTGTGGTACGCCAGAATGATTGCCGGCGAGTCGCAGCCACGTCTCATCGAGGGCAGCATCGGCCTTGGCATCGTCCGGCACGTACCACGTCGGCAGGCCGGTGAGCTTCTCCAGCCTGAAATCAATGCGCGCCTCAAGCCGCACCACCACACACTGTCGTTCCAGCAATGCGATGAAAGGCAGGAACAGCGCACGATTGAGCCCATCCTTGTAAAGATCGCCCGGCGCCAGGTTGGACGTCGCAACCATAACGACGCCGAGTTCGAACAGCCTAGTGAACAGACGGCCAAGAATCATTGCGTCCGCAATATCGGTGATATGGAATTCGTCGAAACACAGCAGCCAGCTTTCCTCCACAATCGCAGCCGCGGTGCGGTGGATTGGGTCGTGTTCGATGGCTTCTCCGTTCTTGATTTCCTGCCGGTAGACGTAAATGCGCTCGTGCACGTCGTCCATAAATTCGTGGAAATGAACCCGCCGCTTGCGGACGACCGTGCTGGTTTCGAAAAAGAGGTCCATCAGCATGGTCTTGCCGCGACCGACCTCGCCGTAGACGTAAAGACCTTTGAGCGGCGCACCAGCCTGCTCGCGTTTGCCAAACAGCCAGCCAAGCGAGGATGATTTGCGCGCCAACCGATGCCGATCGAGCCGCCGTTCGAGTGCTGTCAAATGCCGGGCCAATGCCGCCTGGCCGGGATCGGCCTCAATCTTTCCGGCGGCGAGCAACGCCGCATAGCGGGTGCTGAAGGTTTCGGACATTGGGGCTAGGACGAAACGGGACGGAAGGCGCGAGTCTTGCTGGGAGACCTAGGGTGAACAACATCGTCTGTAAATCGACCAACCCCGGCCACGGTTTATATTGCGCACAAAAGTTGCGGTAATCCCTTGGAAGCTATGCGTTTTTTGCGCATGGGGGCTTCCGGAACTGATTTTAGGTCAGATTTTTGCTGCATTGCACCATATAAGTATCCACATACGATTCGCGGCGCAGCATGCGCAGGAAATGCGACCAGGCAGGGCGACTGGCGTTGTGGAGAACCAAGATGCATGAGCCTTTGCCCGATAGCGGCATGGTCCGCAAATTGTGGATCAACGAAACCGACATCTATCGCGACCACTTGCTTCGGCTCGACCGCGAAAGTCGGCGCCGGCGTTTTTCCGGCGCGGTATCGGACGAGCTCATCATCCATCACGCGGCCTCCGCAAACGAAATTGGCGTGGTTGTGCACGGCTTCTTCGTAGACGGGGTACTGCGCGGAGCTGCGGAACTACGTTCCTTCGGTCCCATGTTCGCGCGCGAAGCAGAAGCCGCCTTCAGTATCGAGCAACCTTGGCAGAGCCATGGGGTCGGCACCTTGCTCCTGGAACGCACTTTGTTGAGTGCCCGCAACCGAGGAATCAAGTTGCTGAGTATGCACTGCCTCGCTGATAACCAGCGCATGCAGCAGCTTGCTCGAAAATTTGAGGCCGGCCTCAAATTCGATTTCGGCAGTGTGGTCGGCGAAGTCGACCCGCCGCGCTCGACGCCGCTCTCGCTGATGCGCGAGGCAGTCGCCGACGCGCATGGTGTCGCCACCGCTATCCTCGACGCACAATCGCGGCTAATCGATCCGGCGTGAAGACGTTACTCACTGAGCGGATAACTCGCCTCGACCACATAGGGACCGCCACCGACGGATGCGCGTGAGGAAAACAATACAAAGCGCGAGACACGGAAAGGCGACGTACGAAAATAACCGCGCGCTGAAAGATATTCAGCGACCTGCCGGCTCGATGATTCGCGCAGACGCGCCAGTGTTACGTGCGGCGTGAATTTACGCCCTTCCGGCTCCAGCCCGATGCGCTGCATCAGCCGTTCGTGTTCGGCCTGTACGTCGATCAAAGCTTGCTCCGTCGCGACGCTCGCGACGACCGCGCGCGGCTTGCGGCCGCCAAATGAGGTGAGCCCCTCCATATGCAGCTCAAATGACCCGCGTTTGACGCGGCCAAGCATGGAGGCAACCTCGTGGGCGATCATGTCGTCCACGTCGCCGATGAAGCGCAACGTCAGGTGATAGTTTTCCGGACTGATCCAGCGCGCCCCCGGCAATCCGCCGCGGAGCATGCCGAGCGCCTGCCCGACATCGGATGGAATTTCGACACCAGTGAAGAGACGCGGCATGGCGAGACTTTCAATCACGATGCGCGCGCAACACGCGCCCGGGTAACCAATTCTTCGACGCGCGGTAGGATACGCGCCACAATTGCGTCGACGCCGGCAGCGTTCGGATGCATGCCGTCGCCTTGATTCAATTTGGGATCGGCGGCAACGCCATCCAGGAAAAATGGATAAAAGACAACCGAGTGAGTCGAGGCAAGCGCCGGATAAATAGCGTCGAAATCACGCGCATAGTCGGGGCCCATGTTGCGCGGCGCGCGCATGCCGGCGAGTAAGACAGCAATGTGACGATCCGTGAGCTTGCGCAAGATTGCATCGAGAGCGGCTTTGGTGAGGCTGGGATCCAGCCCCCGCAATGCGTCATTTGCCCCGAGTTCGACAATGACCGCATCAGTGCCATCTGGAACCGACCAATCGAGACGGCTGAGGCCGCCAGAGGCGGTATCTCCAGATACACCCGCATTGGCGATGGTGACTGCTGCGCCTTTTCTTTTCAGCGCTTCAGCCAGCCTTGCCGGGAAAGCATTGTCTACCGGCAGTCCGAGACCGGCGCTGAGCGAGTCGCCTAGCACCACAATCTTGATCGGCCGGTCCGCTGCATTCGCGATGTTAGCCGGCACAAACATGCATAACAGCGCCAACAACGGCCAAGCTGCAAAGCGCTGGACCCGGGCGGGGTTCCTCCCATATGAGCGGGATCGCAAACTATGAGGTCCCATGACGAATAACTCCCAGGCGGGGCCGGCCATCGCGCTTGCCGGTGTCAATCTCTCGCTCGGGCACGGGGCGGCCCGCGTTCATATCCTCAAAGATATCGATCTGCATATAGGCAGCGGCGAGGCAATTGGCTTGGTCGGCCCGTCCGGGTCAGGAAAATCAACCCTCTTGATGGTGATGGCGGGCCTCGAACGCGCCGATGCCGGGACAGTGGTCGTTGCGGGCGAGAACCTGGGCGCCCTCGATGAGGACGCCTTGGCACGATTCCGCGGCCGCCATGTGGGCATTGTATTCCAGTCGTTTCACCTGATCCCGACGATGACCGCACTGGAGAATGTTGCTGTACCGCTCGAATTGGCGGGCGACATTGATGCGCGAGAGCGCGCGTATCGAGAGCTTGTCGCAGTCGGATTGGGCGAGCGCCTTGGCCACTATCCGGCCGAATTGTCGGGTGGCGAGCAACAGCGCGTCGCAGTTGCCCGCGCGCTGGCGCCCAATCCGGCAATCGTGGTTGCCGACGAACCAACCGGCAATCTGGACGAGGACACAGGCAAGCAGATCATCAATCTTCTATTCGCCGGACACGCCAAGCGCAAAACCACACTAGTCCTGGTCACGCACGATTCTGCTTTGGCTGTGCGTTGCGCTCGCGTCGTGCGACTACGCTCGGGTCGAATTGATGGCGTGGGTCCGCCATGAGCGTTTGCGCTATGGTCGTTGGCCGGTGGATGCCGCTGCGTTTCGCGTTGCGCGAGTTACGCGGTGGCCTTCGTGGCTTCTATGTTTTCATCGCCTGCATCGCGCTCGGCAGCATGGCGATCGCCGGCGTCGGCTCGCTGGCAGCAAGCCTCGCCAATGGGCTTGCGCGCGAAGGACGGGTCATCCTTGGCGGCGATCTGGCGTTCACGCTGATCCAACGCGAAGCCGCGCCAAATGAGCGCGAATTCCTTCAGGGCCATGGCCAGGTATCGAGCGCGGCAACTTTGCGAGCAATGGCACGCGCGGCAAATGGCGAGGCGACGCTGGTCGAAGTAAAAGCCGTCGATGCTGCCTACCCGCTGTTCGGCCAGACAGTGCTCGACCCGCCGGGGGCGCTTTCCGATACACTGGCGCAGCACGACGGTATTTTCGGCGCTGTCGCCGACCCGACGCTGATGGCGCGTCTCGAGATCACGCCAGGCGCACGGCTCACTATCGGCAATGTAACCGTGGAGATCCGTGCCGCGCTGACAAGCGAGCCAGACAAGCTCGCCGGCGGCATCGGTTTCGGCCCGCGCCTGCTGGTGAACCAAAATATGCTGCGCGCAACTGGATTGTTGCAGCCGGGCAGCCTGGTGCGTTGGCACTATCGGCTTCGTCTGCCGGCAAATGACGCCTCCGACGCGACCGCGAGATCAGTCACGTCGCAAGCACGCGCGCAGCTGCCGGAAGCCGGCTGGGACATCCGCAGCCGTAGCAATGCCTCGCCGCAGCTCGAGCGCAACGTCGAGCGCTTTACGCAATTCCTCACCATCGTTGGCCTGACTGCGCTTCTGGTCGGCGGCGTCGGCGTCGGCAACGCGGTCAAAAGCCATCTCGATCGGCGGCGCGAGACAATTGCCACCATGAAAGCGCTTGGTGCCAGTGGCCGCCGCATCTTCTCCGTCTATCTCACGCAAGTCCTGATTATGGCACTTGCCGGTGGGAGTCTCGGCGTAGCACTCGGCGCCGTCCTGCCATTTGTGATCTCATGGACATTCGGCACCATTATTCCATTGCCGCTAGTGCCCGCATTGCACCCCGGCGAACTAATGCTTGCGCTGATGTACGGCCTGATGACAGCCTTGGTCTTTGCGCTATGGCCGCTTGGGCGCGCGCACGACGTACCGGTGGCGGAACTGTTCCGCGATATGGTGGCGCCCCAATCGCATCGACCGCGCAAACGTTATATCGCATTCACCGCTGTTGCCGTACTCATGCTCGCCGCGTCGGCCGTACTCCTGGCCTATGACCGCCGCGTCGCGGTTATCTACGTCGCTACAGCCGCCGGGGTGTTTGCGTTGCTGCGCATGGTCGCAGCGCTGATGATGATTCTGGCAAGCCGGGCGCCGCGCGCCCGGGCGACCAGCCTGCGCATGGCTGTCGCTAATATTCATCGGCCGAGCGCACTGACACCGACTATCGTGCTCTCGCTTGGCCTCGGCATCACTCTGCTTGTCACCGTTATCGAGATCGACGGAAATCTGACTCGGCAATTCTCCAATGAACTACCGGCGAAAGCTCCATCGTTTTATTTCTTGGATATTCCGGCTGATCAATCCGCCCGTTTCGAAACTTTTGTACGCGCACAGGCCCCATCCGCAAATCTGGAGAAAGTACCGATGCTGCGCGGGCGTATCATTTCCGCTGCCGGCATACCCGCCGAGAACCTCAAGCCAAAAGAGGAAGCAGCCTGGGTGCTCCAAAGTGACCGAGGGCTTACTTACGCGAACGAAATTCCCGCCGGCTCGCGATTGGTTGAGGGAAAATGGTGGGAAGCAGACTATGACGGATTACCGCTGGTCTCGTTCGAAAAGCGCATCGCCGACGGCTTGGGTCTCAAACTCGGCGACCCCGTCGTCGTCAACGTGCTTGGGCGCAATATTACGGCGACAATCGCCAACATGCGCACGGTCGACTGGGAGAGCCTCGCCATTAATTTCGTAATGGTGTTTTCACCGAATTCCTTTCGCGGTGCCCCGCACACTCATCTCGCCACCCTCACCTATCCCGGTGGCGGGACCCCAGCACAGGAGGCCACAGTCATCCGGTTGGTCGCGGAAAACTTTCCGATGGTCACCGCTGTGCGGGTGAAGGACGCACTTGAAGCAGTCGGCAGCATTGTCGCCAATTTGGTGTTGGCAATCCGCGGTGCCAGCGCCATCACCTTGATCGCTGCCGCGCTGGTGTTAGGCGGCGCGCTGGCTGCCGGCCACCGCCACCGAGTCTATGACGCGGTGATCCTCAAAACTCTCGGTGCCACGCGGTTCCGTCTGCTCGCAGCCTACACCATCGAATATTTACTGCTCGCCGCAGCCACCGCGATATTCGGGATGATCAGCGGCTCGCTCGCTGCCTGGCTCATCGTCTCTCAACTTATGCATCTGTCCTTTGCCTGGCTGCCATGGCCAGCCTTTGTGGCTGCGCTCGCAGCGGTTGTGGTCACGGTCGCCCTCGGGCTCGCCGGAACTTATATCGCGCTTGGCCAAAAACCCGCGCCGATATTGAGGAATCTATAGTTTTTGCGACATTCCGCCACGCACCCGACCTGCCGGTCCAGCGTGGCCAATTCAAGTATAATACCGCCGCTACCTGACGTTAACGATCCGCAATGGTGCAAGGTCATTATCAAGCCATATCTGGCGTTAAGGCTAGCCAACCACTAGATTTGGAACACGAGCGCGACGGCACTGTGCCGGCGCGCGTGACGTAGCCGGCGAAAAGCCGGGACATGAGAGAGGAAACTTCGATGTCGGACTACGACCGTAACGTAGCTGCCCGCGGCTTCGGCGCCGCGCGTGCTATCGCGATCGATGCAGGCCTGCGCGCCTACATGATCCGCGTCTACAATTACATGGCCGCCGGCGTCGCTCTGACCGGCGTCGTCGCTTGGCTAACGTTCAATGCCGCGGTGCAGACCACCGCGGGTGGTACGCTTGCGCTCACCTCACTCGGGCAAACCATCTACGGCGGCCCGGTCGTGATCGTGCTGTTCCTTGCCACGCTCGGCCTGGTGTTCTTCATGAGCTTCCGGATCAGCACCCTGCAGCCAAGCACAGCACTGATGCTGTTCATGGTCTATGCGGGGTTGCTCGGCGTGATGCTGTCGTCGGTATTCCTGACTTACACCCACGGCTCAATCGCCCGCACCTTCTTCATCTCGGCGGCTTCGTTCGGTGCATTGAGCCTGTACGGCTACACCACTCAGCGCGATCTCTCGCCGGTCGGCTCTTTCCTGGTGATGGGCTTGTTCGGCATCATCCTGGCAATGCTCGTCAACATCTTTCTCAAGAGCCCAGGGCTTGAGTTCGCGATCTCCGCAATCGGCGTGCTGATCTTCGCCGGCCTCACCGCCTGGGATACCCAGCGAATCAAGGACATGTACAGCGCCAACGATGACGGCACTGTCGCCGGCCGCAAGGCGGTGATGGGTGCGCTGACGCTCTATCTCGACTTCATTAACCTGTTCCTATTCTTGCTGCGATTCATGGGTGATCGGCGTTAACGCGCCGTTGGGCGACTTCCGGTAAGCACCGGCGACAAGACAGCGATGCGCGCCCCGGCTATAGGCCGGGGCGCTTTCGTTTTGCTAGCGTCGCTGCGTTATGACCTTGACCATACGCCCTGCCCGCACATCCGATATACCGGCTATCATTCGGATCTATGCGCACGCGGTCGAACACGGCGTCGTTCGAACTCACTCCGCCGAATGAAGTCGAAATGGCACGGCAGATGGAGCATTTGCTGGACAGTAATTTTCCGTATCTCACAGCGGAGACTGACGGCGTCTGTTGTGGCTATGCCTTCGCCGGGCCTTACCGCGCGCGACCCGCCTATTTCCGTCTATATCGCGCCCGATACGCATCGCCGCGGCATGAGGCGCGCACTGCTGGTCGCGCTGATAGAAACCTCGCAAGGGCGTGGCTTTCGGCAGATGGTTGCGGTGATCGGAGACTCAACCAAACAGGCGGCGTCGGTTGGCCTACACGAGGCCCTCGGCTTCCGCCATGTCGGCATTTTGCGGGATGTCGGATTCCAACACGGGCCGCTGGCTCGATAGCGTCCTTATGCAGCGTGCGTTGGGACCCGGCGCAACGAACCGACTTGATTGGTCAGTTTGCGACCAGCGCCAGAGACCGGTCGATTGCCCGCAACACGCGCTCGAGTTCGTGGCCGCGGCGAACAATCAGGCCAGTCGCCGAAATCACGCTATACGTACCCTGACGACGCGCGAATTTCGGATTTTTTTCGATGCGATAAATTGGCACCTCCGAGGCGCGGCGAAACACTGAAAAAACCGCCCGGTCTTTCAGAAAGTCGATGGCATAGTCACGCCATTCGCCGGCGGCGACCTTACGGCCATAAAGGTCGAGAATGCGATTGAGCTCGCGGCGGCTGAAAGTCACCTGATTCACGGGGGCGGGCGGAGTACGCACCGGGGTACCGCCCCCGAGGGACTGGCTGGGATCAGTTTCGCCAGAACCGAACGTCATACACGGCGCCTCCTTTTGCTAAAATACAAAGTACAATGATCGCGCCGGTGACGACGCACGGCAAGAGGTTCCTGCAGGCATCGAATGGCTAGAAAACGTGCAAAATGCGCCGGCGGGCGATCACGAACTCGTTAAAAGCTCCCACAATACCGCCCAATTTCCGTCAACCGCCGGTCATGCTGCGTTGGGATAAGGTCAGTGTTGCCTCAAGGCCCGGTCCGGTACGAGCACCGGATTCCTCAGCCCCCCAGCCCCCCGGGGTTCGATCGGCCGGGCCTGTTGAGTTTTGCGTACGGTTCAATCCCCTAATGCCTTCGGGCCGGCTCACTGCCGGCTCGATTTTTTTATCCTGAGGGCATCTGATTGTTCAGTTTGAGGAAGTGGCGCAGCAGCTTGTCGACGCGGTGCCCAGCATCAGTCCAGGTTTTTCAGCCACACCGCTTTGCACGACGACATCGAGCCGGTCGATATCCTTAAGCGAGTCATCGCCCTGTGCAATTTCACTCAGCAGCAAACTGAAGTTTTCGGCCTTGCCGCTCCAGTCGCCCAGCTTCACCCAGCGACGCACCACATTGTGGTAGGTCAACGTTTGGTCGCGATTCTCGCCGCGCCCAATTTGCACCGACACCTTGCTGGTGATCGGGCAGAGCCACACCTCACCGCTGCGGTGATCATCTTTCGCAACGGGAACGCTCACCGTCACTTTGCCGTCAGCAATGGCCAGTGATACCGGCAGCGAAAGCACAGCCGCGTTATGACGCGTCTGTGCAATGGCTTTTTCGATTGCAGCCTTGTCACTTCCGAGCACATGCACAATGCCGTTGATCACCACCTGCGGTGTATAGACGTCGCGGTCACCGCGGGCCCCAGCGTAAGCACGCTGACGGTTGGAATGGCCATGCAATGCCAGCGTGTCTTTCCAGCCAAGATAGTCCCAGTAGTCGACCGCCAGACTCATCGTCACCAGGGACGGGTCGCTCGACAACTCCCCGAGCAGCTTGTCGGCCGCCGGGCAGGATGAACAGCCCTGACTGGTGAAAAGTTCGATAACGGCGCGCGGTTCAGCCGCAGCCGGTATGGCTATCGAGGTGCAAACGAACGCGACTGCAAAGGTGATGTGGCGGTAGTTCATATCGTTCCCGCGATCCCAAGCCTCGCCGAAGAGTTATAGAGCGCTCCTTCGATCACCCGCCACTCACTTCGCGGTGAATGGTATCTATGTGTCTAATGATCGCATCGGCGGTCAACCAGCCAATTGACGCAGAACGTACTGCAAGATGCCCCCGTTCTTGAAGTAATCGAGTTCGTCCAGCGTATCGATGCGGCAGATCAGCGGTACCCGCTTGAGCGTGCCATTGCCGGACACGATCTCGGCGATCAGCCGCTGGTGCGGTTTGAGCTCGCCATGCAAACCGCGGATCGTCACCTGCTCGTCGCCTTTGAGCCCGAGCGACTGCCAGGAGGTCCCTTCCTCAAACACCAAAGGCATGACGCCCATGCCCACCAGATTGGAACGGTGAATGCGCTCGAAGGATTGCGCAATTACGGCACGGACACCGAGAAGCACCGAACCTTTGGCCGCCCAGTCGCGCGAGGAGCCGCTGCCGTATTCCTTGCCGGCGAAAACCACCAGAGGAACCCTGTCGGCCTTGTACTTCATGGCTGCGTCGTAGATTGGCATGCGCTGTTTCGACGGATGGTGCACGGTAACGCCACCTTCGACGCCTGGCACCATCTGATTCTTGATGCGGATGTTGGCGAAAGTGCCGCGCATCATCACTTCGTGATTTCCGCGGCGCGTGCCGTATTGATTGAAGTCAGCCGGCTTGACCTTGTGGCCGACCAGATATTTGCCGGCCGGCGAGTCGACTTTTATCGAGCCGGCGGGCGAAATGTGATCGGTCGTAATCGAATCGAGCAGCAGAGCCAGCACTCGCGCATCGACAATATCCTCGAGCGGCTTCGGATGGCGGCCCATGCCAACGAAGTACGGCGGGTTCTGCACGTAAGTCGATTTCTTGTCCCAGTCGTAGGTCATGCCGCCCTTGACACTGATCTTGCGCCAATTGGAATCGCCCTTGAACACGTCGGCATATTTCTTAGTAAAAATCTGCTTTGTGATGTTCTTGGCGACGAAATCCCCGATTTCCTTGTTCGACGGCCAGATGTCTTTCAGGAAAACCTTCTTGCCCTTCTGATCGACGCCGAGCGGCTCCCTCGCGACGTCTACATTCATCGACCCCGCGATGGCGTAGGACACAACCAGGGGCGGCGAGGCAAGATAGTTGGCGCGCACGTCAGCATTGACGCGGCCCTCGAAATTGCGATTGCCCGACAGCACCGCCGCGGCAACCAGATCGTTGTCGTTGATCGCCTTGGAGTTCTCCGGCGGCAACGGCCCGGAGTTGCCGATGCATGTCGTGCAGCCGAAGCCGACCAGATTGAAGCCGAGCTTGTCGAGATCCTTCTGCAGGCCGGACTTGTCGAGATACTCGCCGACTACCTGCGAACCGGGCGCGAGCGATGTCTTTACCCAGGGCTTGCTGGTCAGGCCTTTCGCGGCGGCCTTACGAGCGAGCAGGCCGGCGCCGATCATGACGTTAGGATTAGAGGTGTTAGTGCAAGAAGTGATCGCCGCGATGACGACGTCGCCGTGGCCAAGATCATAGTTCTTGCCAGACACCGTCACCCTTTTTTTCGCCTCACCGCTCTTGCCAAATTCCTTATCCATCGAGCTGGCAAAACCGGCCTTCACTTCCTTCAAGGCGACGCGGTCCTGCGGACGTTTCGGACCCGCAAGCGACGGCTCAACCGAGCCCAATTCCAGCTTGAGGACGTCGGTAAACATTGGGTCGGGCGTCGTTTTCACGCGGTACATGCCTTGCGCCTTGGCATAGGCGGCGACCAGCGCGACCAGTTCGGGAGGACGGCCGGTGTCTTTCATGTAACGAATGGTGTCGTCATCGATCGGCGAGAAGCCGCAGGTCGCGCCGTATTCGGGTGACATGTTGCCGAGGGTGGCACGGTCAGCGATAGTGAGATGCGCGAGGCCTGGACCGAAGAACTCGACGAATTTGCCGACTACGCCGCGTTTGCGCAGCATTTCGGTGACGGTGAGGACCAGGTCGGTAGCGGTGACGCCCTCTTTCAGCTTGCCGGCGAGCTTGAAGCCGATCACCTCAGGCAGCACCATCGACAGCGGCTGGCCGAGCATGGCCGCCTCCGCTTCGATGCCGCCGACGCCCCAGCCGAGCACCGACAGCCAGTTCACCATCGTTGTGTGCGAGTCGGTGCCGACGAGCGTGTCGGGGTAAGCAACTTCCATGGTGGCGGCTTTGCCGTCGGCCTTGATTCTGTCCTTGCGGTGCCAGACCACGCGCGAGAGATATTCAAGGTTTACTTGGTGGCAGATGCCGGTGCCCGGCGGCACCACGCTGAAATTGTCGAATGAGCGCTGTGCCCATTTTAGGAACTTGTAGCGCTCCTGATTCTGCCGATACTCCTCCTCGACGTTTTTCTTGAATGCTTGATTATTGCCGAAGAAAGTCACCGCTACCGAATGGTCGATGACCAGATCGACCGGTACTTGCGGGTTGATCTTCTTGGGATCGCCGCCGAGGTGCTTCATGGCATCGCGCATGGCCGCAAGATCGACCACCGCCGGCACGCCGGTGAAATCCTGCATCAACACGCGCGCCGGGCGGAATGCGATCTCGCGCTCGGAGGTCTTGGTCTTAAGCCACTCGGCAACCGCCTTGATGTCATCCTTGGTCACTGTGCGCCCGTCTTCGTTGCGCAGCAGATTTTCCAGCAGCACTTTCATCGAAAAGGGCAAACGCGAAATACCCTTGAGGCCGTTCCGCTCGGCAATGGGAAGGCTGAAATAGGCGTAGCTCTTGCTACCAACCTGGAGGGTCTTGCAGCATCTAAAGCTGTCGAGCGAAGTCATGTCGGCTGTTTCCATTCCCGACCGGTTGACCGGTGCTGGCTCGGACTAAACTATTGGCAAGGCGATATTTTTCTCGCTGGCGAGACTTGCGTCCGAATTCGAATTACGTAACGTCGCAAGTCCGGGCTTATAAGGTCTTTTCGTGCCCGACGCTATATTGACCGGGGAACATCGCCAAAAATGCTTAGAATATCGGGGTTTTCCGGGCTCCTTGTCGTCATGCCGCCACCCACCGACGGGCCACGGCAGCAGTGATGCAACTCAAAGCCGATGAATTGACCTGCAACCGGAGCGGGCGCGACGTTTTCCGGGGGCTAAGTTTTAGTTTGTCCGCCGGCGAAGCCATGTTGGTGACCGGACGCAATGGCGCCGGCAAGTCTTCATTGCTGCGGATGATCGCCGGCCTGGTGCGAATCGCCGCCGGGCGCCTGGCGCTCGACAGCAACGATGCCGACACGTCGATCGCCGAGCAGACGCATTATCTCGGCCACCAGGACGCGATGAAGCCGTCGCTTTCGGTTCGCGAAAACCTGCAATTCTGGACCGAGTTTCTGGGTGCCCGTCGCGCTGTCGAGCCCGCGCTGGAAGCGGTCGACCTTGCTTCGCTCGCCGATTTGCCCGCCGCCTATTTGTCGGCCGGCCAACGCCGGCGGCTGTCGATTGCCCGTCTTGTCGCCGTGCCACGGCCAATCTGGCTACTCGACGAGCCAACCTCTTCACTCGATGCGCCGTCCCAGAAACGGTTGGCCGAGTTGATGCGTGGCCATTTGGCCGGTGGGGGCATGATCATTGCTGCGGCGCATGGACCGATCGGTCTCGAACGCGCGCGCGAACTGAAATTAGGCTCGGCATGAGTGCGCTCATTGCACTTCTCGTTCGTGATGTGCGGCTGGCGGTTCGCGTCGGCGGCGGCGCGCTGATGGGCGCGCTGTTCTTTCTGATCGTCGTCACCATGATGCCGTTCGCTATCGGCCCGGACCTCGTGCTACTCGCGCGCATCGGACCTGCTATCCTTTGGCTCGGTGCGTTACTCGCGAGCTTGCTCGCACTTGATCGACTGTTTGCGACCGACCACGAGGATGGGTCGCTCGACCTTTTGATGATGGGGCCTCTGCCGCTTGAACTTTCGGTCGCGACGAAAGCGATTGCGCATTGGCTAACAACCAGCCTGCCGCTTGTTGTAATCGCGCCGCTGCTGGGACTGATGCTCAATGTCGAATTGCATGCAATGGGCTGGCTCGCGCTGACCCTGCTAGCCGGGACGCCCGCGCTCACCTTCATTGGACTGATCGGCGCCGCGCTGGCGGTAGCGTTGAGGCGTGGCGGGCTACTGCTCGCAGTATTGGTGCTGCCACTCACTGTTCCGGTGCTGATCTTCGGCGTCGCCGCCGCCAATGCCGCGATCGTCGGGCCTACGCCGTTCGGCCCACCTTTCACCATTCTTTGTGCGCTAAGCTTGGCAAGCCTGGTGCTCGGCCCGATTGCAGCGGCGGCGGCCCTGCGCCATGGACTGGAATGACATGATAAGAGACTGCCGATGCCGGTAATCGACCTTGCCAACCCGACCCGCTTCTTGAGCATCGTCAACCGCGTGCTGTCGTGGTTGATCGCGCTGACGATTATTCTGTTCGCCGTCGGTCTTTTCTACGCGATGAACGCACCGGACGATTACCAGCAGGGCGCCACCGTGAAAATTATGTTTCTGCACGTTCCGGCAGCCTGGCTCGGCATGTTCGGTTGGGGACTGATGACTGTCGCCGCGCTCGGCACCTTGGTGTGGCGTCATCCGCTGGCGGACGTCGCCGGCAAGGCGGCGGCGCCGATCGGTGCGGCGTTCACTTTGATATGTCTCGTCACCGGCTCACTTTGGGGCCGCCCGACCTGGGGCACCTATTGGGTATGGGACGCGCGACTGACTTCAATGCTGGTGTTGTTGCTGCTTTATCTCGGCGTGCTCGCGCTGTACTGGACCGCTGAGGAGCCGGCTCGCGGCGCGCGTGCGGCGGCAGTTCTATCGCTGGTCGGCGCAGTCAATCTTCCTATTATCAAGTTCTCGGTCGACTGGTGGAACACGCTGCACCAGCCGGCATCGGTATTTCGAATGGGCGGATCGAAAATCGATCCGGCGCTACTGACTCCCCTGCTAATCGTGGCGCTCGCCTTTACGCTGCTGTTCGTAACGTTGCATCTCGCCGTCATGCGCAACGAAATTCTCCGCCGGCGTGTGCGAAGCATGCGACTGATGCAGGCACAGGAATTGGCGGAGGCGACATGAATCTTGGGCCGCACGCTGATTTCATCATCGCCGCTTATGCGATGACCGTGTTCGTGGTGGCCGCGCTGGTGGCCTGGGTGGTGCTCGACCACTCGGCGCAGCGCCGTATTCTCGGGGATCTCGAAGAGCGCGGGGTGACAAGACGCTCGTCGCAGCGCAAAGGTTAGACAATGAGCACTGCATCGAGCGAAAGCTCAGAAAAAAAGAGCCGCAACCTCCTGATACTGTTGCCGCTCCTCATGTTCATTGCTCTGGCGGCGCTGTTTTTTTATCGACTCGGCACCGGCGATCCATCGCATATTCCATCCGCGCTAATCGGACGCCTAGCGCCAACGACCGACCTGCCGCCCCTGCCGGGGCTTGAACGCGATGGCAAGGCGGTACCCGGCTTGAGCAACGCGACATTCCAGGGTGCGGTGACGCTGGTGAATGTGTGGGCGTCGTGGTGTGTGCCCTGCCACGACGAAGTACCGTTCCTGGAGCAGCTATCGCAGGACAGGCGGATCCAGCTCGTGGGCATCAACTACAAGGATGCGCCGGACAACGCACGGCGTTTCCTCAATCGCTACGGCAATCCGTTTGTCGCTACCGGCCGAGACGAAGCCGGCCGCGCTTCGATCGACTGGGGCGTCTATGGCGTGCCAGAGACGTTCCTGGTCGGCCGTGACGGCAGGATTGCTTACAAGCTGGTGGGGCCTATTACAGCGGACAATCTCGCCCGTACGCTCAAGCCGGAAATTGAAAAGGCGGTGGCGCGCTAAGTCGCCCGCCCGCGCGCTTGCGACGTAAATATGGAATAAGCGAAACCGAGCGTGACGCTGTAGGTAAGCACCATAGCCAGCGTGAAAAAGGTTGGTGCGATGCCTAGCCCTGTCTGCGCCGCGAACAAGCCTTTTCCAATAGCAGGAAAGAAAGTCAGGCTCATCGCAATCCACACCGCAATACCAAAAAGCATTCCCTTTATAACACCAGTGCGGCCTGGCAGCCTTTGATAAAAGTGTCCGAACAGAAATCCGAGCACGACCGAACCATTGAAGAACGACAACGCCCACGGGACCATAGGGTGTACCGAATTGCCAACCAAGGCTGTCAGCAACATCTGCAAATTGTCGTAAGGCTGAAAGGTCGGCAGAATTCGGAGCCAAGATTTCAACGCCATAAGTCCGGAATGCGCGGCGCTGCCGCACAGACCGGCCGCAATCGATTTCCAGATGTGGTCAAAATCCATAGTTCGCGTTAATGTTTTTTGTCGACGCTGTATTTCGTCAGCAGCGGGACTTGCAGCGCGGCGAATAGAAACGTCAGTGGCACCACACCGAACAATTTGAAGCTCACCCAGAAATCCGTCGTCTGCGTGCGCCAGACGATCTCGTTCAGTATGGCAAGTACGAAGAAGAACAGCGCCCACCGCCACGTGAGCTTGCGCCAGCCTTCCTCCCGCAGATGAAAAACGGAGTCGAAGACCATACCGAGCAACGGCTTGCCGAACGCGAGCCCGCCGATCAGCGTGCCGCCGAACAGGACATAAATGATGGTCGGTTTCAGCTTGATAAAGAGCTCGTCGTGCAGAACCAGCGTCAGCCCGCCGAACACGAGCACAATTACGGCGGTGACCAGCGGCATCACCGCTAGGTGTCGCGTCATTGCGTAAGAGACGGCAAGCGCAATTAGGATTGCCGCCATGAAGGCGCCGGTTGCAACATAGATGCCGAACTTTGCATTGGCCGCGAAGAACAGCACCAACGGCCCGAGGTCGAGCAACAGCTTCAGGACGGGGTTGAGTTGCTTTCTCTTTGACATGCGTTTCCTTGACTATGATTCCAACCCGACGACCGCACGCGCGAAATCGCGCGCAGTGAACGGCGCCAGATCGTCCACGCCCTCCCCGACGCCGACGAAATGCACCGGCAAACCGTATTTGTCGGCGATCGCGACCAGAATGCCGCCACGCGCGGTACCGTCGAGCTTGGTCATTACCAGACCCGTAACTCCTGCGGTCTTGCTAAAAATCTCCACCTGGCTGAGCGCGTTCTGACCGACGGTCGCATCGAGCACCAGCAGCACTGCGTGCGGGGCGGTTGGCTCGACCTTGCGAATGACGCGTATCATTTTTTCAAGTTCGCCCATCAGCTCGGCGCGATTCTGTAACCGGCCCGCCGTGTCCACCAGCACCACTTGAACGCCCTGTGCCTTTGCGGCTGTGATAGCATCAAACGCAAGGCTGGCTGCATCCGCGCCCGGCTCGTTCGCCATCACGCTTGCGCCGGTACGCTCGCCCCAAATTTTCAATTGATCGATCGCAGCCGCACGAAACGTGTCACCAGCAACCAGCATTACGCTTTTGCCTTCCGTCCGGAAACGAGCGGCAAGCTTGCCGATAGTGGTTGTCTTACCGGAGCCGTTGACACCTGCGACCAAAATGACGAACGGCCGCGTCGTTACTTCCAATGGCTTGGCGACGGGCGAGAGAACTTTTTCGATCTCGCCGGCGAGCACCGCCTTCACTTCGTCGGGCGCGATTGCCTTCTCGAAACGCCCTTCACCAAGCACATCCGCGATGCGCGCGGCAAAGTCCAAACCGAGATCGGCTCGGATCAATTCGTTTTGCAGTTCTTCCAGTGTTTCAGCGTCGAGTTTACGCTTCGATACTAGACCGGTGACGGTACCGCCGAGCGATGACGAGGTGCGCTTGAGCCCGCCGCTCAGGCGTTTCCACCAGTTTACGTCTTGTGTGCTGTCGTCCATGCGGCGCCCGTGATAGCCGTTTCAGCATGACATCGGAAGAGATGCTCGCCCGCCTGCTTTACCGCGACGGACTGATGTTGGTCGTCGACAAACCGGCAGGATTGCCGGTTCATCGGGGCCCGAAGGGCGGCGACGCTTTTGAGGACTATTTCGATGCGTTGCGATTCGGATTGCCGCGTTCGCCGGCATTGGCGCACCGGCTCGACCGCGACACCACCGGTTGCCTGGTGCTCGGCCGGCATCGAAAGGCGTTGGCGCTGCTCGGCAAGCTGTTCAAGCAGGGTAAAGTCGGCAAGTGTTATTGGGCGGTGGTCGAGGGCGGACCCGGAGCGGACGAAGGCCGTATCGACATTCCGCTCGCCAAGCGCGACGAGTCGCGCGGTTGGTGGATGAAGGCAGACAGCCATGGCCTGCCATCCGCAAGCACTTGGAAAGTGATGGGTCGCGGAGCGCGCCTCACCTGGCTCGCTCTCGAACCGTTGACCGGTCGCACCCATCAGTTGCGCGTGCATTGCGCCGAGATGGGATGGCCGATCGTCGGCGACAATATCTACGGGACAGCATCGCGCGCTGGCGGACCGGCACTTCATTTGCATTCTCGCGAAGTGACGGTGCCTATTCTCAAGAACAAGCCGCCGGTGAAAGTCACCGCGCCTGTGCCGCAAACTATGCGCGAAAAACTCGCCGTCTGTGGCTGGCCAGGTGAGAGTCAGTAGAGCTGCGCCTTGATCCGCTTCGGCGCCTCGCGGTCGTAGGTCTCGCCACCGAGTTTGGCTTGGCTGAGCCGGCAATGATGCTGCCGGTCGAGGGCAGGCTTTTACGGTCGATTTTGGTTACTTCGTCCCACAGCTTCGAGCGCACAATCGCCTTCGAGCAGTGAAAGTAAATGCTCTCGATATGGACGATCAGCACGCTGCGCGGCAGCTTGCCGTTGACCGCAAAGCTTTGCATCAGTTCAGGGTCGATCGAGATTGAGGCGCGGCCATTGACACGCAAAGTTTTGTCGACGCCAGGGATAAGAAAAAGCACTGCGATGCGCGGATCACGCACGATGTTCCGGAAGGGTCGATGCGTTATTGCCGGGCCGGTCCGGGATCGCCAGCGTCTTGTCGTCGAGGATCCGTACGAACCCGGGCGCGTCACCTTTGGGCGAGCAATCCAAGCCCTCTGGCCCTGAGGTGACTAGCGCCACGAATGGCGCGGTCTCGATCAGTTTGCGATAACCGTCATTGATGTGGTCGATCTCCTTGATGACCGAGGCCCCATCTTTTCGCCGTAGCGTGACTGAAGCTGCTCCATGGTCGTGATCAGATGATCGCGACAGGCCATTGTCATTCCCCCTAAACGGCCAACAATCGCCGGCCGTCATGTCCTGTTATCGTGAGATCGAGAATAACACCGGGCGATGTTGGCTCGACAAGCCGCACTGGCGTGAATTGCTCCGTGCGTCCAAGCGCGCCGGCCTCGGCGAGCACACGCCGGCGGCCGCCAACCTCCCGGTCGAGATGGCCGCGCAGAACCATCTCGCCTTTCTCGCGAAGGCGGCGTGCCCGCTCTTTGATGATAGCGCGCTCGATTTGCGGCATGCGCGCGGCGGGCGTGCCAGGCCGGGCCGAAAAAGGAAAGACATGCAGCTGCGTCAGCCCGCACTCGTCGATCAGTTCGAGCGAGCGGCAGAACATGTCTTCGTTCTCGGTCGGAAAGCCGGCGATGATGTCAGCTCCGAAGGCAACGTCGGGCCGCAGCTGCCGGACCTGCTCGCAAAAGGCAATCGCATCGCGTCGCGAATGCCGCCGCTTCATGCGCCTAAGAATGAGATCATCGCCGGCCTGCAATGACAAGTGCAGATGCGGCATCAGCCGCGACTCGTTGGCAAGCGCGTCGAGAAGATCGTCATCGGCTTCGACCGAGTCGATCGAGGACAGCCTTAAGCGCGCCAACTCGGGCACTTCCTTGAGGATATGTTTGATCAGCGCGCCAAGGCGCGGTTTGCCGGGCAAATTCGTTCCATAGCTGGTAATGTCAACGCCGGTGAGCACGACCTCACGGTAGCCGTTCTCAATCAGGCGCCGCGCTTGCGCCGCCACTTCGTTCATCGGCAGCGAGCGTGAATTCCCGCGACCGTAAGGAATGATGCAGAAGGTGCAGCGATGATCGCAGCCGTTCTGCACCTGAACGAATGCGCGGGTGCGGCCATCGATGCTGTCGATAATGTGCGACCGCATGGCCTTCACCGCCATGATGTCGGACACTGCGATTTTCTCGCCCGCCGCCCAGACTTGGGCATCAAATTTTTCCTCGTTGCCGATAATGCGGTCAACTTCGGGCATTGCTGCAAAAGTATTTGCCTCGGTCTGCGCGGCGCAGCCCGTCACGACGATGCGTGCGGCCGGCTGCTGGCGCTTGAGGCGGCGGATAGTCTGCCTTGCCTGACGCACGGCTTCGGCCGTTACTGCGCAAGTGTTCACGACAACCGCATCAACGACGCCAGCGGCGGCAGCCTTGCGTCGGATCATTTCTGACTCGTAAGCGTTCAGGCGGCAGCCGAATGTGACGACATCGACACTCACGGCACGCCCGCCTTGGCGAACAGCGCCGGATCAAAGTGGCTCTTGAACTCGAATTCGACCGGGCCGGTCATCAGCACGTGATCGTCCTTCTCGCGCCAGTCGATCGTCAGTTCGCCACCTGGCAACGTGACCCTCACTTTTCGGTCAGTTCGCCTAAGCCGTGCGGCTGCGACCGCGGCCGCACAGGCGGCTGAACCGCAGGCCTTGGTGAGGCCGGCGCTACGCTCCCAAGTGCGGATGATAATGTGATCGCGCGCAACGATCTGCGCGAGGGTGATGTTTGCGCGCTCGGGAAAGAGCGGATGATTCTCGAGCAATGGTCCAAAACGTACGAGGTCGTGAGCATTCACGTCATCGACCCAGAAGATCGCGTGCGGATTGCCCATGCTCACGACTGAAGGCGAATGCAGCACCGGCTTGTCGATCGGCCCGATCTGCAATTCGATGGCGCGTGTATCGCGGAATTCCTCCGCCAGTGGAATCTCATTCCACTTGAAGCGCGGCGGCCCCATGTCCACGGTGAGCAGACCATCAGCCCCTTGCCAGCAATTGAGAATGCCGGCGGTGGTTTCGAAGGTGAGCGCATCCTTGCCGCTCTCTTTCGCCACCAGATCAGCGACACAACGCATGCCGTTGCCACAGGCGCCGGTTTCCGAACCGTCATTATTGTAGATGCGGATGAATGCGTCAGTGCCGGGCGTGCGCGGTGGATAGAGCGCCATCAGCTGATCGTAGGACACTCCGTCCGGCCTCCCGGCTGCGCGCGCTTCTTCAGCTTCAATTTGGCCGCCGCGCGCGCGCAAATCGACAATGACGATTTCATTGCCGATCCCGTTCATCTTCACGAAGGACTGATTGGCGAGCGCGCCCATCTCATGCTTTGCCCGGGTTTCGCCCGGTTTATATGGCGAATAAACGCGGATTGGCCAGAGGCCATGCTAGAATGCACATCAATCCTGGCGAATCGCCGGACCGCCGCACTCGACGGAGTACCGTGATGTCGCCCTTATCGCTCGCCTCGACCGTTGCGGCTTTGGCATTTGCGCTGGCCGTCAACGTGACTTACGCGCAAAGCCCGACACCCAAACCAAGCGAACCGATGCCACCTGTCCCGCCGATAGTGGGCCCAGCCTCGCCGTCGCCATTGCAGCCAGGGGACGCCTTCGGCGAACAGGTGACGCTGCCGGAGCGTACGATCGTCTTCATGAAGGGCTACAGCAAGTGGGATAGCGCCTTCGACACTCTGGTCGACGCATTCAAATCATTGCACGAATATCTCGACAAGCAGGACGTCAAGCCGGTAGGTCCGGCCATAACGATCTACACCCAGACGGACGACGCAGGCTTTTCATTCCAGGCCGCGCTGCCGGTCGCACAGGCGCCGAAAGATCCGCCCAAGGGCGATATCTCTTTCGGCCCAGGACCGTCAGGCAAAGCCCTCAAATTTGTCCATCGCGGCTCCTACGACGCCATGGATTCGACCTACGAAGCGATCACAAATTATCTCGACGACAAACGGCTCGAAGCCAAAGACCTGTTCATCGAGGAATACGCCACCGACCCGGTGAACAGCGATCCCAACAAACTGGTGGTGAATGTCTTCGTACCGGTGAAGTGATGATCGTATCGCGCGTTCTGTTCGTTCTGTTCGTATCCGCCCTCGCGCTTGTCCCAGCGCAGGCGACAGAGAAACTCGTGACGGTGACCGGCGAGGCGACGGTTGCGGTCGCGCCCGACACCGCGATGATCCGCCTTGGCGTGGGCACCCAGGAAAAGACGGCCCGCGAGGCGAGCGAGGCAAACGCAAGACAAATGACCGCCGTAATCGCCGCCATCAAAGATACCGGCGTCGCCGATCGCGACATCCAGACGTCGCGGCTATCGCTGCAGCCGCAATACGACCCGAACAAAAGTGGTACGGCGCGCCTCACTGGTTTCCAGGCCAGCAATCAGGTCACAGTCCGAATCCGCGACATCGACAAGCTGCCAACAGTCCTCGACCGCGCCATTACTGCCGGCGCCAACGAAATGTCGGGCATTGAATTCGTGGTCTCGGAGCAATCGAAACTGCTCGACCAAGCGCGCGATGACGCTATCGCGGATACTCGCCGCAAGGCCGACCTTTATGCAAAGGCAGCCGGCGCGAAGCTTGGCCGCGTGGTTTCGATCACAGAAGAAGGATCGGCCCCGCCCCCGCGGCCGATACAGGCCCTGCGCGCCGGCGCGGTTCCGATCGCCCCCGGCGAACAGACTCTAAGGGCAATTGTCACCGTTAGCTATGAACTAATGTCGTAAAGTATCTGGCCATTTGGTGAGGGGCGGGCCGCCTTGACTTGGCCACACCCCAACTCTAGGTTCCGCCCGTTCTCGATAGAGACGTGGAAATTCAGTTTCGCCGCCCGGTCCATTAAGAGGCCGGAGGCCATCGCCCGACAGCGCAATGCGCCCTCGGGCGCAAAGGTGTTTGCAGTGTGATGTTCGACAACCTGTCGGAAAAACTTGGCGGCGTTTTCGACCGCCTTACCCGCCGCGGCGCGCTCACCGAAGCCGAGGTCGACGGCGCACTGCGCGAAGTCCGCCGCACAATGCTCGAGGCTGACGTGGCGCTCGACGTGGTGCGCGCTTTCGCCGACGGCGTGAAGAAACAGACGGTCGGCGTCGAGGTGATGAAATCGGTCAGTCCCGGCCAGATGGTCGTGAAGATCGTGCACGACCAGTTGATCGCAACACTCGGCACCGATAGTCAGAGCATCGATCTCAATGCGGCCCCGCCGGTTGCCATCATGATGGTCGGCCTGCAAGGCTCCGGCAAAACCACGACCACCGCCAAGGTCGCGAAGCGCCTCACCGAGCGGCAGCACCGGAAAGTGCTGATGGCCTCGCTCGACGTTCGCCGTCCGGCGGCGATGGAACAACTCGCCGTGCTCGGCCGCGAGACGCAGATCGACACCCTACCGGTCGTCGAAGGGCAGACGCCACCGCAGATCGCCCGACGCGCCGTCGAAGCTGCCAAACTCGGCGGCTACGATGTGGTGATGCTCGACACCGCCGGACGCACCACGCTCGACGACGCCATGATGAGCGAGGCGACCGAGGTCAAGCGCGCGGTTATTCCGCACGAAGTGCTTTTGGTCGCCGATGCCCTGACAGGGCAGGACGCAGTCAATCTCGCCCGCTCGTTTGATGAGCGGGTGGGACTCACCGGAATTGTTCTGACCCGTGTCGATGGTGACGGCCGCGGCGGCGCTGCGCTGTCGATGCGCGCGGTCACCGGCAAGCCAATCAAGCTCATCGGCACCGGCGAAAAACTGGACGCGCTTGAGGAATTCGACCCGGCGCGCATTGCTGGCCGCATCCTCGGCATGGGCGACATCGTTGCACTGGTGGAAAAGGCCGCCACCAACATCGACGCCGAAAAGGCAATGCGCACCGCCGAGAAGATGCGCAAGGGCGCCTTCGATCTCGGCGATCTGCGCGAACAGCTCACGCAGATGCAGGGGATGGGCGGCCTGAGCGGGCTGATGAGCATGCTGCCGGGCATCGCAAAAATGAAAAACCAACTCGCGGCCGCGAATCTCGATGAGAACGTCATCAAGCGGCAAATCGCCATCATCGATTCGATGACACCGCGAGAGCGGCGCAACCCGGACATTCTCAAAGCCAGCCGCAAGAAAAGGATCGCTGCAGGTTCCGGCACCACGCCCGAAGCAATCAACAAGCTCCTGAAGATGCATCGCGGCATGGCCGACATGATGAAGGCCATGGGCGGCGCCAAGCGCGGTCCACTTGCTGGGCTGGCGCAGGCGATGGGAATGGGCGCTGGTATGCCGACGCCGGAGCAGATCGCCGAAATGGCGAAGCAAATGCCAGGCGGACAATTGCCGCCGGGAAAGCCTGGCGCTGGCGGCCTTCCGCCGACGATGCCGAAGTTGCCGCCAACCATGCCCGGTTTGCCGGGCCTGGGCGGAAAGTTTCCTGGATTGCCGGTAGGCCTGCCGCCCGGACTCGGAAAGAAGAAGTAATCAACGATCAATAGAGTGAGAAAGGACTAAAGGATGTCTCTCGTTATCCGTCTTGCCCGCGCCGGCACAAAGAAGAGGCCAGTTTATCATGTCGTCGTCGCCGATAGTCGCGCGCCACGCGATGGCCGCTTCATCGAACGGCTCGGCTATTTCAATCCGCTGCTCCCGAAGGAAAAGACCGAGCGGCTCAAGCTCGATCTCGACAAGGTGCAGGCATGGATGAAGAAGGGCGCGCAGCCGTCCGATCGCGTGATGCGCTTCCTTGATGCCGCCGGCATTATGAAGCGGCCGAAGCGCAATAATCCGGAGAAGGCGATGCCGCGGAAAGAGCGCAAAGCCAAAGAAGAAGAAGCGGCGAAAGCTGCCGGTGCTGCGCCGGCGGCCGAAGGCGGCGCCAAGCCGGCGGAAAAGCCAAAGGCAGAGAAACCGGCCGAGGCCGAACCGGCTCCGGCGGCGAGCTAAGGCTCGCCTCACCTCGCCGTGGCCGACCGAATCTGTGTCGCCCGCATCGGTGCCGCGCACGGCGTCCGCGGCGAGGTCAAACTGTGGTCGTTCACGCAAGATCCGGTGGCTGTCGCAAGCTACGGACCGCTGGAAACGCAAGACGGCACGCGACGCTTCGAGATCAAAGCGCTGCGCCCGGCGAAGGATCACTTCGTAGCGCGCATCGCGGGCGTCGATGATCGCGACGCGGCGGAGAAGCTGCGCAATCTGGAGCTTTACATTCCACGCGCGCGGCTGCCAGAGATTGACGAGGCTGATACCTTCTATCACGCCGACCTGATTGGCTTAGATGTGGTGACGTCCGACGGCGCGCAGATCGGCACCGTGTACGCGCTGCATAATTTCGGCGCCGGAGACATCATTGAGATCATCCCGATCGGCAGTGGCGACGCTTTAATGCTGCCGTTCAACGAAACGACGGTGCCAAAGATCGATATCGCGGGAAAGCAGATCGTGGTCGTATTGCCGGCCGAAATCGAAGCGCGGGATGAGTGAGCATGTGGCGCGCCAGTGTACTGACGATCTTTCCGGAGATGTTCCCGGGCCCGCTGGCGCAAAGCCTCGCGGGTAAGGCGCTCAGGGCTGGAATCTGGTCGCTCGACACCGTCGACATCCGCGCGCACGCCACCGACAAGCATCGCACCGTTGATGACACGCCGGCAGGTGGCGGCCCCGGCATGGTAATGAAGGCGGATGTGCTCGCGCGCGCGCTTGGCGCTGTTCCGCATGACACACGTCCGCGTCTGCTGATGAGCCCGCGCGGCGCGCGGCTTACGCAAAGTCGCCTCGTAGAACTCGCGCACGGCCTCGGCGCCGTGATGGTCTGCGCCCGCTTCGAGGGTGTCGACGAGCGGCTGATCAAGGCCCGCGGATTGGAAGAAGTTTCACTCGGCGATTTCGTGCTTTCGGGAGGCGAGATCGCCACGCTGGCGCTACTCGATGCCTGTGTACGGCTCTTGCCCGGCGTCATGGGCAAGGAGACGTCCGCCGCCGAGGAAAGCTTTGCCGACGGCCTCCTCGAATACCCGCAATATACTCGGCCGCCGGTTTTCGAGGGTGAGCCGATCCCCGAGGTGCTTACATCCGGCGACCACAACAAGATCAAGGCATGGCGGCAGGCCGAGGCTGAACGCCTGACCGCCGAGCGCCGCCCGGACCTTTGGGCGGATTATCAAGCTCGCAAAGCGCTCAAGAACCAACCGAAATCCAAAAGGTGACAAGCCACAATCTTTGGTCTAAAAGCCCGCCAACCCATTCAGACCATATCAAGAGCGCGCGCCGGTTGCTGGCGCTGCCGACGGAGAATTCCCGATGGACATCATTCAGCAGCTCGATAAAGAGCAGGTCGAAAAGCTCTCAGCCGGCAAGGAAATTCCCGACTTCCAGCCCGGCGACACAGTGCTGGTCAATGTGAAAGTGGTCGAGGGCGACAAGGCCCGCGTACAGGCCTATGAGGGCGTTTGCATCGGCCGCTCAGGTCGCGGGATCAACGAGAACTTCACCGTGCGCAAGATCTCGTACGGCGAAGGCGTCGAGCGCGTGTTCCCTCTCTATTCGCCGATGATCGACTCGATCAAGGTGGTGCGCCGCGGCAAGGTGCGTCGTGCCAAGCTCTATTACCTGCGCGGGCTGCGCGGCAAGAAGGCACGCATCTCAGAGGCACAAGGAGCCCCCGGGCCGGAAGGCGTAGAAGCGCAAGACTAACTGCGAGCCATCCCGCGATGAATAAAGGGGTCGCATGTCGACCCCTTTTTTATGCGCGCTGCCTGCGTTGTCGAAGCTGGACCGATTGGCTATATAGCCCTCATGGTTTCCAAAGCTCAGCGAATTGTCCTGGTCGACCACGCGCGGTTGCCGTGGCGGTTTTTCGACCGGTTGACGGCAGTGCAAGCGGGACTTTGATCGCCCGGCCATGCCGGTCGTTTGCAAGCCGCTTCCCTTTCACTCTGAGCAAAAGTCAATCGAGTCATGAAACCACGTACGCTCTACGACAAGATCTGGGACGACCATCTGGTAGACGAGCAGCCGGATGGAACCTGCCTGATCTATGTTGACCGTCACCTGGTGCACGAGGTCACCTCGCCACAGGCCTTCGAGGGTCTGCGCGCCGTCGGCCGCAAGGTTCACGCGCCGGATAAGACACTGGCCGTGGTCGATCATAATGTGCCGACGACCGACCGCGGCAGGCCTAATCCGGATCCAGAAAGTGCGGAGCAGATCGCCGCGCTGGCGAAGAACGCCAAGGATTTCGGCATTGAATACTTCAACGAGTTCGACAAGCGTCAGGGCATTGTCCACATCATCGGCCCTGAGCAGGGCTTCACGTTGCCTGGCACCACGATCGTATGCGGCGATAGCCACACTGCTACGCACGGCGCCTTCGGCGCGCTCGCCTACGGGATCGGCACCTCGGAAGTCGAGCATGTGCTGGCGACGCAAACGCTGATTCAGAAGAAATCAAAGAACATGCGCGCGGTGATGGACGGCAAGTTACCCTCGGGCGTCACTGCCAAGGACATTATCCTTGCGATCATCGGAGAGATCGGCACTGCCGGTGGCACCGGTTACGCGTTGGAATATGCCGGCGAAGCCATTCGCTCGATCTCGATGGAAGGGCGCATGACCGTTTGCAACATGTCCGTTGAAGGTGGCGCCAAGGCTGGCTTCGTCGCACCGGACGAGAAGGCTTACGCATATCTTAAGGACAAGCCGAAAGCCCCTAAGGGAAAGGCTTGGGACGAGGCCATGCGCTATTGGGAGACATTGCGCTCCGATGATGGCGCACACTTCGACCGAGAGATCAAACTTGATGCAGCCAAGCTTCCACCGCTGGTGACGTGGGGCACCAGCCCCGAGCAGGTCATTACAGTCACCGGTCGCGTGCCGGTACCTTCCGAAATTCCCGACGAAAAGAAGCGCATCGCCGCCGAACGCTCGCTCGGCTATATGGGCTTGAAAGGCGGCGAGAAAATCACCGACATCAAACTCGACCGCGTGTTCATCGGCTCCTGCACCAATGCGCGTATTGAAGACCTGCGCGAGGTCGCGCGAGTTGTCGAGGGCAAGCAGATTAATGGCAACGTCAACGCCATGATCGTGCCGGGCTCAGGGTTAGTGAAAGCACAGGCGGAAGCCGAAGGCCTTGACAAGATCTTCAAGGCTGCCGGGTTCGACTGGCGCGAGCCGGGCTGTTCAATGTGCCTCGCCATGAACCCGGACAAGTTGCGGCCAGGCGAGCGTTGCGCCTCGACCTCGAACCGCAACTTCGAAGGCCGCCAAGGCTACAAGGGACGAACGCACCTTGTCTCGCCGGCAATGGCTGCCGCGGCCGCAATTGCAGGACACTTCGTCGACGTGCGGGAGTGGAAATAACGCTGCCCCTCATACAAGACTTAAATACAAAGGCCCGCCGCTGGCGGGCCCTTCATTTTCGGTGCGTAGCGCAAACCTTGCCAAGTAAAGGCGCAGGTCGCGTCAAGTCGATCGCTACTCCCACCAGCAACGCATCTGCGGCACGATTACCGGACCGCTCATGCGGTACTCGGTCACCAGCCAGGAGCGGCATTGCCGCACTGCGTTCGGCCCGGGATAGACGCGCCGACGATAGATGGTGACACGTGGCCGTTTGGCTTGTGCCGAGAATTCCAACGTTATTGGCGGCCTGGACTCAGACCGACCGCATGCGCGGCTCGAGAGCTGATTGCCACAGCCAACCGAGGCGGCCGATTCCGGTGCCCCTGCCGCTGCGCTGACGACCAAAGCGATCAACAAGCCGGCGAAAGTCAAACTGCTCGTCACTTTTCGCATCCCCTACTCACGCGATAATAGTCAACCGTTGCGCATCCCGGCCCATGCCGTCAACCGCTTGGTCGGCGCGAAAACCTCCCCTACAACATTGTCATGACACGCCAATTCGACGACTGGCGAGGTACGGCGGCGCCATCCTTGGGCGATATCGAGGCGCTGGCGGCAGAGTCCTATGCCCGCTTGCCGGAGCGTTTCCGAAAGCTGTGCGAAGGCATTGTCATCCGGGTCGAGGATTTCCCCACCTGGGAGGTCTTAGATTCTATGCGGGTCGAAAGCGAGTTCGATCTGCTCGGGCTATTCCAAGGGGTCGGCTTGCCGTTCCAGTCGGAAACAGTGCCGGAGCTTATACCCAATATGATTTGGCTCTATCGGCGCCCGATTCTCGACTATTGGGCCGAGCATGAGGATACATTGGGTGCGATCATCACCCATGTGCTGGTGCATGAAATCGGTCATCATTTCGGCCTGTCGGACGAAGACATGGAGGCGATCGAGGCAAGTGCCGAATAAAACTGCGCATTAATCTCGAAAGCCGATGATGACCATTCGAAATCGGAATTGGAAGATTAGGGCCGGCTGCGCGAGCATCGTGCCTCAAGGAGATTCGCCATGATCGTAACCGTTTTTCGCTCCCGCCTGATGCCCGGCGCGCGTGAGGAATATGTCGCTCTGGTCGACCGCATGGTTGAGTTGGCCACGACCATACCTGGCTACATCTCGCACAAGGGCTTCTTCGCCGACGACGGCGAGCGGGTGACGGTGGTCGAGTTCGAGCACGAGGAAGGCATGCGAGCCTGGCGCATGCATCCCGAGCACCGTGCCGCCCAGAAGATGGCGCGCGAAGTTTACTATTCCGAATATAGCGTTCAGGTATGCAACGTAGTGCGCGAATCCAAATTTAAACGTGAGGAGCGTGCGGCGAGCTGAATCTCAGCGCTTTTGAAGCGACGCCATAATGCATATCTGGGCACGCGCCGCCGCTATTGACCGGCCCGCCGGACGCCTTATGAAAAGGCCACACAGGGGTAGCACCGGAGCCTAGGGCTTATGGAAAAATTCACCACGCTGGAAGGCGTCGCTGCGCCCATCAAGATCATCAATGTCGACACCGACATGGTGATCCCCAAACAATACTTGAAGACGATCAAGCGCACCGGGCTGGGCAAGGGCCTGTTCTCGGAAATGCGCTACAAGGACGATGGCAGCGAGAACCCAGACTTTGTACTCAACAAGCCCGCCTATCGCAAAGCCAAAATCCTGATTGCCGGTGACAATTTCGGCTGCGGGTCATCGCGTGAGCACGCGCCCTGGGCGCTGATGGATTTTGGCATCCGCTGCGTGATCTCCACGTCATTCGGCGACATCTTCTACAACAACTGCTTCAAGAATGGTGTGCTGCCGATCCGCGTGTCGCCGGAAGATCTCGAGAAGTTGTTCGACGATGCCGACCGCGGCGCTAACGCGACACTGACCGTCGATCTTGAGAAACAGGAGATCCGCGGCCCGGATGGCGGCGTGGTTCACTTTGAGATCGACTCGCACCGCAAGCATTGTCTGCTCAACGGCCTCGACGATATCGGCCTGACCAAGCAGAAGCAAAGCAAGATCGAAAGCTACGAGCAGAAAGCTGCCGCGGCGCGCCCTTGGGCCTAACTGCGCTTCGCTACCACCTCCGCGATCGCAACGGTTCGTCGCGCCATGTCGGCGTGCAAACGTTCGACCATGCGACCATCAATCGACACAACGCCCTTGCCTTTGTTCTCCGGCAAGTCGAACGCCGCAATCATCTTGCGTGCCTGCTCGATCTCGGCCGACGAAGGTGAAAAAGCGTTGTTGCACGGTTCAATTTGATTTGGGTGAATGAGTGTTTTGCCGTCGAAGCCGAGTTCGACGCCTTGCGCACATTCCTTAATGAAGCCGTCGGCATTGCCAATATCGTTATAAACGCCATCGAGAATATCGATACCGTAGATGTGCGCGGCCGCGATGCACATGGATAGCCACGGCAACATCGGGGCTCTCCCCGGCACCAGGCGCGCACGGGTATCC
>JBARNC010000274.1:0-2661 GCA_049802775.1 Pseudolabrys sp. | reverse complement strand
ACAAAGGCATGTCCGCTGTTACTCCAATAGCGGACATGTGCGGTGCAACTCCGCATGTCCGCTTTGTGCCAAAAGCGGACTCATGCAGCGCAGCAAACAGCATCGCTATTCGATCACCTCGTCCGCGCGGCCGATCAAAGGCTCTGGGATATGCAACCCGAGCGCTTTGGCGGTTTTTAGGTTGATGATCATCTCGACTTTCGAGACCTCCTGGACCGGCAGATCGGCCGGTTTATCGCCCTTGAGAATGCGGCCGGTGTAGACGCCAGCCAGACGATACGAATCCGCAATATTTCCGCCGTAGCTCATCAAGCCGCCGGCCACGGCGAATTCGCGCTTGTCGTAGATCGCCGGCACCGCGTGGCGGACAGTCAGTGTGGCGAGCTGTTCGGACCGGCTCGTGAAGAGTGTGCCGGGGCCGATCACGAGCCCACCCGCTCGCAATTGGATGAGCTTTGCAAAGACTCCATCGATGTCACCTTCGCTGCTGACATTCAGGATATGGAGCTCCAGCCCGAAGGTGCGGGCGGCCGCCAGCACCTCACTCGCTATGGTTTGCGCAATAGCGGGATCGGCCGGGTTGACGAGGAGCGCCATGACGCGCGCCGTCGGGACCAACTCATGCAGCAATTGCAGCCGCTTCGGCGCTGTCTCCACGTTCGTTTGGGTCACGCCCGTGACGTTGCCGCCCGGACTATTAAGGCTGGGGACGAGACCGAGCTTGATCGGGTCGGCGCCCGTTTCGAAGACTATCGGAATGGTCGTGGTCGCCGCCTTTGCCGCAAGCGCTGCCGGAGTACTGGTCGCGGCAATCACGGCCACCTGACGATGGACCAGATCATCCGCCATCGCCGGCAGCCGATCGTTTTGGCCCTCCGCCCAACGGTATTCGATCGCCACGTTATGGCCATCGACGTAACCGGTTTCGCCCAGCCCTTTGAGAAAGGCGGACAAGTGTCGCGCATAACCCTTGGCAGAAGCGGCATTCATGAACCCGATGACCGGCATCACCGGCTGCTGTGCGCGCGCCGCGAGCGGCCACGCTGCTGCCGAGCCAGCAAGCACTTTGATGAATTCGCGCCGCCTCATTGCCTCCCCCCGAGGCTCAGGACCAAGACATCGTAGCTATTCAACCGAGGCTCGTTAAGGGGCAGACCGAATGTCCGCTTTGTGCCAATAGCTGCCCTCACGTCGGTTCTTGGTTTCTGAGAAGAGGCGGGATTCAAGATGCCATTAAACCCGCGTCTGTGAGTTCGTATGTGTAGCGGTCACGCTTTTTGATCTTGATCCAATTATTTTCGACTGCTTTGTTTATCCCTCGTTGAAAGTCAGCATCTCTCACTTCGATGAAATGATTGCGTCGAAGTATGCCACCCGCGCGAATTTTATTTCTTAAAAATACACCGAGGATTTGGCGTCCGACTTCTTCATCAGATGGCACTTGAACCATTTGTTATCTTTCACTCACCCAATTCTTAACCCCTAGTTTTGGCTGTGTTGTTGAAATTGATGATCATAGCCCCGCTCGAACGCCTGCCTACGCTCTTCATAATGTTCATCGGATTCGAACGGGTACGCCCAAGGCTCACTCCAATAACGTGAGCGACCTTCACCTACAGCTTTTCTTCCTCGATTGTGCTCGCGCACCGTCTCTTCTGGCGTTAGTTTGTCCATGCTCGCCTCCTGCGATCTAACGAGAAGGCTAATTAGGCTCAGATTGACTTCACACCTTGGCTGGTTTGACGGTCATCATGACCGCCGCTACGTTTAAGAAAATTGCAAAGGCCATGGCGAACTCGAAAATTGAAATCCACATAGCGCGACCTCCGTATCCTAGCCGCTCAACCACAACGTTCTGCCTCTAGATTAGGCAACTTTGTTGGATGCCTTGCTGTCTCCCTGACGCCAATCTTTAACGGTGATTTCGGTCGTCACCTTCTGGGCGAGCTCAGCAAGCTCCTTGGTTTGCGCGGTCATCGCCTCGATCTGCTTGCGTGCATGTTTGGTCGACAGCTCAACGAATTCCGAGAGCGACTTCACCCCCAACAACTCACAAGCGTTGTCAAAAGCGATGTCGGTATTAGTGCGGGCGATCTCGATGACCTTGAGGTTGTAGTCTGCGGCGCCCTTTGCGACGGTCGTGTAGGTGTCTTTGAGCTGGTCCGCTGCTTTCTCGGTGACCGCTTTGGCTTTCTCGTAGGTGTCCCTGGCCTGAGCGACGCCCTTGTTAGCGAGTTCGCGGAACGCCGGCGGCACTTCCATCTTCGGCAGGTTGGTTTTCGGGATCTCGTAGTTCGGCAGGCCAAACGGGGGGCCGGTGTTCTTTGCTGTTTTGGCTTGCGTGGTGGCAGTGGTGGCTCCCGTCATGACACTTAATCCTTCAAGGGGCGGCTCCTGGTTGGACCTCCGAAGGCGCCGCCCTCGACGCCGATCGGATGTCGGTAGAGAGTTGTTTCACTGCACCTTAGCCGGGCTCGATTCATTTGTTGGCTGAGTGCCTCTACTGAGGCATTCCTCGTGGCTAGAAAACGGTCCTGATGAGAGCTTTCCGGCGTCATCCAACGCGTACCAGCCGGGCTTGATGCCGCGTATTTCGGATCTGTCTTCGTTGATGTAATGGGGAATGGTCATTGTGGCTCCCGTATGCAGCAGCGCCTTCCA
>JBARNC010000273.1:0-5006 GCA_049802775.1 Pseudolabrys sp. | reverse complement strand
CTCGATCAAGCACAACCACACCGGTGGCATATCCACGCGCCTTGCAAGCATCAAGCGCGCCGGTGGCTATTGCCAATGCAGTGGCGTAACTCAAGTCCTTGCGCTGGATTAGCTCGGCGGAGGCAGGACACAATAGTGCGGCCGAGGAAGCGGCGAGCAGGGCGAGTGTCACGGCCTTTGTGTTGATGTACGTCATGGGTTGGCTCCGGCTGGTTCAGGGCGAGGACTCTAACACCGCACCCGCGATCAAAAGTCCAGTTACTGCTGCTAACGTCTGCTTTTGGCACAAAGCGGACATGCTGATTGCCGCCCGGAATGTCCGCTATTGGGGGTAAAGCGGACATCGTTGTCGTTGGTATAGTCCCGACTGGAACCAATTCGCGTTAAGATCGCCTGCGTCTGACCTCAGCCCACGGTGACATCGTGTACTTGCCTGATCATTTTCGCATCGAGGATGTGTCGCAGATGCATGCACTGATGCGTGCCAAGCCTTTTGCCACACTCGTATCCGGAGGCTCGGCTGGGCTTTACGCTAGTCACCTACCGACCGTGCTCAAAAACGAAGGACCATACGGTGTTATTGAATGCCATCTCGCGCGCCCTAATCCACATTGCAAGGATCTTGCCGGCGGCAACGAGACGCTGATGATATTTCAGGGGCCCCAAGGCTACATCACCCCCAACTGGTATCCCTCCAAAGCCCAACACGGAAAGGCGGTGCCGACCTGGAATTTTGCGGTTGTTCACGCCTACGGCCACCTCGAAGTGATGAAGGACAAGGACTGGCTACTCCGGCATGTGACTGAGCTTACCGCTCAACAGGAGAGCAATGAAGCCAAGCCCTGGACGCCATCGGATGCGCCCAATAATTACATAGAGGTTATGTTGCGCGGCATCGTGGGGTTCCGCTTTGCCATTACCCGGCTCGAAGGAAAGTGGAAGATGAGCCAAAATCGCGACATGCAAGATCAAGCCGGTGTCGTGGAAGGCCTCGGCAAGCGAGCTAATGGCGACGATCTAGAGATTGCCAAAATCGTTTCGCGTCAGATCAAGCCAACCGGCTGATGAAATTAGGTGTGATGTCCGCCCCGCGACGGCGAATGTCCGCTTTCAGGGCTAAAGCAGACATGGGCTATTGCACTGCAAATGTCTGCTTTTGACCCAAAGCGGACATGCCCGGTCTAGCCGTTGCGTGTCCGTGCTTTACGATCGCTGCTGCGATGACTCTGGTGCGTAGAACGATAAGCGGCACGCATGATCCATGCCCGGAATGCTTGAAACGCCGGCTCGTCTTTGCGGGCATTCCGATAGATCAGATACCAATGTTCGCCCTTGGATACTGACCGCGCAAACGGCGCCACGAGACGTCCCGATTGGAGGTCATCGTCGACATAGGGGCGGATACCCATTGCGACGCCAACGCCATCGACGGCCGCCCGCAACGCTTGACCGTAGTATTCGAACTCGGGCCCCTTAGCCCGAATTGACAGCTGCAGCGCCTTGAACCATCGCGGCCAGTCCTCGGACGCGTGCGCCACGCGCAGGAGCGCTTCATTTCGCAAATCAGCTGGCCTTTTTAGTCTCTTCGCCATGGCAGGTATGCAAACCGGTGTAAGGTCTGCCGCGAACATCCGCTCTGCGACGAAATCGGGCCAGGCGCCGTCTCCCAGCCTAATTCCGCAAGTCCATTCATCATTGTAAGGCACAGTCGCACAGCCGGTGACGAAGCGGACTTCCACGGCGGGTTCCGCTTTCTGAAAATCCGCCAGCCGAGGAATGAGCCATCGTGTAGCGAAAGTCGGCCCCACGCCGACAGTGAGCACACGGCTGCCCGCGATAGCGGACACTTGCTCCGTGAGATTTGCAAGCTGATCGAATAGTTGCGTGAGCCCACCTTGATAGGTCCGACCCGCGGCAGTCAGTGTGAGGCGATTTGCTTTGCGCTCGAACAGCGCAAATCCGAGCCAGGGCTTCCAAGAGCTGCACCATTCGGCTGATGGCAGCGGGCGTGACGTGCAATTCATTTGCCGCCTTAACAAAACTGCCGGTACGCGCGGCGGCTTCGAACGCCCGGATACCGTTAAGGAACGGGAGCTTGCGCATTGTCACCATCAGGAAAGCTGATCCTGACCCCGCGATAACTCAGTTTGCCGAACGTGATTCTGTGTGTCCGCTCATGATCGGCACATCATTCCTGTCGGGGATTTTCGGCATGGCCGGCGGCATGATCCTGATTGGAGTCCTGCTGGCGCTCATGCCTGTCCCCGACGCCATGATGTTGCACGGCGTCACCCAATTGGCTTCCAACGGATGGCGAGGTCTCTTGTGGGTGAAGTACGCACGCTGGCGCATGGTGGCGTCGTATATCATTGGTTGTCCAGTCGCTCTCTTGCTGTGGTCGTTGACGCGCTATGTGCCGAGCAAGCCAATTGCTTTGTTAATGCTCGGGTTGACGCCCTTCATGGTCCAGCTGGCGCCGCAGAACTATCGGCCCGATCCCGAGAGCACGGGGCAAGGAATGATTTATGGCAGCATCTGTATGGCGCTCGTCTTGTTGACCGGAGTCTCAGGTCCCTTGATCGATACGTTTTTTCTTGGCGGTAAGCTCGATCGACGCGAGATCGTCGCCACGAAGGCGATGTGCCAGATTTTCGTGCACGCAGCGAAGCTTCTCTACTTTGGTTTTCTGATCGACCAAGCCGCTTCAATTGAACCGATCGGGGCTGTCCTCGCGGTGGCCTGTTCAATGATTGGTACTACTCTCGCCGCGAAGGTGTTGCTGACAATGTCCGACCAGCAATATCGAGCATGGGCAAAACGGATCATCACGGCAATCGCCGCATACTACGTCGCACACGGATCGTTTCTGACGTTGATGACGGAGGTGTCCGCTCGTTGAGGCTGATCCGGTGGAGACTTGTCGGCGAGAAAAAATTATCCGCATTTGGCCCTTACAGAAGGTAGGATTGTGCCGCATTTGGCTGGCATAAATAACAGCTGAAGCATTAAGGGTGCGGAAAATGGGACACGATATCTCTACGTCAACACATGACGGTGTCGCGGTCATCAAGCCCGGCCAAACCTATGCCGGTAAGCAGGGCTTCACCTATAATGCGGGCGCATCTGCCGAAACGGTCGGTGCGCAGAAAGTTTGCATGAACATCCTGCCTATGCCGCCCGGCGCGTATATGCTCGAAGGCGAATGTTCAGTCCATTACGGTGACGATCTGCAGAATCGCGTGCTAGTGCAAAAGGGCGAGCAGTGTTTCGTTGCCGCCGACATGCCGCACGCGCCGCATAACGAGAGCGGTATGCCGTGTACCTGGATCGTGGTGCATTCGTCTGGCAGCGATCAGGATGGTATCGTATTGTTGCCGGAGCTTGATGCAAAACTGGCGCAAAGGATAGGCGCAACGGCGTGAGACGCGCCAGTTTTGGAGGGTCTGGATATGGCCCAAAGCAGACATCGCCCGGGAACAACAGTCAACATTTCGGCTTTGAAAAAATACTTTTAGGCGCGGCGCTTTATTGCGTGGGCACCCATACCCCTAAGTAATACAGCCCCGCCGCATCCGCCGGCTCCACTCCTCGGCCCGCACCATGATTTCGTTAATTATGTCCCGCTTAGCGTCGGCATAATCGTTGACGTGATTCCACTCTCTCAGTGCTAGGGTCTGCTTGACTTGACTGTATAGCTCGCGGTCTGCCTGATCGATGCGAAGCCAATCGCGGAACAATCGGCACCGTGCGAGTTCGGGACATCCTTTGGAGAAGACGTGGAGATTAACTTCGGGATCGAGATCCACATACATCCGATGCTCAAACCAATCCGGCTCGCGAACGATCAATCGGAACCCGGCTTTCTCCAGCGATGATCCGTACGCGTTTTCGTCGGCGGAGTCCTGAACCGTGAGGTGGATATCAATCACCGGTTTTGCGGCAAGCCCCGGAACCGACGTTGATCCAACGTGCTCTATCCTCAGCGCTGATTCTTTGAGTGCATCGCGGATTCGCGTCGCTTGCTGCTCAAAGAGTATCGGCCATGCTGAATTGTAAGTGGCAATCTGAATCCTTCGCGAACTGCCAGGGTCGTTAGCAAGCCAAGGATGCGCTGTGTCGAGCCGACATTCCGGTTTCAAGTCGTCACCTTGGCAGAAGATGGCGTGGTACCTGGGCGCAGTATCGCCGATAGGGAGCGCCGAACTTGCGTTCGAGGTATCGCTCCTCGCGCCTGATCACGCCGAAATACAGGACTAGATAGTTCGGTACCATCAGCATCGGCAACCAATCGCACGCAAACGTTAAGGCGAGACCGAACATCATCGGTGCGCCTCCGTCGTACATCGGGTTGCGTGTCCAGCGGTAGATGCCATTGGTCGCGAGTGTAAGCGCCGGCCGCAGCGGGTTCACGTTGGTGCCGTGACGTATTAAAGCCCTGGCGCCGGCTATTGTGAGCGCCGCGCCTATGGCCATTAGCATGCCACCAATCGTAATCCGTAATGATCGATCGATAGTCGCAAACGCACCAAGTGGTATGGTCCATTGCAGCAGCGCGGCAAGTAGAATGGTTGCAATCATTATGAGAGGCGGAAAAACAATAACATCGGGACGATCATCCAGGGTATTGTTCATCATTAGGGCTCCAGGGCAGGAGAGCTGGGTGTGAAGTGCGTGCGGCGGTCAATACCGTTATTCAAAAGAGCGCGACAAGCTGAATAAACTAAATGTCAGGCTCAAGTTTTCTTGCGGTGAACATGCGGAGCCGCGACCTTCCGCGCCTATGTCCGCTATTGGCACAAAGCGGACATGCCGCCTGCCGCACAGAATGTCCGCTTTCGGGGGTAAAGCGGACATGCCTGTTTGCACTGCAAATGTCCGGTAATGACAGCCGGCTCAACCGATCGACGCAACACAAGCGTTAAATCTCTCTGCCGGGGTTTCGAATCCCAACGTCTCCCGTGGCCGTTCGTTGAGCCGACGCGCCACTTTATTCAGATGTGCTTGCG
>JBARNC010000272.1:0-2679 GCA_049802775.1 Pseudolabrys sp. | reverse complement strand
TTCGCCGTGTTCCATATCCTCGGTCCCTCAATCGCTTCGCTCGAGGAAATTGCCGAGACCGCCGGCTTTGTCGGCGACGCCAACCACTTCCTGGTCAAGAACCACATCAACGCGACCTCCTTCTTCGAGTGGGATCCGACGACCTACAAATCATATTTCAAGAAGATCAAGGACGCCCAGGAGATCACCATTCCAAAGCTCAACGAGATGGCTTGCGAGCAGGTGGAAGTGGCCGGTGTTCCCTATGTCTCGTTCGTTGCCAACAAGAATGCCAAAGGCGACGTGGCCAATTATTCATTCGTGCTGCGCGGCTATGTCCGCCACTGGCTCGGACAGGTCTGGGGCGAGTTCGACCGCGTCAAGCTGCCTGATCTGGTCTCACCGAAGTCGGAAAAGACCGTCCGCCAGGTTGCCGGCTAGCCGCTGCTGAGCCGAGCTGAGCCGATGCGCGGCGGCGTCTGGTGAATTGATGTCGTTCCGCAATTCCGTCACCATCGTTGCATCGCCGCGTCCGCGCGTGGGCAAGACCCTGCTGGCGCGGCTACTCACCGATTTCCATTTGCACGAAGGCCGCTCGGTCGCGGCTTTCGATCTCAATACCGGCGAGGGCACGCTGGCGCAGTTTCTGCCCGAGTATGTGACCCGGTCGGCGATCGACGACCTCAAAGGACAGATGGCGCTGTTCGACCGCCTGATGGCCGAGGATGGCACCCCCAAGATCGTCGATCTTGGTCGCGCGTCGTTCGAACCCTTCTTCACGCTGGCCAGTCAGTTCGGCTTTGCCGAGGAAGCGCGCCGCCGCGGCATCGCGCCAGCCGTTCTGTACCTGATGACGCCGGACGGCACTTCGTTGGAGGCCTATCGCAGCCTGCGCAGCCGGCTGCCCGAGGCGGAGCTGGCGCCGGTGCACAATGAAATCTTTGGGGCCGCGCAGTACTGGAATAAATACGCGCCGCTAGGCAGCGGTACGGTTGTCGTGCGGCTTCCACTACTGGCGTCGAACGTGCGCAAATATGTCGAGAGGCCACCCTTCTCGTTCGCAGATTCCGAGCGTGCCGCCGCCCTCGATGTGAACATCAATATCGAGCTGCTACACTGGTTGCGGCGGATTTATCTTGAGTTCCGGGAACTCTATGCGCGCATTACGTTGACCGACTTGAAGTCTTCGATCCGGCTTTGATTGCAATCCGGCATAATTTTGCTTTTGAATAATCTGCTTCGGCTCGGCGCCATCATCGTCTCTTGCGCGTCAAAAAGTTAGGCCGAGCCACGTTGCAAAAGTTTCTACTGCCAGCGCGTGAGATTTGAATGCACGCTAACAAAATGGCGTGTGTCCTTACGGCAACGATCCAGAAGATTCGTAATAGCAACTGCTATTGCGGACTCGACACTGATTCAAAGTCGGATCAGCATTTGGACGGCGGTTCCCGCCTGAGGCCAGCAAAGCCTTTGCTAGTTCTCCAGATGGGTTCTCCGCTGCTCTATGGCTTGGACGACCGCTGTGCCAACGGCGGACTCCGAGAAGGCACATAGGGCCACTTGCGGCGGTTCTAGAGCGCCAATGGTGGGCCGATACTCCCGTGAACGACGGCTTATTCGTTCGGCGGGGCGCCTACACGGCGAAACCTTAACTGGCTTCGTCGCGCAGACAGGGAGGCGGGGGTTGCCAACGCGACCCTCGCTTCTTTTTTTGCGAGAAAAATGCAACCAGAAAAATTTTTATCCTGTTACTTCGCTCGTTACTTTTTTGCCTGAGCCGGGAGAGCCTATCTCCAGAAGTAGCTGATTTTGCTGGCGGTCCCAAGAGGACTACGTCAACGCTTTTCACCACGAATGTCCCACTGAATGTCCGCTATTGGAGGTAAAGCGGACATCGCGATTAGAGCGCGTCATACGATTATTTTGTAATCATAAAACTTGTTGGGCGTGGAAAATCCGGCGTAGATCAAATCCACTCGGCGTCAAATATGACGACGATGAATATGTTACACCGCATGATGCTAGGTTTGCTGGGGGAGCGGAACTAAAGGAGCTTTTAAAAATCTTAGCCAACGTTAGGCGGGCCAAATAAGAAAGTGCCACCAAGTATTTGCCAGATGGCCCCGGAAAGACTGTTACCGACTATTGAGCGGCATTCACCGTTCAATTTCATAACTTCGCGGCAATCCGCAACGCTGGCATTCAAAGACGTGCCGTTCCTTGTGCCAGTCTTTCGGATCGGGTTCGACCAACTTGATAGTCGTCAATGCCCCACACTGTGGGCATACCGCGCTGCTCGCAGTCGACGACGGTATCGTTGGGGTCAATGCTTTCAGGTCATTTCGCATACTACTCAGCTTGCGCTCGCCGCGTGACGAGAGTTTGACCCAGCGAAGGCATTGATAGGTTCAAAAATAGTCTTCGCTACGCGTTTACCAACGTGGGGTAGTCCCTCTGGTGTTATTCGACCATATACCTGCGTCTATGGACCCTAATCTTTTTCGATGTGTGAATTTTACGGAAGTACAGTGGAGCAAATTGCACTGCGACATTTTCATTGTTCTCCCCCGATGCTGGCGAGTTTGATTTTTCGTTAGTCAGGTCATACCCTCCATGGCTGATACGCCGCGCAGAAAGATGTTGGAAGAACTAAGAAGCGAGGCAATCGCCGAACTTGAACGTCGAGGTTATGGCGTTCGC
>JBARNC010000271.1:0-10031 GCA_049802775.1 Pseudolabrys sp. | reverse complement strand
GGCCAGGAATTGAGCGACCGGCTCGCCAAGCCGGGCGAGACCGTCGTGCTCGGCGGCGCACAGGAGGCGCACTACAACCCGCTGGTGCGCAAGTTGCGCGGTCTGCCCTTCCCCGTTATTGCGGCGGTCAATGGTGTTGCAGCCGGCGCCGGCTGCAACATCGCGCTTGCGTGCGACATTGTATTAGCGGCGCGGTCGGCAAGTTTTATTCAGTCATTTGCTCGCGTCGGGCTTGTTCCCGATTCCGGCGGCACATGGTTTCTCCCCAGGCTCGTCGGCGCAACACGGGCGCGCGGCCTGGCGCTGTTAGCCGAGCCGCTGCCGGCCAAAAAAGCCGAGCAGTGGGGCCTGATCTGGAAATGCGTCGATGATGCTGCTCTGGCAAACGAAGCGCAAAAACTATGCGAGCATTTCGCCGCCGCGCCAACGCAAGGATTGGCGTTTATTAAGCAGGCGCTCAACGCATCAGCAACCAATACGCTCGATGCCCAACTCGATCTTGAGCGCGACCTACAACGCGCTGCAAGCCTGACACCCGACTACGCCGAAGGCGTGCGCGCCTTCGTGGAAAAACGCCAAGCCAATTTTACTGGCCGCAGGAAATGACCGGGCCGAACAACAAACCGCCGTTGCGTGTCGGGATTGCCGGTCTCGGTGCGGTGGGGCTGGAAGTCGCAAAACGGCTGACCGCCGGCGTGCCTGGCTTGTCGCTCGTTGCCGTCGCCGTACGGGACGTTGAGAAGGCACGGCGCGCGTTGCCGCAGGTCGGCGACAATATCGTCGTTCGCAAAGCGACCGAACTCGCAAACGATTGCGATATCGTCGTCGAATGCCTACCACCGGCACTATTCCGTGAAGTCGCCACCAGCGCTATCGACAAAGGCCGCATCTTTATGCCGCTCTCGGTTGCGCAGCTGCTGGAGAATGGCGACCTGATCGAACGTGCCAAACTTAAAGGAGCGCGCATCCTGGTGCCGACCGGGGCGCTGATCGGCCTCGACGCTGTCCGTGCGGCGGCCGAGGGCACGATTCATTCGGTCAAGATGGTGACGCGCAAGCCCCCGGCAGGGCTCGAGGGCGCGCCTTACCTGCGCGAGCACGGAATTTCAGTAAGCGATTTGAAAAAGGCGATGAAAGTGTTTGACGGCAGCGCCCGTGAGGGCGCTCGCGGATTCCCGACCAACGTCAACGTTGCAGCGGCGTTGAGCTTGGCAGGCATTGGCCCCGACCGCACGCAGCTCGAGATTTGGGCCGACCCAACTGTCACACGGAACACTCACACGATAACCGTTGACGCCGATACCGCGCGCTTCACGATGACTATCGAAAATATCCCGTCGGAAAATCCGCGCACCGGCAAAAGCGTGGCGCCCTCCACCGTCGCTGCGCTGCGCGCGCTGGTCTCGGAATTGAAAGTCGGAACCTGACGTTCAGATCCGCAGGAAAACCTTTCGGCGATACAAGGCCTTGCCCCTGACTAAGGTCTCGGTAGACCCGTTTGACAATCCGGGAACGCGCTTTATCGTTTGTATACAAATAATTAGCTTACAGTTGCCGGAAGCCTTGCCGCATGAAACCTGCGCCCTTCGTCCGTCACGTGCCGAAGACGCTTGAAGAGGCGTTGAAGATCCTCGCCGAAGTGGCGCCGCAGGATGGTCGCGTTCTGGCGGGTGGGCAGAGCCTTGTCCCGATTATGGCATTCCGGCTCGCCAAGCCGGCGCACCTCGTGGACATCAACGAGGTTGCTGGCCTCGATAAGATGACCAGCGACGGAAAGATGCTCACAATCGGCGCGCGCGTCCGTCACGCGGCATTTCACAAATCGGTGGTCGACAATCCACTTGCCCAATTGCTCAGCGTGGTGGCGCGGCATATCGCGCACTATCCAATTCGCATGCGCGGTACTTTCTGCGGCAGCCTCGCGCACGCAGACCCCGCATCGGAATGGTGTCTGGTCGCAGCGACACTTGATGCCGTGCTCGTCGCCAAGAGCATGCGTGGCGAACGCGTGATTGCAGCGAAGGATTTTTTCGCAGGCATTATGTCTACGGCCTTGGCTGAAGACGAGTTGCTCGCCGAAGCAAGACTGCCGTTGCTTTCGAAAGATACGAAATTCGGGTTCAACGAATTCAGCCGCCGCGCCGGCGATTTTGCTATGGCCGCTTCGCTCGTCACGTATCGCTTGCAGGCCGGCAAGATCGCCGAGGCGCGCGTCGGCCTCGGTGGCGCCGAGTCTTTCCCGCGCCGTGTCGTAGAAGCCGAAGCTGCACTAAACGGTAAAACGCCGGGTGACACAGTATTTCGCGCAGCGTCAGATGCAACCGCTAAAGCGATCGATCCGCTGGAAGATCATCAGACCAATGCCGATTACCGGCGCGACCTCGTGCGCGCGGTCGTGCGGCGCGCGCTGGAACAATCGGCATCATGAGCGCGCACGGCACCCGAGGATCCGGAATGACCTGGGTCGGACGCGCCATCCGGCGGCTGGAAGATCCGGCGCTGATCACTGGGCAAGGCCGCTTTACCGCCGACCTTACTGCTGTTCATTGGGTGCGCTTCGTGCGCAGTCCCGTCGCCGCCGGGAAATTAATGAAGATAAGCACACCGAAAGGCGCGATGGTGATAACGGCCGCCGAACTCAAAGGCGTGAAGAAAATTACGCCGATGCTGAACAAGTTCAATTACAAGCTGGTCGGACAGCCGGTGCTCGCCGAAAGTATAGTTCGCTTCACAGGCGAGCCGATCGCGGCCGTTGTGGCGGCGAGCGAAGAAGAAGCTGAGGACATCGCCGATCGGGTCGAGATATCGATCAACGAGACAATGCCCGTGACCGATGCGCGTGCAGCGCTCGAAGCCGGTGCGCCGCAAGTGCACGTCGAAGCCCCGGGCAATGTCATCCTTGAAGGCAAGGTGAAGACGCCGGATTTCGACGCGGTCTGGGACAACGCACATAAGATCGTCAAGATTGAGGCGCGCTCACGCCGTCAGAACGCGACACCGATGGAAGCGCGCAGCGGCCACGCCGTCTATGATCCGTCGACCGGGCGTGTCACCCTCACCTGCACCACCCAGATGCCGCATCTGACGCGCACAGCAATCTGCGACGTGCTCGGGTTCCCCGAATCTGACCTTCGCGTGATCGCGCCCGACGTCGGTGGCGGCTTCGGGCAGAAAATGTCGCTCGCCAGCGAATACGTTGTGCTGGTCTGGCTTGCCCGCAAACTCAAAAGCTCAGTCGCCTGGACGGAGGATCGGCGGGAGAACCTGATCGCCGGATTCCATTCACGCGATCAGCACATCACGCTTGAAGGCGCTTTCGACAGGAATGCCAAGCTGCTCGCTTTGAAAGCCGACATCGTCTCCAATATCGGCGCCTATTCCTGCTTTCCGACCACGTGCGGGGTCGAACCGCTGATGGCGATGGCGGAAATGCCGGGCCCCTACGACGTCCAGCAGTATGCGTGCCTCGCGCGCGGAGTCATCACCAATACCTGCACGATGGCGCCCTATCGCGGCGTGTCACGGCCGGTGATCACATTTACGCTCGAGCGACTGATGGACAAGGCCGCGCGCGCCTTCGCCATCGACCCGATCGATATTCGACGGCGCAATCTGATCGACAAGTTTCCATACAAATCCGCGATGGGCCTCGAATACGACGATGCCACCTATAAAGAAACGCTGGAAATGGCGGTGAAAGCCGTCGACGTACCCGCTTTCCGTAAACGCCAGAAAGAGGCGCGAGCCAAAGGCCGCCATCTCGGCATTGGCTTCGCTACGTTTTCTGAACGCACCGGCTACGGCAGTCCTGCATTCGCGGCACGCGGCATGGAGATCACGCCGGGCTGGGAGACGGTCATCGTTTCAGTCGATCCGTCCGGCTTCGTCGAGGCGCGCATCGGTTCCTCACCGCACGGCCAGGGGCTGCGCACGACGCTCGCCCAGATCATCGCCGATGAAATCGGGATAACGCCCGAGATGATCAAGGTGGTGCACGGCGATACCGACCGCGCCCCTTACGGTTGGGGCACTTTCGCCAGCCGCTCGCTGGTGATCTCCGGCGGTGCCACGCTGATTGCCGCCCAAAAAGTTAGTGCCAAATTGATCAAGATCGCAAGTCATTTGCTTGAAGCTGCGCCCGACGATATTGTGCTCGCCGATGGATCGGCAAAAGTCGCCGGTACGGACCGCACGATCCCGATCGCAAGGCTTGCACGCGAGGCCTATACGCAGACGCATCGCTTTAAGGGTGAGATCGAACCGGGACTTACGGAGACTGGCCACTACGATCCACCGGGCACCTTCTCCAACGCCTGCCACGTTGCGATCGTCGAAGTCGACGTGGAGACCGGGCACGTGAGGGTCGAAAGGTTCGTAGTAGCGGGAGACGCCGGCCGTATCATCAATCCGATGATCGCCGATGGCCAGGTGCACGGCGGCATCGCGCAGGGCATCGGGAACGCACTGCTCGAAGAAATCATCTATGACGAGAATGGCGGCATTCTCACCGCCACCCTTGCCGACTATCTGCCGCCGACCGCGCACGAGATTCCGCCGTTAGAGCTGCATCACATCGAGACGCCGAGCGTAAACTCGATCACCAAGGCCAAGGGCCTAGGCGAAGGTGGCTGCATCGGTGCGCCTGCTGCGGTGATCAACGCTATTAACGACGCGCTCAGCACCTTTGGCGTGGAAATCGATGAAATGCCGGCGACGCCACAGCGCATCCGTGCCGCCTTACGGAATGCGGAGAAGACCGCATGAGCGAAAAAACCGCGATCACACTTGCTATCAACGGCCGCGATCACCCGATAACCGTTGAGCCACGGCGTACTTTGGTCGATGCAATCCGCGAAGATTGCGGCCAGACGGGCACCCACATCGGTTGTGAGCACGGCATCTGCGGCGCGTGCACCGTGATTGTCGATGGTGAGCCGGTGCGTTCCTGCCTGATGTTCGCTGTGCAGGCGGACGGTAAGAAGATCCGAACGGTTGAGGGCCTGGCCAATGGCGACAAGTTGCATTCTATGCAGCAGGCCTTCATGGACCATCACGGGCTTCAATGCGGGTTCTGCACGCCGGGCTTTTTGATGCTTGCCGTCGGTGTGCTCGAACTCGAGCCTGACATCAGCGATGACGATCTGTTTGACGTGCTGTCGTCCAACCTCTGCCGCTGCACCGGCTACCAGAACATCATCAAGGCTGTTCGTGCCGGGGCAAAAGAAATGCGAAAAGGATGAGCGGTTTCGCTCATGTCCCCCAAACAAAAATTCGTCGGCCGTTCAGTCCTGCGCCTAGAAGACCGGCCGTTGCTTCTGGGCCAGGGCCGCTTTGCCGCCGATATCTCATTCCCGGGTCAATGGCATATGCGGGTGGTTCGCTCGGAGGTCGCCCACGGGAGGCTCAAGTCGATCGATACGTCTGCCGCGCTCAAGCTGCCGGGGGTCCACGCAGTGTGGACGCATGCCGATGTGCTGCAGATTCCACCGATCCCGTTCCGGTTGACCGGGCTGAAGCAACTCGAACCATACCGCCAACCGGTGCTGGCGAAGGATGTCGTGCGCTATGTCGGCGAGCCAGTCGCTGTGGTGTTTGCGGACAACGCATATCTCGCGGAAGATGCGGCTGAGTTGGTCGCGCTTTCGATCGAGCCCAAGCCAGCAGCGATGCGCGCCACCGGACAACCGGGCACCTATGAGCGCGAACTCACGACAGAGCCAGGAGTCCTGCAGAAGGCGTATGGCGATATCGATACCGCCTTCCGCGACGCCCACGCCGTTGTCTCTCTTGAGCTTACCATTGGGCGCCACTCCGGCGTTCCGCTTGAAACGCGCGGCGCTATCGCACGCTACGATGAAGCACGCGATGTTTTGGAGCTGCATGGTGCCGCCAAGGTGCCGCACTGGAATCGCGATGCGATCGCGCACATGCTAGGGCGGGAAAAAGAATCCGTTCAGCTCTACGAAGGTCACGTCGGCGGCGGGTTCGGCGTTCGTGGCGAAATTTATCCCGAAGACATTCTGGTCTGCGCCGCCGCGCTCAAGTTCAAGCATCCAATCAAATGGATCGAGGACCGGCGTGAGCATCTGATCGCGGCCAATCATTCGCGTGAACACCACCACCGAGTGCGTGCCGCGATCGATTCACAGGGCCAAATTTTAGGTATTGAAGACGAATTTTTTCACGACAACGGCGCATATATGCGCACCCATGCGGCGACTGTCCCCGATCTCGCCGCCGCCACGTTGCCGGGGCCGTATCGCGTCCCGGCGTACCGCGCCACTGGCCACATTCGGCTGACCAACAAAACACCCTGCGGGACCTACCGCGCGCCCGGCCGTTACGAATCCACGTTTGTTCGCGAGCGGCTGCTGGACGCGATCGCCGCGAAAGTCGGCGTCGACAAGGTTGAAATTCGTAAGCGTAATCTCATCGGCAAAAGCGCGATGCCCTATACCCTCGGGCTCGAGACGTTAGGCACACAAATTGTCTACGACTCGGGCGACTACGCTTTTCTGCTCGACAAGGTGCTCAAAGCTGTCGATTGGACCGCACTTCAGAAACAATTGATCGAACGCCGCAAGACCGGCGAGAAGGTCGGCGCCGGGGTTGCAATGTTCGTCGAGAAAAGCGGGCTTGGGCCGTTCGACACCGTGCGTATCGAGATCAAGCCAGACGGCGTAGTCGAGGTCATCACCGGCGTCGCCTCGATCGGTCAGGGCGTAGAGACCGTCATCGCGCAAATCTGCGCCGACGCGCTCGGCGTCGACTACGGCAATATCCGCGTCATTCACGGCCAGACCGACCGCATCGCGCGCGGCATGGGCGCATTCGCCTCGCGCGTGACGGTGATGTGTGGAGAAGCAACGCGCCTTGCTGCCACCAAATTGCGCGCTCGCGTGCTGCAGGCCGCGGCCGAGCAAATGCAAACGCGCACGGATGCGCTCGATATCGTGAATGGAGAAGTTGTCTGCGCTGGCTCGCCAGGGCCATCGATGCCATTGGCCGAGCTCGCGCGTAACCTCCCCGAGAGCTTGAGCGCCGAAGATACTTTCGAATCAACCCACATGGTTTATCCGTACGGCGCGCATGTGGCTGTGGTGCGCGTCGACGCTGACACCGGCAGTGTTGCAATCGAGCACTACGCCATTGCCTATGACATCGGCAAGGCCGTGAACCCGAAATTGGTGGAAGGTCAGATCGCCGGCGGTCTGGCGCAAGGCGTGGGCGGTGCGCTGCTGGAGGAGTTCCGTTACGACCAGAACGGCGAGCCACTCTCGGTGACATTCGCCGATTATCTGATGCCGACTGCCCGCGAAGTTCCTGAAGTTTCCATAATCGTGTCGGAGGACGCACCGAGCCCGCTTAACCCGCTCGGATTGAAAGGTGCGGGCGAAGGCGGCGCCAATCCGGTCGGTGCGGTGATCGCCTCCGCAATCGACGACGCGCTTCAGCGCCCCGGCGCGGTGACGCACCTTCCCGTTACGCCGCAGCGACTGAAAAAAATCTTGCAAGACACGCACAAGCGCTAGTCAGCCTATCGGGGCTATAGCATGCGATTCGCGCTTGTCTCAGATCATCGCCATCCCGCTGCTGAATCGCCATCACCTGCGCAATTTGCCGCGCGACATGGCGCACACGGGACTGCTCTATTCCATTCCACTTATCACCATCGGCGCCGCCTCGGCGTTCGGCTGGATGCTGGCTTATCTGCGCGGACCGACGATGGTATCGGACTGGATTTCGACCGCTGCCGGCGGCGACCCGTTCATGATCATGCTGCTGCTAACATTGCTTTTCGTTATCGTCGGCGACTTCATCGACGCCGTTCCTGCGATCATCATTTTCATGCCGCTGAACATCGATCTGACCAAGAATGCCTACATCAATCCCGTTCACATGGGCGTTGTGATCATAACCACACTCGCGTTCGGCCTGATCACGCCGCCTTACGGGCTATGCTTGCTGATGGCTTCTAAGTTCGTCGGAGTAAAATTTTCGAAGGCGATGCTTGCTTCGCTCCCGATCTATGTCGTTTTCTTTGCAGCTATCGCCTTTAGCATCTTCTTCCCGAAAGTCGTTTTATGGCTACCGAAGACGTTGTTGCCTCAATCGGTTGGCTGCTTTCAGAACCCGAACGGCCCTGGTTATATTTGCCCGTAGGCCCCCGCATGCCCTTCATTGACAGCGTCGTAAAGCCGAAGCTCAAGGCGCCTCCGGGCACCTGCGACACCCATATGCACATCTACGATCCCAAATATCCTAAGGCGCCGACGGCCAAGATCGATGCACCCGCAGCGCCCGTCTCGGCTTATAGGAAGATGTGCGGGCGGCTAGGCATCGAGCGCACTGTGGTGGTGCAGCCTTCGACCTACGGCAAGGACAACCGCTGTACGCTGGAAGCCGTTGGCGCGATCGGGCCGAACGCGCGTTGTATCGTCGTCGTTGACCAGGGCGTGAGCGATGCGGAACTCGAGCGGCTGACCAGGCTCGGTGCTCGTGGCATTCGCTTCTTCATGTTGGCGGGTGCGCCGCTACCCTGGGACATTCTCGAAACGATGTCAGCCCGCGTGGCGCCATTCGGGTGGCACGTGCAATTGCAGCTCGACGGCCGTGACCTGCCGAAACATGCGGCCGTGCTCAAGCGGTTGGCCAGCACGCTGGTGATCGATCACGTCGGAAAATTTCTTGAACCGGTTCCGCTCGATCACCCGGGATTTCGCATGCTTCAAGGACTGGTCGACGGCGGCCGTACCTGGGTCAAATTGTCGGCGCCTTATGAAGTCTCCAAGGTCGGCCCGCCGAACTATGACGACGTCGGCAAGCTCGCCAAGGCGCTGGCTAAAGCCGCGCCGGAGCGGATGTTATGGGCGACCAACTGGCCGCACCCCACCCCCGGCGTGCCGGTGCCAGACGACGCCTGGATGCTCGACATGCTGTTGGATTGGATTCCGGACGGAGCCGCGCGCAATAAGGCGCTCGTTGACAATCCCGCAAAACTTTACGGATTCTGACCGGTCACGGTTTGAAGTTCGGCCGATATCCTTTTTGCGTCGCTTCGATATGACCCGCAAACGGCAAGCCGACGTGGCCCGGAAACACCAACGCGCCTCTCGACGCACAGTAATCGAGCACCTTGCGCCGGCTGACCCGCGCCTGTGCGGCATCCGAATTCTTCGGGAAATTCCAGTCGGGATAAAAGACCTGTAGCAAATGATGCCAGACGTCCCCGATGAAAGCGGCGCGCTTTCCTTTGCTTTCAAGCTTGAAGAACACGTGACCGGGCGAATGGCCGGGCGCTGAATCGATCTCGATAAAGTCGTTGAGTCGGTAAGGGCCGCCGCTCACGAGATCTGCACGGCCATATTCGAGTATCGGGACAACACATTCGCGGAAGGTGCCCAGCTCCGCTGGTCCCTCCTTCGGATCTGCGTCGATCTTGGAGAAATAATCCACGTCCGGTTTTGAGAAAACGTAACGGGCGTTAGGAAATGTCGGCACCCATTTGCCGTCCTTTTGCTGCGTGTTCCACCCGACGTGATCGTGATGCAGGTGCGTACACATCACCAGATCGATTTCCTCAGGTCGCGCGCCGGCGGCGGCGAGCCGCTCGAGATACGGCACATTGAGCATGTGCCAAAACGGCCGGCCGGGCTTGGCTTTATTGTTGCCGCAGCAGGAGTCGATCAGGATTTTCTTGCCGCCGACCTGCAATAGCCAGCTATGGACGGCGAGTCTGATCAGACCCTTGTCGGCATCATAGTGGTGCGGCGCCAGCCATGAGTTGTGCTCAGCCATATGCGCGTCGGAAAATTCCGGGAAGATGTCCCGAAGCGGATAGCTGGGAAGATTGGTTTCCTCGACACGCGTGATGGTAGCATCGCCTACACTGAACACTGTCAACCTCCGCTGTCATGGTTGGATATTCCTTGGCCATGATTGCTATGCCGCGCTTAGGGTCGTCCTTTAGAATTTTCTGCGCTTCCGCGAATACCTGCGCAGCTTTGCGAAGCATATCGGGCCTTTCCTTC
>JBARNC010000270.1:0-6601 GCA_049802775.1 Pseudolabrys sp. | reverse complement strand
GTCAGCAATCGTCGGCAATTCAAACTGGAAAATCGAGCCCCCATTTGCGCGGGGGGACACCCAAATCCGACCGTCATGGTTTTCGATGATTGACTGGCAGATCGAAAGGCCCATTCCCATACCACGCTCTTTGGTCGTGAACATTGGCTGAAAAATCCGGGCGACGTCGGACGGTTTAATGCCCGTCCCGGTGTCTTCGATCGACACATGCACTGTCTTGGATTGGCTCAGTTCGGTTTTTATGCGCAGCACGCGAGGTTCCATTGAACTCATCGACTCGATGGCATTCATGACCAAGTTCAAAATCACCTGCTGTAACTGAACCTGATTGCCGACTACCTCCGGAATTCGATCGTCGAGTTGCGTCCAAAGTTCTATCTCGTGCTTCTGCAAATCGACCCGCACGAGTTCCAGAACCGACAGGACAAGCTCATTGATATCGACGAGGGTCTTCTCCTGCCCGTCGTTTTTGAACATCGCACGAAGGTTCGTGATAATGTCGCTTGCCCGGTGCCCGTCGCTTACAATTCCATTCAACCCTTCGCGCACCTCTTCGACATTGGCCTGTTCTAGCCAGCGAAGGGCCGCCTGGGCGTTTGCCAAAATGCCTGCGAGAGGTTGCCTGATCTCATGCGCTATTGAGGCCGATAGTTGGCCTGCCGTCGCCATGCGATTCACATGAGTCAACTCTGACAAGGTGTTGCGCGCCAGAATTTCCGCACGCTGGCGACGCCAATGCTCATAAAGCAGCCAAAAGATCAGCGCGGACTGGATCAGGATTGCAGCGATGACTGCCAGGATGTAAGCGCGATATTGTTCCCATACCGTCGGATTACGAAACAGGACTTCGCTACCCGGCGGTAGGAGGCTCTCGCTGATGCCCCAGCGCTGTAGCGCTGGCCATTCGAAAATAAGAGGCGACGGGACCTTTGTAACGGGCACGTCTGATGCATTCTCCCCGTTGAGAATGCGCGATGCGAACTGCCCTGCCAGCTGACCAACAGGTTCTGGGCGCACTATGTAGCCCCCGACGGCGCCTTTCCCAAGGTAGGAGGCAACAGATATCACGACAGGGCGATTGGCCCATTCCGCGATTTGTGGGACCAACTCCGCGGGAATATGGGATACCCCTTCATTGTCATAATAAATTCCGGTGTAAATAACGGCCGTGGCATCCGGCAAATTTCCTAGGCGCCTTTTGAGTTCGCCCATCGACAAATTCATGAGATTGATAATTTCGTACTGCGTCGCCACTGTCGGAAGTTCATCCAGGAAATGGCGATAGAAGGTTTGTCGCTCCAGAGGATCGCCCACGATCGCAATTCGCTTGAGATTTGGTACGACGATGTTTGCCGTCCTCACCATGTCTTGAAGCGTGAGTTGCATAGTGACCCCAGTCACATTGGGCGGAAGGGTCACCTTGGCGATGGTTGCCTCATCAATAGCAGCAAAGACTACGGGTACGTTCGGCCACAGCTCCGCCCGCCGTCGTGTAATGAAGTCGAGCGCCGCCGATCCGACGACGACGACGACATCGACGGCCTTGTCGCGATATTTCGTCCTGAAAAACGATAAGATGCCTTCTTCATAATCTGAACCAAAGAACCGATTGGCATCTAGGTGTTCCACGTAGAATGAGATGGACACTTTGCTTGCGGCGTTGAGGGACAATCGAACAGCCGTTGCGAGCGCGGTATTGAAGGGAAGGACTGCAGAAGATTGATCGAGGAGGAGAACCGAGCGCGATAGCGGTTGTGCTGCCAGCGGGGCCGTCAGTACAACGGCCACGATCAGATGAGCAGCAATCCGCAGCAGCACCTTCATGGTCCCGCAAACAATCCAGTTAATGTGCACTTTGGGTCATTAGCGGACATCGCTTGAAGTGCTTCATGGGATTGCAGACGAAAATCAAGCTGAGTGTACCCGGTTACTTCAGGGCTGGCGCGTTGCCGGCTCCAGGCATCTTCATCTGCATTTCTGTGGGCATAGGCGCACTGCCATCCTTTTTTTGAAAGGTGGGAAGAAGTTGAAGTGACGCAATCAGCAGCGCACCATAAAGTACGAGCACAACAGCCGTGATGCGAGGTGTGAGCTTGGGCCAAGGCAGCGTTTTCTCGGCGAATATAACGAGTGTGACACCTGCCATCGCTTCAACACTCATGCCGAGTGGAAAGAGAGTGACGAAAAGAAGCCAGCAGCAGCCCAGACAATAGGCTCCATGAAGCAAGCCCATACGAAGTGCGCCCGCCGTCCCGTCGCGCCATGACGAAGTGAAGTCGATGGACGTGCGACACTTTGAGAGACATATCTCCTTTAACGGCGTGAGCTGGTAGATACCCGCCACCAAGAAAATTGCACCGCCAACTTGGGCCGCAGTGGCGGGTGGTAGCGCGGCACGCTTGGCTGCTATTTCGGCGACTAGCACGCCGGCAAACGCGGCAATCCCCGCAAATGCCCACACCAACAAATAAGCCCCCACGAACACCCAGGTAGAAGCGAATGCATCATCAAGCGAGCGATTTCCTGCCTGCACACTATGGAAGGTGAGGATCATAGGCGCGGTGGTCGGAAGCATCATTGCCACCATCATGATGACCCAGATCGCAAGGAACAACAGTGCACGTAGGCCCATAATAGGCGAGACCATCGTCATACCCATATTGGCGTCACTTTGCTGCCAAACGAGTACTGCCCAAGCGGTTGCCGTGAGCGCCAACAGCAAAAGCAAGATGAGGTTGCGTTGAAACGGGATTAGATCATCTGGTTGGGCTTTATCCACCGACGCATCCCCAATGGCGCGGAATCCTACCGCTAACGCCAACTATACTAATTGTTCGCCGGCCCGCGAAGCTTCAACTCCCCCCAAATATGACGTTCACTCCTCATCCCATGCGCCCGGTTGCCCCGCTGCCGGGCGCATTCATTTTGCGCCCCCGCCCGTTGTCACACTCGGCTGGCATGATCGAACCGCTCAAGTTAGCGCCACCGAAAACCTGCCCTGTCTGCCAAATCGTAGAAATCCAAGCCACCGAGACGCAGGGCAGGCTTGTTTATCGATGTACCCGATGCGGTACGACGATGAATATCGCCAAGTCGAACAGCCGCCGGTGAGATGTTGCCCATGGTTTCATCGTCACCGCGCTTATTATTCCTTCGGCGATGGCGTGGGTCACGCCCCCCAGGCCTGGCTGGCTGAGCCGCTCCTTTCACAGTCGACGGCTCATTCCGCCCTCACGTCATCGTCACTTAATTTCATCGGCCTATCTTTTTGCTGAAAGCTCTTTCATTGTAGCTTTTTCTCTTCCCTTAGAAGGTTAGGTAGCGGCATCAATCGCCGATCCGGCCTGACATCGAACCCGTCTTTGCACAAATGGTTGGTGCAGAAGTGGTGCCCGCTTCGGGTGAGGACCAACTCGTCGCCGCATCCAGCGCAGACGGCGGGCAGTCGTGGCCCTCTGTTGTGTTTCTTGGCTCCCATTTTTTGCTCTCAAAAAAAACCGCCGGGCGACCGGCGGAGTTGACGATTACTAGCGAGCGCAGCGCGAGGTCGTCACCCCCTGTCCCCGTCAACCCCCGGGGGGCAACTAGCCCGGCGCTCGGCTTTGTTTTGATTGCTGCTTTAAAACGATTGGCCCGGCTCGGTCTTGCTATTTCCAGCCAAAGTTTTGGCATTCGACCGCCGGGCTAGAAGATCAGCACACGAAAATACCGTCGCGGCATTCTGCGTGATGTTTGCTTTACCCCAGAAAGCGGACATTCATCAGCGTGAGCGGCATGTCACCCCTTTGAATTGCCATGTCCTCTTTACGTTTAAAAATGGGCATGGATATGGAACATTGGCGGTTCAATTCGGCTTGCCCGCTGAGGCGCTCGGCGCAGCCGTTCAGCCGTGGCGCTCGATGACGTCAACTGTTACGGGCGCCAGACCTGAAAAACCCAATGCGCGGGCTGCCGCTGGCATCACGTCGATGATCCGCCCAGGCACGAATGGTCCGCGGTCGTTATTTCGGACGACCACCGAGCGACCGCTGTCCAGATGCGTTATGCGCACCAGCGTTCCAAATGGAAGAGTTCTGTGAGCGGCAGTCATACTGCTCGCGCTGGCTATCTCGCCATTTGCTGTCTTGCCCCCCGAATAAACTGAGGCAATTCCCGATTGGGCGCTGGCGATCGACAAAGCACCGATGAAAACAAGTGAAAAGCAAAATGCGGCAACCAAGATGACACGTGTTCGCTTCACGATAGCGGCTCCCTTCTATTGGTGGAGAAGGCCGCTATGGGCGTGATAAGCCGGGCTTTTTTCGATCGGTAATCAGGCTTTTATCGGGGGCGTTTGTGCTCGCACGCCAATTATTTGATATTTTTTGCCATGCGGAGAATTTGGGTCGGTTCACGCCATGTCCGCTTTACCCCGAAAAGCGGACAGTCAAGAGCTCGGCTCTCACCAAAAGAAAAACCCCGGGACACCGCCCGGAGCTTTTTATTGTCGTTTGAATCAATGTTGCGGTCCGTTTGTCTAGATCATTGCGGCCCTCTTTAAGTTCAATCCTTAGAATTTGTCGGGTTCCTGATCGTAGGCAGGAACGAAATTTCTGGCGGCGAGTTAGTCAGTGTCGCCAGTTCCCTGTCCCAAGTTTCCCCAAAACTGGCGGGCCATTAGGGGCTGCCGTCATGCCCGATGGCGGCCCCCACTTTTTGAGGGCCAGAGCCACCTATTCTGACAGTGACCGAACTAGCCGTTACAACCATGGTCAGTTTTGAAATCGTGGGTTTGGTATTTTCGGCTCTCTGCGCAGTTTGCGTGGCTGGATGCATCTGCGCAGGCTTCGATTTTGTCCGGTGACAGGGGGCGGCCCCCGGGCGGCATAATGGCAGAATCAGATTTTCGATCCGTGGAAACTGCTTGCGGTCATATGTGGCCGATTCACCGGTAGATAGTCGCGCTCTATCGGCTCACGTTCGGCACGCCCAATTTACAGCCGCACAACGGCGTGCGGACCTGATACGCCGTCATTTTGAGGTCAATTGGCTTGCGCTATATCAAAGCGCGGCTGGGCCAATTTCGCTATAGATGTTGGCTGAGCGGGGGCAACGGATGCTCCGCTTTGGGGGCGGTCCTAGCCGAACGGAAACGCTGAACGCTACGACTGGGACCGCTTCCCGCGACTGCCCTCGGCCTGCTGTGGTGGAGGAGGCGAAGGCCGCTCACGCCCTAAGTGCAACCAAATGGGAAAACGGCGACGATGTTTCGTATGAGGGAGACCTCCCATGACGACACAGAGTAATCTCGGCTTCTTGCAATCTGCCACAGGACAAATGACGCTATTGCTTGTGGTGGTAATCGTGGTGCTGTATTTCGCTTGGCGCTACGTCTTTTAAAAGTAAAATACCTAGCAGCCGATTATAAATGGATAGCCGCTTGTTCCTGTGGGGCTTGCCAGAATGATGCGACCTGATCTGGCGGCAGCGCCTCCACACAGCGTCAGTGTCGCTGACATAGTCATGCACAGTCATGCACACTAGCTGCGTACGTGATTGATCCAACCGCGAATTGGTGCTGGACTCTTGTCGTACATAACAAACAAAACGATGCAACGCGAACATGCAATTCGGCAACTGGCGAAGCTCGAAGGCTATCGTCTCGAAAAGAAAGGCGATGATAGCTACCGTCTCATCAATGCCAGATTCAATGTCGCCGTGTATCAATACGACGGAGTACCGCTAAAGAAAATCGCAGAGTTTTTAGAGAAGCGCACAAGCGAAAAAAACTCGACTGGGCGTTTGCTATGAATATGCCGCAATAAAAAAAGGGGCCGCTACTCTACGCCACGGCGGCCCCGTGACGAAATTTTCAGTTACGCACGTTTTGCCACTGCCGCATAAGTAGCGGCAGTCTCAAAGGCATAATCACATGCCTTGCATTCCCAAAGGTGCCGCACGCGGTACTCATTAACGTGTTCCGTCCATTGCGGCATAAACAGGCGCTCGCCGCATTGGGCGCAATTGATCATGGGGCGTGTAGGACGAAAGGACATGCTGAAGCGTTCCTCAAACTGCGTTGGCGTTTTTGGGGGGATTTTTTGAAGACCTCAGTAGGACATAAGCAGCGGTTCTTACTTTTTTACTAAGCCTTGAACTGTGGCAAAAATTTAATTGCGATTGGTATCGCGCTACAGACGGATGGAACTCGGATTTGTGCGGGCCTTTTATATGTTCAGGATGCTCGCGCATGTACGTCTCGCCAATGCTTCCAAAGAGCCGCCACGCGCCCAGCAGCGGCTAGTCAACGTCCGCTGTTCTCATAGCGGACAAACGTAGGTGCGGTCGGATTGTGGAGGTGTTGCGCCCTGACTTTTTCTGAAAGAGAGCCCGCGAATGTCCGCTTTCCGGAAGTGCGTTCTCAAACCGCTACTTAACTTGTTGGGATCACGGGCCGAAAGGTTTGTCGTGAGCACATGTCCGCCGCCCAGCGCGGTGTCGAGGAAGCGGATCCCCAAGGATCGAGAACATGGTCCACGCGGACATGGCGTAATCGTTCGGGTACCCACATCGTCAGGCGTCATAGGAGCCGGACAATGGCGAGTTGTAATCGCATTATTTA
>JBARNC010000269.1:0-2638 GCA_049802775.1 Pseudolabrys sp. | reverse complement strand
GTCGGCATTGAGGACGAGCGCAATAATGGTGGCGCAGTTCGCAGACGTATCGGCCGCATCGGTGACATAGGCGATCTTCTGTCCAGGTGTGACCGTAATAGCTTTGCGCAGGATGCCGAGGGGCATTTTATTCACGTCATGAGATGTTGGTCGCGTCCCAACCTCGATCAAATCATCATCCGGCCTCTTCTCAATCACAGCGCGCTTGAGTTCTCGCAGCCACGGTCCGATCGGGAGGCCCAGCTCTTCGAGGCGATTTTTCCACACATTGACATGAGCCGCTTCTTGGATGGCGAAGGCCAGGCATGGCGTGCGGTGTTCGAGCACCGCACTCACGACACGGAAGGCGAACTCATGACAGAGGATTCCGTCGGTGGCCCGCCCAGAGCCCATGTCTTCAGCGGCAAAAGCGCTCTTCAAACGAAATCGCGCCTTGTGCGTATCAAGCGAGGTTCCAACTTCGGTGACTTCAAGCGTCAAATCGCTGACATAACTGTCTACAAGGTTCCAGCGATAACCCTGTAGCGTATGGCGGACATGTTTTACGAAGCCGCTCGGTCCATAGAGCTTGAGCGTCTTCTCACGCCCGACCAGAACCCTCAACAGGTGATCAAATCCGATGAAGTGATCGATATGCGCGTGCGACACAAAGACGTGCTCGAGCCGCTGGAGCTTGCGCGCTGGCAGGTTCGAAAGATCGCCTAAATCGAAAAGGATAGCGCGCCTTTCGAACAGAGTTTCGATGTACAAAACCGGATCGCCGGTTCGCCCGTTCACGAGGGTCGGGTGCAAAAGTGGCCGCATTTTATTTAATTAGCTCGCGGTAGCAGAGGATGCTTTGCGCCAGATCATTATGCAGAGCCGACCTTTCCGCTTGGCGATCCGACTTTTTGACCCTTATCAACACGCGCAGCCGCTTCGAGGGTCAGTCTCTTCAATTTGGGAGCGCCGCGATGGAAATTCACTCAAACGCCTTTTCGAATGGTTCGCCAATGCCGCTCCAGTACACGTGTGACGGCAAAGATATTTCACCGCCCCTCAACTGGACAAATCCACCGGCCGCAACTCGCAGCTTCGTGCTCCTCTGCGACGATCCCGATGCACCTGGGGGAACCTGGCATCATTGGGCGGTCTATGATCTGCCAGATCGAGAACGGTCAATTGCGGAAGGTGCATCCCGCCATCCAAAGTCCTTCAAGCAAGCCATCAACGATTTTCAGAAACCCGGTTATGGGGGCCCCTGTCCGCCCCACACGCACGGTTTACATCACTATCATTTCCGGCTGCTTGCGCTCTCGGTCGAGCGATTGCCTGTGCACAAAAGTCCGACCTGCGACGACGTGGAACGCGAAGCCCGTAAGTACACAATCGCTGAAGCAAATTTGATTGCCGTTTACGAGAGATAGTTCCATCAAAAGTATTGGGCGCCGGTCCGTCCTTGATTTGAGTCAATTCACTCCATTTTGTCGGGCATAAGCTTGCAAGTTCACCGGTTTGGAACATTTACATGTATGGCAAAGGACGAGAGCTCGAAATAGGAAATGCAACGAGCGCGATCCTTCTTTCGCTGTTGCGGACTCTTGTCGACAAACATGTCCTGTCGAACACCGAGGTTCGTGCAGCTTTGACCAAAGCCGCGACCGAGCTCGGACCTCACGACTATACCGCTCCCGTCAAGGGAGCGATCGGCATTATCCTAGACGACGTTCTGCCGCAATTTCCCGAGAACGGCGGCGATTAATTGAAGTCGGGTCGTTGAACATGACAGCTACTCAAAGCGTCGATGCTGCAGCCCGCGTGACCGAAGATTGGATCGATGATTTTGTCCAACATTTGGGTTGGCGTGATCGCGACCGCGTATATTTGGCCCTAATGGCTGGAATGCATGCGCTGCGCGACTGCTTGCATAAGGACGAAGCAATTTATCTCGGGGCCCAGCTACCGACATTACTGCGTGGGCTCTATTATGAGGGCTGGCACCCGACCTCGCGCCCGGCGGCCAAGAGTCGCAGCGCGTTTCTTGAGCGTTCATGACGGTTTGCACCGTGAGCCGGGCGTCGACGCCGAACAGGTGGCTCGCGCAATGTTTGCCTTGCTAGCGGCACGCTTACCAGCTGCGGAAGTTGAGGATGCAAAAGCTGCCACGCCCCACGAGCTCCACAATCTTTGGCCGAGCTGACGCTTAGCGCATGAGCCGCCGCCCGTTAACGGCTTCAGCGCATCAGCGGCCAACACTGCGGCTTTTTCTGTGCGGCGATGTGATGCTCGGGCGAGGCATCGATCAAATATTACCGCAACCTTGCGACCCGGCGCTTCATGAAGATTACGTCCAATCGGCATTGGAGTACGTGCAGTTGGCGGAGGCTGCCAATGGCTCGGTAAAACGGCCTGTGGCTCCTGCCTATGTCTGGGGCGGCGCCCTCGACGAATTGAAACAGGCACGGCCCGACGCGCGCATCATCAATCTCGAAACAAGTATTACGCGCAGCGAAGACTTCGACCCGAAAGGCATTAACTACCGGATGAGTCCTGAAAATGCAGCAGTGCTCGCGGCTGCGCATATCGATTGTTGCGTACTAGCCAACAACCACATTCTCGACTGGGGACGTGCGGGCCTGCTCGACACCCTGACGACGTT
>JBARNC010000268.1:0-2198 GCA_049802775.1 Pseudolabrys sp. | reverse complement strand
CGTATGCGGCGTATTACAATCAGACGCGCACTCACTTGGCATTACAGAAAGATGCCCCCTTGCGTCGAGCAGTCCAGCGGTATGGGCAAATCGTCACCATCCCCATTTTGTCCGGACTCCATCATCAATATGTGCGGATGTGATTTTCGGGAAGGACAGGGATCGCTTAGCGCCCAACTGCATAGCCCTGCATACCGCGCGGATTGGCGGCGGCGCGACGCAGTGGGTCGATACGGCATGCGGCAGTGAGACGGCCTTCCGACCAATCGGGGCCAACTTCAACCTCGTGACCACGCCTGCATAAGTCCTTGATTGTTGCCTCATGCAAACGCTTTTCCACCACGAGAACGCCTGGGCGTGCGGTCCGTGGCCAGAATGAAATCGGAAAATGCTCGGAATGCCAGGCCGGTGCATCGATCGCCGCTTGCAAGTTCATGCCTGCATGTACGTGCCGAAGAAAGAACTGCGTCGTCCACTGATCCTGCTGGTCGCCGCCGGGTGAACCCCACGCGAGATACGGCTTCCCGTCGCGGAGTGCCATGGTGGGCGACAAGGTCGTGCGAGGACGCTTGCCGGGCGAGAGTGACGCCGGATGATTATCTTCAAGCCAGAACATCTGGGCGCGTGTGCCTAGACAAAAGCCGAGTTCGGGAATGACGGGCGAAGATTGTAACCAACCGCCCGAGGGAGTCGCGGAAATCATATTCCCGGCACGGTCAACGATGTCAAAATGCACGGTGTCGCCCATAACCTGTCCCAACCGGCCAACCGTCGGCTCGCCTGCGCCAAAATTCCCGACGGCGAGACGATCGCCTTGCTCACGACGCAATCTGACGGCTCCACCGAATCCTTCGATCGCACCCGGTCGAAGCTCCAGCGATGCGTCCTGCGATATGAGACGCCGGCGCTCCGCGTTATAAGATTCCGAGAGCAAGGTCTCCATCGGCACGTCGACGAATTTCGGATCGCCGTAAAATTTCTCGCGGTCAGCATAGGCCAGCTTGGCACACTCGACCTGCAAATGAATAAACTCCGGATCAACCGGATCGACCCCGTCAAGCGTAAACCCTTGCAGAAGCGCAAGCTGCTGCAGCAGGACGGGCCCCTGGCTCCACGGTCCTGCCTTGCATACGGTGTAGCCGCGGTAGTCATAGGTGAGCGGAGCCTCCACCTGGGCTTGCCAACGCCTCATGTCCTCACCCGTGAGCACACCACGATGCGGCGAGCCGGTTACGTCCATGAGTTCCTGGGTCCGGCAAAACGCGTCGATGGCCTCGGCAACGAATCCTTGCGACCAGACCAAACGTGCACGCTCGATCTGTTTGACACGATCGGACCCGGCACTTTCCGCCTCTTTGAGCACGCGGCTGTACGTTTCGGCCAAGGTCCGATTTGCAAACATCCTTCCCGGCGCAGGTACTTCACCGTTCGGCAAATAGACTGCAGCCGATGTTGGCCAATGATCGCGAAAAAGATCGGCGACGATAGCGATCGTCGCGCTAGCGCGCTCAAGAATCGGATGCCCGTTGCGGGCATAATCGATGGCGGGGGTGAGAACGTCCACCAGCCGGAGGGTCCCGTAGTCGCGCAGCAGCAACATCCAAGTATCGAACATGCCTGGCACGCACGCTGCCAGCAGACCCGTTCCCGGCACCATATCCAGGCCGAAACTCCGGTAATGTGCAATCGTTGCACTTGCTGGCGCCGGTCCCTGTCCACAAATGACTTCCGGCTTGCCCTTCCTGACATCAAAAAGGATAGTCGAAACATCGCCACCCGGCCCATTGAGGTGAGGCTCGACTACTTGCAGGGTAAAGGCCGTGGCCGCCGCCGCATCGAACGCATTACCGCTCTTTTCGAGCGTGCCCATGCCAACGCCGGTGGCAATCCAGTGCGTCGATGTGACGACTCCGAACGTGCCTTCAATCTCAGGCCGTGTCGTAAAGGGATTTGGGTTGACCTTTGAGATGTTGGCCTTCATGGCAGAGCCCTTATTCATCGGCAGTCATGTATGCTCGGCGCCGGAGCAAAAGTGAACACGCCACGCGCATCGTTGCGCATAGGTGCCTAGTTCGTGCCGTGAAATTGCGCCGGCTATTTGATGCCGGCCGCCTTGATCAGCTTTTCGTTGGATGCAAGTTCATTGACGACAAACTTGTCGATTTCAGCCGGAGTCATTGGCATTGGATCGACCGCAA
>JBARNC010000267.1:0-8670 GCA_049802775.1 Pseudolabrys sp. | reverse complement strand
TTCAGATGATGTTTCATCAATATTTTGGAGATAACGCTCATGAACCCAGTAACCCCGAATACCGCTTCGGCGAGCACCGGCACTCCTGCTGACGCGAAGCAAATTCTTCTCAAGGATATCGGCTCCAAGTGGGGCAAGTTCTCCGAGCAGGAGCTCGGCGCACTCAAGAACAAAGATGATCTAATCGCTAAGATCGTCGCCAAGTACAGCATCGACAAGGCGCAAGCGCAGCGCGATGTCGATGCCGTCATGAAGGGCCGCCAGATTTGATCTGGACGCAATATTTCGGGGCCGCCGGTTGGCGGCCTCGTCGTCTGCCTTAATCTGTTTTCCGGGTAACGAACATGACGATCAATTTTCCGAACCGCAGCCGCAGTTACGATGCGACGCGGCGGGCGGTTCGCTTTTGGGGATATGACCGCTCCATGGAGAGTTCATTCTTTGTGACCGCGGATGCTCTCAGGCAGATTCAGCCAAATATAAATACCGACGCGGTTGATCTGCTGCGGGCGTTCGATACCAACCGCGACCGCATCTATACCATCGCCGCAAAAGTCTATGCCCGGGGCAAAAGAGGCACCTACGATTTAAACGTAGATGACGTTTGATGTGCCTGTGCCACGCGCGCTAGCGCGTCGCTAGCTGCGCATGTGGATTGACGAACGCATAGCCGCCCACGTCGCGCACGTGCACGCGGGATAAGCCGCCGCCGGAATTATAATCGCGGATTAGCCATTGCCCGTTCCCGGCTGCCGCCTCGATATACATCACGTGGCCACTGCGAACGGCGGCGAGCCCTGCGCGCGGAGCGCTTTCGTGGGGAAACAGCCGGGATGCCAGGTTGAGTCTCAGATCCGAAAGCCCGAGATACATGCGCCATCCGCAGCCGCAATAGGAATGAGGACAGCCGCTCGGACGCGAGCCGATGATCGTGCCCTGATCCGCTGCGAGCACGGCGCGGTTGCCGGCGGCATCCACAACCGCCGTGCGGCTTGCGAGCGCGACGCCACAAGTGTGGCGAGGAGCAGTGCGATTGCCGCTCCCATGTTGGTCAAGCGGTTCATGGCGTCCCTCTTTTGCAGTGAAGACGCATTGCGGAAACGTTGTTGGGCATGCACTGATTCGTTCGGGAAGGGCCGGTACGCGACGGTGCCGCACAAAAAATCCGAATTTGTGAAGCGGCGCTGGAAATCACCGGCAGCGATCCGGCACATTCAATACGGAGATCTGCATCGCGATGATGTCCCAGTGTTCAATGTTTGACGCCATAAGAATCGTGTCCCGAAACATACGATGCCCGGATCACCACCAACGAATAAATTCTCAGCGGACTACACCAGCTTCATGCAACACAGACGTACTGAGAACCGCGCATTCCGATGCGTTGCGCCGCCCCTCTCGCGAGGTCGAGCCGGGCGCCCATGCGATAGGCAATTCCCCACGGGCCGGTATCGTTGATCCTGACGGTAACCGAACGGCCATTTTGGGGATTCGTCACAGTCAGGTTTGTCCCGAGCGGCCAGGTGCGCGCGGCTGCGGTGTTGCCGTTCGGGTCGAAACGCTCGCCGTTGGCAGTGCGCTTTCCCGACGAATATGAGCTCGCGAGAATCTCTTGTCCGGCGCAATTGCCTGATTTCTTTAGGTACTTGTGAACGGAGCTCCATCCTGCCGCGTTTGCTGACGTGAAGCTCACGACACTGATCAAAATTCCAATGCTGATATGCTTCTTCAAAGCGGTCCCTCGTTCGTTGTTGCTGAAAGCCGGTACGCAGCACCAAAAAGGCGACTCGCGTGACGCGACTGCGGGCACCTTAGCGCTGGATAAGATGGCAGAAGGATGGCGGCGGAAATTGCGATGAATGCGAAGATTAAGCCGAGGAGGGAGATTACGAGGTATGATTGTAGTTAACGCACGAGTCGACGCCGATTTGCGCGTACTTTCCGCCGATAGACATCGGATGCGGATTTCTGCATGGCAGCTATTCCGCCGCCCGCGACCATCTTTGTTGCTGCCTGGGCTTGCGCAATTGCGATGCGCTTTTCTGCAAACATCCATTGCATTTCACGTTGCGCCAGTGCGCCGCCGGACACCAGCCGCATCATGCGCATGGCGATAACGACGTTCGCATCCCCTGCCGTTTGGATGAGTCGAAAATAAGCTTGCCAAAAATTGAGCACGGTCCCTCTCCAGGTCTGCAACGCGCTGCACCTGCCATTTGATCCAGTGCGGCGGCCCGTGCGCCGGCAAATCGTCAGTTCAGGATACCGACGGCTCGCGATGCGACAAGCGCAATGGTCACAAGCGATATACCGGATTCGGCCATCATCAGAAGCTTGGCTCGCACGGTGAGGGGGAAAGTGTCGGCGGGCGAAAATGCCGTTGCGTTCGTAAACGCCAGAAACAGGTAATCGATAAATCCCGGCGACCAGTTTGGGAAACGGGCGGCCTCACCCGTCTGTTGCTGGGTGAACAGGAAATCCTTCCCCCGGGTTGATCCGAATGCTCCTGCGGGCCCGCCGCGATCCAGCGCCCAGAACCACAATGCAAAGATGATGACGTTGGTGGCCCAAATATTGAGCGCATCCAGGAGCAGCGTTCGACCGCTGCCAGCGTGTCCGCCCAATATGGCCTCAATCAGGCGAGCAAGCGCGCCGAAGTTCATCAGCGTAACGACAGCTGTCAGAAAAATGGCCAGCCGGCGGACCCGTAATCTGTCGCGCCCGACCAGGGTCACTTGCTCTTTTGTCGATGCCTTGCGCGCGCGCCTTTGCGTCCACGCTGTCGCGATCGATAGCGGAATGAGAAGCGCAAGCTCCAGCGCAGGCGCGAGCCAGCGCGGCCCGATCGTCAGGTCATTCACGATGGCGATCTGAAGCCCGACGATGACAAGGACAGCGCCACGCGCCAGCCAGAAGTCAACGGTCTGGTCTGTCAGTTGTTTGTGGGCGTGGGGCATATGCCAAAAATAACTTTTCGTTCCATATTTTCACTGGCCGTCATTGGCTCGACAGTCTGAAATGTCTCACAGCCTCTCCACAAAACTATCCACCACGCGTTTCTCCCCCGCCTTGTCGAAGGCGATGGTGAGCTTGTTGCCGTCCACGGCCACCACATTGCCGTTGCCGAATTTCTGGTGAAACACGCGCTCGCCGACGGTGAAGGATGAAACCGTGCCGGTGGATTTCGCCACCAATTCGCCTTCGATGGTGAGAGGGGATTTTCGCTTGACCCTCGCCCGGCCGGCTTTGCCGGCAACCTTCCCCTTAAGAGGAGGGATGTCCTCCGCATCAGCGTCATCATCAAACATGCCATCCGGCACATAGCGCGGCTGGCCGTTGTCATAAAAGCCGCCGCGGCCCTTGCGCTCTTGTTGCGTTCTTTGCGCGCGCTGCCAACCGGGCGTGTTGTAGCTGGAGCCGAAGGCGTTCATCTCGTCGAAGCGCGAGGTGCCGTAGCCCGACATGCCGAAGCCGCCGGCGCCGCCCGCCGCCTCCTTCACCTCGACATGCGCCTCCGGCAGCTCGTCGAGGAAACGTGAGGGCACGGTTGAGGTCCACATCCCGTGGATGCGCCGGTTGGTGGCAAAATAAATCTTGGCGAGTTTCCGCGCACGCGTGAGGCCGACATGGGCGAGGCGGCGCTCCTCCTCCAGGCCGGCGCGGCCGCTCTCGTCGAGCGAGCGTTGGTGCGGGAACAGGCCTTCCTCCCAGCCCGGCAGGAACACGCAGTCGAACTCCAGCCCCTTGGCGGAATGCAGCGTCATGATGTTAACGGCCTGCTCGGCCTCCGCGCCTTCGCGGTCCATCACCAGCGAAATGTGCTCGAGGAAGCCTTGCAGGTTCTCGAACTCCTCCATGGAGCGCACCAGCTCCTTGAGGTTTTCCAGGCGGCCGGCGGCGTCGGCGGAACGGTCCTTCTGCCACATCGCGGTGTAGCCGGATTCATCGAGCACGATCTCGGCCAGTTCAGTATGCGGCATTGAATCCTTCTTCGCGCGCCAGCGCTCGAAGGCGGCCATCAGGTCGCGCAATGCGAAGCGCGGTTTCGGCTTCATCTCGTCGGTAGCGTTGAGTGCGGCGGCGGCCTCTGTGAGCGGGATGCGTTTCCTGCGGGCATAGTCGTGCAGCATTTGCAGCGTGGCGTCGCCGAGCCCACGCTTTGGCACGTTGACGATTCGTTCGAAGGCGAGATCGTCGGCCGGTTGCGCGATCACGCGCAGATAGGCGAGGGCGTCGCGGATTTCGGCTCGCTCGTAGAAGCGCGGGCCCCCGATCACGCGGTAGGGCAGGCCGAGCTGGATGAAGCGGTCTTCGAATTCGCGCATCTGGAACGAGGCGCGCACTAGAATGGCGATCTCGTCGAGCGGATGATCCTCGCCGCGCTCGCGCGCCTCGCGCTGGAGCTGCTCGATTTCCTCGCCGATCGCGCGCGCTTCTTCCTCGGAGTCCCATGCGCCGGTGACCTGCACCTTCTCGCCCAGCTCGTCCTCGGTACGCAGCGTCTTGCCGAGACGGCCTTCGTTGTGGGCGATGAGATGGCTCGCCGCTGCAAGAATATGCCCGGTGCTGCGGTAATTTCGCTCGAGCCGGATGATCTTCGCGCCGGGAAAGTCGTGGTCAAAGCGCAGGATGTTATCGACCTCCGCCCCGCGCCAGCCGTAGATTGACTGGTCGTCATCGCCAACGCAGCAAATGTTTTTGGGGGGGCTGTGCTGCGCCTTGGCCTCATCCTTCGAGATGCTCGGGCTTCGCCCTCGCTCCTCAGGATGACGGCCAAGGCTTTCGCCCTCGGCAGTGTCCTCATTCTGAGAATCTGCATGCATCGGCTCGCTACTCTCTTCCTCGTCCAGCGGCGCACTTCCTTGACCGTCATCCTGAGGAGCCACGCGAAGCGCGGCGTCTCGAAGGAAGACGCCACCATATGGCACAGCTGGCGTCGTCTGCGCCAGCAACTTGAGCCACAGATACTGCGCGACGTTCGTGTCCTGATACTCGTCCACCAGAATGAATTTGAACCGCTCCTGGAAATTCCGCAGGACATCCGCGTTGTGGCGGAACAGCCGGATGTTCTCGAGCAGGAGATCGCCGAAGTCGGCGGCGTTGAGCGTCTTCAACCGCTCCTGATACGCAATGTAGAGTTTCTTGCTCTTACCATTGGCGAAGCTGGCGGCTTCGCCGGACGGCACCTGCTCGGGCGTGAGCCCGCGGTTTTTCCAGCCGTCGATCAGCATGGCGAGCACGCGCGCGGGCCATCGCTTCTCGTCGAACTTCTCCGCTTCGAGAATCATCTTGATGACGCGGATCTGGTCGTCGACATCCAGAATCGTGAAGTTGTTCTTCAGCTCGACCAGCTCGGCGTGCCGGCGTAATATCTTCACCCCGATCGAGTGGAAGGTCCCAAGCCACGGCATGCCCTCGACGATCTGTCCGACCATTTGGCCGACGCGATCCTTCATCTCGCGCGCGGCCTTGTTGGTGAAGGTGACGGCGAGAATCTGGCTCGGGTGCGCGCGGCCCAGATTCAGGATGTGCGCGATGCGGGTGGTCAGCACGCGGGTTTTCCCGGTGCCCGCGCCGGCGAGCACCAGCACCGGCCCGTCCAGCGTTTCCACTGCCTCGCGCTGCTCGGGGTTGAGGTCAGCGAGATAAGCCGCGCCGCGGGCGCCAAGCGCGCGCGCGGCAATGCCGCCCGCAACAGGTTGCGGGCTCAAAGGAGCAGGGTCGTTACGCTTGGATTTGGCCATTTGATTCTGTTGTTCTGCCCAAAGATGGCATTCGTGAGTGCCAATTGGGAGAGGCGAGGGCCGGTCTTGTCGGCACCTTCCCACCGCTTTAGCGTCTTTTTTTCCAGGTTATTTTAGCAACTTAAGGGGGAAATTCCTGTGCGACTGAAGGACAAGGTAGCGGTGGTCACCGGCGGCGGACGCGGCATCGGCCGCGACATCGTTCTCGCGTATGCCCGCGAGGGCGCCCATGTCGTCGTCAATGACGTCGACCCGGCGACCGCCGAGGCCACCGCGAAAGACGCTGCGGTCCTCGGCAGCAAGAGCCTTCCGGTTGCCGCCGATGTCGCCAAATCGGCCGACATTACCCGGCTCGTCGAGACGATCATCAAGGAACGCGGACGCATCGACATCGTCGTTAATAACGCGATGAAGATCGTGCCGGGAAAACTCGAGGTGCTGCCGGAAGCGGCGTGGGACACCACGATGAATATCGGCCTGAAGGGCGCGTTCCTTGTGAGCCAGGCGGCTGCGAAACACATGATCGCGCAGAAGTCCGGCGTCATCGTCAACATCGCATCAATCGCCGGCCTGTTTCCCTACAACTGGGCCGGCGCCTACAGCGTGGTGAAGGCGGGCCTGGTTATGCTGACGAAATTGCAGGCGATGGAGTGGGCGCCCTACGGCATTCGCGCCAACGCGATCACACCGGGCTATATCCGCACGCCCGGCACCGAGGCGATGTATGCCGATCCGGAAATCTACGAGGGCCGCCGCAAGGGCGTGCCGATGGGTCGTGTCGGTTCGGGCGAGGACATCGCCGGGCCGGCCGTGTTTCTCGCGTGTGACGAGTCACGTTACACGACTGGCAGCGTTGTTGGCGCCGACGGCGGACAGGCGATCGGTTATTTCCTCACCGTGCCCGGACGACGCTTCTCCGGCGGAAGGATTGACTAAGCCTGGCGATGGACACCCAAGTCATTATTGTCGGCGCCGGGCCAGTGGGGCTTACGCTCGCGATCGACCTTGGCCGCCGGGGTGTGCGCTGCGTCCTGCTTGAGCAGAAGGACGCGCCGCAATTTCTGCCCAAGATGGAGCGGTGCAATGCCCGCACCATGGAAATCTATCACCGCATGGGGCTGTCGCAGAAAATTCGCGAGGCCGGTTTTCCGCGCGACGCGCCCATGGACGTGTTCATCGTTACGTCGTTGGTTGAGCCGCCGCTGTTGCATTTGCCTTATCCGTCGGTCGCGCAGGCGCAGGCCGAAATCGCCGCCTGCACTGACGGCTCGATGCCGCGTGAGCCCTATCAGCTCATCTCGCAATACACGCTGGAGCCGCTGCTCAAGTCGGTCACTGAAACTCTGCCCTGCGTGGACGTGCGCTATGCCTGCGAATTCATTTCCTTTGAGCAAGATGGCGCTGGCGTGCGCGTGCGCGTCAAACGCGGGGACGTGACCTCGGAGTTAAGTGCGCTCTATCTAGTCGGCTGCGACGGCGGATCGAGCAATGTGCGCCGCCAGCTCGGCATCAAGCTGCAAGGCGAAGCCAATCTGCTGCAATTGCGGCAGGCGCTGTATCGCTGCGACGATCTGTTCGAGCGCATCCCGATCGGCAAAGGACGGCACTATCACGTCGCCGACGCGCATTCGACCTTCCTGATCGTCCAGGACTCCACCCGCCATTTCACGCTGCATTCAGTGGTGGACAGTGACGACGATATGAAGGCCATGTTCGAGCAGGCCGTCGCCATGCCGGTGAAATACGAGATGCTGTCCTGCGGGCCGTGGCGGCAGAATTTGCTGCTGGCGGGAAGCTACGGGCAGGGCCGCGTGTTCCTTGCCGGCGATGCGGTGCACCTGGTCATCCCGACTGGCGGCCTCGGCATGAACAGCGGCGTCGGCGATGCCATCGATCTTTCGTGGAAACTCGCCGCGATGCTTCAGGGGTGGGGCGGGCCGGGTTTGCTCGCGTCATACGAGATCGAGCGTCGACAGATCGGCGCGCGCAATGTGGAAGCCTCGCGCCATGCCTCGCGCGGGCGGCGAGCTTGGCGCGCGGCCTATAAGCCGAACATCCGCGATAAGACGCCGGAAGGCGCCGAAACCCGCGCCAGCCTTGCGCGTATTGCTGACGTCGAGCAGCGCAAAAGCAACGAGATGATCGGAGCCGAGCTTGGCTATCGCTATGCCGATTCTCCGATCATTTGGCCGGAAGCGGGCGAGGCGCCCGAGCCCGATTTCATGAGATACGTGCCGACCAGCTGGCCGGGCGCGCGGCTGCCGCACGTCTGGCTTGCCGATGGCACGGCATTGCACGATCGCATCGGCGATGGCTACACGCTCTTGCGTCTTGCGAGCCTGCAAGCCGACAGTACGGCGCTGGCGCGGGCTTTCGCCGCTTTCGCTGCGCCGCTTACAGTTCTCGACATCGGCGAGGACCGGCCGCGCGATGTCTACGGCCACGACTTGCTGCTGCTACGGCCAGACCTGCACGTCGTCTGGCGTGGCAACCGGCTGCCCGCGGATCCCGCCAAGCTCGCTGCGCTGGCGACCGGGCATTGAAGGGGACTACCGTGGCGGAATCTGGATCAGGTCGTCAAGCTGAGCCTTGGTCATTTCCGTGGCCGTGAACTTCAAGGCGACCGCATCCTTCACGATCGTATCGAGTCCGACGATCTTATCGGGCTCGACGGATGCCCGCGGGAAGAAATCATCGCGCGTGCGTTTGGCCTTGGCCTCGCTGATCTTTAGCCAGTCCGCATAGACTTTCAGTGCGTTCGGATCGGTGTACATGTAATTGACGGTTTCGCGGTAGGCTTTCATGTAGCGATCGACCACGTCCTTGTGCGCCTTCAGATAATTGGCATTGACGACGTTGAGTCGCACCGTCTGACCCTTGAAGGCATCGGCATCGTTGCCGGTCGCAATGATACGGATCTCTTTCT
>JBARNC010000266.1:0-34957 GCA_049802775.1 Pseudolabrys sp. | reverse complement strand
GGCTCGCCTCGGTGCGGTCTGCGCGCGCTGCCGCGGCGCAGGCCTATTTTCGCGCGCATGCCGCCCAATGGGACCGCATCCGCAAATTGCACGTGGCAGACAACGCAGTCGAGGACGCGATCCGTGCCGTTCTCGCTGACAAGCCGTTCCGCTCGCTGCTCGATCTCGGCACCGGCACCGGGCGCATACTCGAACTTTTCGGCCGAGAAATTGAGCGCGGGCTTGGTCTCGATCTCTCGCTCGACATGCTGCTGCTCGCGCGCGACCGGCTAGAGCGCGCTGGCCTGAAAAACTGCAGCGTACGCCAGGGCGACATTTACGATTTGCCGCTCGTCAACGATTCCTTTGACGTTGTCATCCTGCATCAGGTGCTGCACTTCCTCGATGATGGCGCGCGCGCGATTCGCGAAGCGGCGCGCGTGCTCCGCCCCGGCGGGCGGCTGCTGGTGATCGACTTTGCACCGCACGAGCAGGAATTCCTGCGCGAGCAATTTGCTCATCGCCGTCTGGGATTTGCGCCGGAAACGGTCACGCAATGGATGACCGCCTCGGGCCTCGAGCCGGTGCTGCACAAATCGCTCGCACCCGAGCCCGGCTCGGACGGCAGAATCGCGGTCTCGCTGTGGCTTGCGCGCGACACACGCGCGCTGATGGCCGCTCCGCAACAACGACGGGAGGTGGCCTGATGAACAGCCCCATCCGCCTGAGCCGCTTCACGCGCGACGAGAACCGCCGCATCGACGTGTCGTTTGAATTCTTCCCGCCCAATAGCGAGGACATGGAGAAAATCCTCTGGGAGTCGATTGAGCGTCTGGCCCCGCTGACGCCGAATTTCGTGTCGGTGACCTATGGCGCCGGTGGCACCACGCGCGAACGCACCCATTTGACGGTCAAGCGCATTCTGGCCGAGACACCACTGACGCCAGCTGCGCATCTAACCTGCGTCGCCGCCACGCGCGATGAACTAGATCGGATCGTGCGCACTTATCACGATGTCGGCGTGCGCCATATCGTGGCGTTGCGCGGCGATCCTGTGAGCGGGGCCGGCGCCAAATATGCGCCTCACCCGGGCGGCTATAGCAACGCTGCCGATCTCGCTGCCGGGATCAAGCGCATCGCCTCCGATTTTGAAATTTCGGTGTCGGCCTATCCGGAAAAGCACCCCGACAGCCCGACGGTTGAAGCCGACATCGACATGCTCGAGGCAAAGGTCGATGCCGGCGCGACCCGCGCCATCACCCAGTTTTTCTTCGAGAACGACTTCTATTTCCGCTATCTCGATCGCGTCCGCGCGCGGGGAATCGACATACCCGTCGTACCGGGCATCCTGCCGGTGCAAAACTTCAAAGCCACTACCGGTTTTGCCAAGCGTTGTGGCGCCTCGGTGCCGGCATGGCTCGCCGAACGCTTTCACGGCCTCGATAACGACGCTGCCACACGCAAGTTGATTGCCGCCGCGGTCGCGGCCGAGCAGGTGTTCGACCTCGTCGACCGCGGGGTCACTACCTTCCACTTTTACACCATGAATCGCGCCGATCTCGTGTTCGCGATTTGCCACCTGCTGGGCCTGAGGCCGGCCACTTCTTCCCAGAACACGACTAAGCAATTGGCAGGATAATGCCCGACCAAAACCTACGATCTGAGTTTGTCAGCCTCCTGAAACAGCGCATTCTCGTGCTCGACGGCGCCATGGGCACAATGATCCAGGCGCTGAAGCTCAACGAGGAAGGCTATCGCGGCGCGCGTTTCGACGCCTGGAACCGAGAGGTGCGCGGCAACAACGACCTGCTCAATCTCAGCCGTCCGGACGCCGTGCGCGATATCCATCTCGCATACTTTCGCGCCGGTGCCGACATCGTTTCCACCAACACTTTCTCCTCGACGACCGTTGCGCAAGCCGACTACGGTATGGAGGGCATCGCCTACGAGCTCAACCAGGCCGGCGCGACGCTCGCGCGTGAAGCGGCAGCGCAAGCGGAAAAAGAAGACGGTCACCGCCGCTTCGTCGCTGGTGCGCTCGGGCCCACGAACCGAACCGCGTCAATCTCGCCGGACGTTGCCAATCCCGGTTTTCGTGCGATCACCTTCGATCAATTGCGTACGGCTTACTGCGAGCAGGTGCGCGGACTGATCGATGGCGGCGCAGACCTGCTCCTGATCGAGACTATCTTCGATACGCTCAACGCCAAGGCGGCGATCTACGCTATTTCGGAAGTTTGCGACGAACGCGGCCTCGATGTACCAGTGATGATCTCCGGCACGATCACCGATCGCTCCGGCCGCCTGCTGTCGGGACAGACTCCCGGTGCGTTCTGGAATTCGGTGAAACACGGCGCGCCGGTGACAATCGGTCTTAATTGTGCGCTCGGCGCACGCGAAATGCGCGCGCATATCGCGGAGTTGGCACGGCTGGCCGATACTTTCGTGTGCGCCTATCCGAATGCCGGCCTGCCGAACGAGTTTGGCTATTACGACGAGAGCCCTGGCTATATGGCGGAACTTCTGGGCGAATTCGCCGAGGCCGGATTGGTCAATGTTGTCGGCGGCTGCTGCGGCACTACGCCTGACCATATCGCGGCAATCGCGAAAGCCGTCGCCGGCAAGGTCCCGCGCGCCATTCCGGGCGGGCCGCGGCGATTGCGCCTCTCGGGGCTCGAGTCATTTACGCTCACCCCGGAAATTCCTTTTGTTAATGTTGGCGAGCGCACCAACGTCACCGGCTCCGCTAAATTCCGCAAGCTGATCACTGTCGGCGATTATGCAGCGGCGCTGTCGATCGCACGCGAGCAGGTGGAAAACGGCGCGCAGGTGATCGACGTTAACATGGATGAAGGCCTGCTCGATTCCGAACAGGCGATGACGATGTTCCTCAATCTCATTGCCGCCGAGCCCGACATCGCGCGCGTGCCGGTGATGATCGATTCCTCGAAGTTTTCCGTGATCGAGGCGGGCCTGAAATGCATGCAAGGCAAGCCGGTGGTGAATTCGATCTCAATGAAGGAGGGTGAGGCGGCTTTTATCGAGCACGCCCGCACCGTGCGCCGTTATGGTGCGGCGGTCGTGGTGATGGCGTTCGACGAGAAGGGCCAAGCCGATACGCTCAAACGTAAAACGTCGATCTGCAAACGCGCCTACGACATTCTGGTCAATCAGGTAGGCTTTCCGCCCGAAGACATTATTTTCGACCCGAATATCTTCGCCATTGCCACTGGAATGGAGGAGCACAACGGCTACGGCGTCGCCTTCATCGAGGCCGCGCGCTGGATACGGGGAAATCTGCCGCATGCGCATGTGTCCGGCGGCGTATCGAACTTGTCGTTCTCGTTCCGCGGCAACGAGCAGGTGCGCCAGGCGATGCATTCGGTGTTTCTGTTCCACGCCATCAAGGCCGGCATGGATTTGGGGATCGTCAATGCCGGCCAGATCGCGGTCTATGACGATCTCGACCCGGAATTGCGCGAGGCCTGCGAGGACGTTGTGCTTAATCGCCGTCCCGACGCGGCCGAACGGTTGTTGAACCTGGCCAAAAAATTCCACGGTGCCGGACAAGAGGCTAGGGAAGTCGATCTCGCATGGCGCGAACAGCCGGTCGAGAAGCGACTGACGCATGCGCTAGTTCACGGCATCACCGATTTCATCGAAGGCGACGTCGAGGAGGCGCGCACGCGCGCCAGGCGCCCCCTCGACGTGATTGAAGGCCCGCTGATGGGCGGCATGAACGTTGTCGGCGACCTGTTCGGCTCAGGAAAAATGTTCCTGCCGCAGGTGGTGAAATCCGCACGCGTGATGAAACAGGCGGTCGCCTATCTGATGCCTTTCATGGAGCAGCAAAAGGATGGCCGCCAGCACGGCGGTTCCAACGGCAAGATTGTGATGGCGACGGTGAAAGGCGATGTTCACGATATCGGCAAAAACATCGTCGGCGTTGTGCTCCAGTGCAACAACTACGAGGTGGTCGATCTCGGAGTCATGGTGCCGGCGGCGAAAATCCTTGAGACCGCGCGCACGGAGAAAGCCGACATTATCGGCTTGTCCGGGCTGATTACGCCCTCCCTCGATGAAATGTGCTATGTGGCGGCGGAGATGGAGCGGCAAGGCTTCGATTTACCGCTGATGATCGGCGGCGCCACCACCAGCCGTGTCCACACGGCGGTGAAGATTCACCCGAATTACCAGCGCGGGCAGACGGTCTATGTGAACGATGCAAGCCGCGCGGTCGGCGTGGCGCAGACGCTGATGTCGGTTGATACGCGCGCCGGCTATGTGGCCGAGCTGCGCGGGGAGTATGCCCGTATTGCCGCTGCGCATGCACGCGCTCAGGAGGACAAGGCGCGGCTGCCGCTTGCGGGGGCTCGTGCCAATGCGCTCAAGCTTGATTGGTCGGGCGCCTACCAGCCGCCGATGCCCGGCTTTATTGGAACGAAGCTTCTGATCGAATATCCGATCAAGGAACTGATCAATTATATCGACTGGACGCCGTTTTTCTCGACCTGGGAGCTTTCCGGCAAATTTCCCGCCATTCTGGACGATGCAAAATTTGGCCCGGCTGCGCGCCCCTTGTACGACGATGCGCGCGCGATGTTGGACAAGATCGTGGCCGAGCATTGGTTCAGGGCGAGCGCCGCGTTCGGATTCTGGCCGGCGAATACCGAGGGCGACGATATCCATGTTTTCGGCGACAAGAATCGCGGCGAGCCGATCGCTGTGTTGCATTCTTTGCGGCAACAGCTGTCCAAGCGCGAGGGCCGTGCCAATACCGCGCTGAGCGATTTCATCGCGCCGCGCGACAGCGGGCTTGCCGACTATGTCGGCGGCTTCACTGTGACCGCCGGCATCGGCGAGGACGAGGTCGCTGAGCGTTTCAAGCGCGCCAATGACGACTACTCCGCCATCATGGTGAAGGCGCTGGCCGACCGTCTGGCAGAAGCTTTCGCCGAACGCTTGCATCAGCGTGTGCGCAAGGAGTTTTGGGGCTATGCTCGCGACGAGGCGCTAAGCGGCGAACAGCTGATCGCCGAAAAATATCGCGGCATCCGTCCGGCCCCTGGCTATCCGGCGCAACCCGATCACACCGAGAAGGGCACGCTGTTCAGGCTGTTGGAGAGTGAACGCATTGGTGTGAAACTCACCGAGAGCTTCGCGATGTGGCCGGGCGCGGCGGTGTGCGGGCTCTACTTCAGCCACCCGCAGAGCAGCTATTTCGGCGTCGGCAAAATCGAGCGCGATCAGGTGGAAGATTACGCCAGGCGCAAAGGGTGGAGCGTAGGCGAGACGGAAAAGTGGCTCGCGCCGATCCTCAACTACGATCTGCACGCGTCGCCCAGCATCGTCGCGGCGTAAAACGGTCTCCTTGTCGTCCGGCCTCGCTTCGCTCGCTCCGGACGAGAGCGGAACGCAAAAAAAACAAAACACCGGAGAGTTTTGCTCTCCGGTGTCTGAATCCCTCGACCGGTTTTACACCGGCAATTTTTGGTTTGGCGTCGTCGTCGGCCTCTTGAACTCAGAACGCGCCCAGCAGAATTGCGCCGACGAATACAAATACGGCACATACAGCCAGTGCATTCAGCCTCAAGGAAAGGTCCACGGCAGTGCCTCCCTTGTTGACGTGCTGACAGTCTAGCACACCAAGAGAAGTCATCGAAGCTGGTCGCGCCTTGTTCGGGCAAAATTTGGGCGGCGGTCCATACATGGCGCACATGGCCGATACCAACCATTTGATCGCGCTTTGCAAAAAAACGCTGGGGGTAAGTAATGTGTCACTCACGTAAGTGGTATTCAGATGACAAATTCGCGACAATCCATAAAAAGTTATCGGTATCCTGCACCGCACAAACGGTGAAATAGACTAAGAAAGTCAAACGACAATGTGAGGCGATTGGAGCTCAATCTGACTCGCTCAGAAACTGAATATTGGGGAGGATACAATGCCACGTTTGCGCCACGCCTTGTTGACCCTTGCCTTTTGCGCGGCAGCTGCGCTTGCCGTGGGATCATTTGCGCAAGCACAAACGTCCGGTCAGTCATGGCCGCAGCGCCCGGTCCGATTTATCATTCCGCTTGGTCCGGGTTCGGGCGTCGATATCACTGCGCGACTATTGGCCGACAAGCTTGCGGTGAAATGGGGCCAGCCGGTTGTCGTCGAGAACCGTCCCGGTGGCGACGCCTTCCTCGCCATAACCGCGGTGCTCAGCGCGCACGATGATCATGTGCTTCTGTTCGCGCCGGCGTCGACTTTCACCGCCCACCCATTGCTGCACGACAAGCTGCCCTACGATCCGAAAGATCTGACGCCCATCGCGCGCGTGACCAATACATTGATCGCGCTCGGCGTGCCGGCTGACCTCAACGTGTCCACGATCAAGGAACTGGCCGCGAAGATCAAAGTGGAGCCCGGCAAGTTGAACTACGCCTCTGTCACGGGCGCCAACGATCTGCTGTTCGCCGCGTGGCTGAGGACCGAAAAACTCGACATGGCCAAAGTGCCTTACAAAGATGCCGTGCAAGCCATCAATGATCTTGCCGAAGGACGCATCCACGCCTTTGTCGGAGCGTACGCGATCATGCGGCCACGGGTGCAGGCCGGTAAGGTCAAGGTCATTGCCTTGACCAACCGTCAGCATGCCAAGGCGCTGAACGACATTCCGACGGCGTCAGAAGCCGGCTACAAGGCGCTGGAGTTCGATGGCCTGGTCGGCGTGCTTGGCCCACGCGATATGCCGCAGTCTGTTCGTGACCGTATCGCAGCTGATATCCGCCAGGTCACAAGCGATCCGGAGGTCGAGGCGAAACTCAGCGCCACGGGACAAGTGGTCAATCCGGGAACGCCTGCCGAATTCGCGGCGGCGCTCGATGATCAGCGTACGACCGTGAAGCAAATCGGCGAGACGCTCGGGATCAAGCCGGCGCAGTGAGCCTCTAGGCCTGGCCGTCGATCATTCGCACGATCGCATCGGTTGCGCGGCGAACGTGTGGAGCTGCGAAGAACGCGAGTACGGCGGGCGGCCGGCCAGCCGGTGGCGAAGGCCTTGAGCCAGCGCGGCACGAAGCCGGCGCGCAACCGATATTGCCGAAGGTCACGACGCCGCTCACCACAAAGACAATGGGCGCACTAATCATGACCGGAAAAATGTACCGGGCCTTGCCTTCTATGAATCTCCTCAGCGCATGATCCCGAAAAGAACCGGTTTTCCGATGAAATCATGCGCCCCGAATAATCGCGTCCACACGTAGTGATGTGAACCGAAAGCAGCGAGCGGTTCAAGGCGGGGGCGCATTTTGGCAAGGATTTCTTATCCTTAACGAAATCGCCGGCCACAGGCGTTGAAGCCTCGTTAAAGAAACTGCTCGCATTTTGCGGGTATGAAGGGTGGCGTGGGTTTCTATCTCGTCGGCGCAGGTCTGTTGCTGGCGCTTGCCGGCTGCGGGCGCAGCTTCATGTCCGGCGAACGGGCGGCCTGGCGGCACCAAGCCGAGGTTGAATGTTTGAAATCGGGTTCTGTCAAGATCGGCACTGGGGTCGTTCAGATCGAGCCGATCGAAGGCCCGGGCATGTGCGGTGCCGATTTTCCGCTCAAGGTCGCGGCCCTGGGCGAGAACGCGCCGGCCATCGGTTATGCGGATGATCCGCGTCCGCCCGGATCAATTCCCAACAGCTCCGCGCAGATGCCGCGCTGGCCGATCAATCACCCGCAATACGCGCCGCCCGCACCCATACAAGCCGCGCCGATGCCAGGGCAGTCCACGCAGGCGCCACGAATGCGCTGGGTGCCGGGAGCGCCCCCAGCCGAACGATCCAATTCCGTCGTGCCGGGCGGCCAGCCGATTTCACTGAGCGCGCCGGGCGCCGAGCCCGGCGTTACACCGAACGCAGGGCCGTTACCCAATGATATTCCCGACGATGCCGTGCTGCCCGGCCGTGCGTCCGGACCGTATTCGCCGCAGCGCGCCTATAGTGCGCCGGTCTATCAGCCGTCCCAGCGCGACTATGGCGGCCCAGTTTATGAGTCGCCACAGCGTGCGTCGGCACCGCTCGGGCCCGCACGCGGCCGGCAAACGGTGGCCAACATCACGCCCGCCACTCTCACGCCGCCCGCGACACTGGCCTGTCCGATCGTCTCCGCGCTCGACCACTGGGTGGGCGAGGGCGTGCAACCTGCGGCGATGCGCTGGTTCGGTACGCCCGTCACTGAGATCAAGCAGATCTCGGCCTATTCCTGCCGCAGCATGGTCGGCGCCGGTGGTTCGGGAATTTCCGAACATGCGTTCGGCAATGCGATCGATATCGCTGCCTTCACGTTCGCCGATGGCCGCCGGGTTACGGTGCAGGAAGGCTGGCATGGCACGCCGGAAGAGCAGGGCTTCCTGCGCGACGTCCATCTTGCCGCCTGCGATAATTTCACGACGGTGCTGGCGCCCGGCTACAACGCCGCGCACTACAATCACATCCATGTCGATCTAATGCGCCGCTCGAGCGGGGAGCGCCCTTGCCGGCCTGAGGCAATTTCCGGCGAAGTCGCGGCCGCGAAAGCCCGGGCGGTCTATGCACGCCAGCGCGGTCCCGCGTTTACGGGTACGTTCCATAAGGACGTCAAGACGAGCCGCTCGCCGGCAGCGATACCGGGTGAGGATGGTTATCTTCTGGATGCAGACGATGTACTGCTTGGATTGAAGCCTGCTGCTGGCCAACGTCACGGTGCGGCTACAGACATCGAATTGGACAGCAGCGACATTACCGGCACGATTGTGCCTGCTGCGTCACCGCGTCCAGTTTCCAAGAAAATGAAATCCGCTGATGACCGATTGACCGCTCACTAGACCGCCGCGTCGATCAGCATCGCGCCGAACAGAATAAGGCCGGCATCGCGGTTTGATTTGAAAAGCATCAGGCAGTGCTCCGGATCGTCGATATCGAGCCGTATCACTTGCCAGGCCAGATGCCCGGCGAACGCGATCAAGCCGATCGTGAAGAATATACCCCCGCCCGCCATGAAACCCGCCACTGCGATCAGCGCCACCGCGCAAGCGTAAAAGCCAGCTAGCATCGGTTGTGTGCGCTCACCGAACAACAGCGCAGTCGACTTGATGCCAATCAGAAGATCGTCTTCACGGTCCTGATGGGCGTAGATAGTGTCATATCCAATGACCCAGCAAATCGATCCGGCATAGAGTACGAGAGCGGGCCAATCGAGCCGGCCGAACGCGGCTGGCCAGCCCATCAGCGCGCCCCACGAGAAGGCAAGGCCAAGGAAAATCTGTGGCCAGTAGGTGATGCGTTTCATGAACGGGTAGATGACGACCACCAGCAATGAGGCGAAGCCGGTGAAGATGGTAAAGCGGTTGAACTGGGCCAACACCAGCAGACCAACGAGGGCCTGCGTTAGCATGAAAGTGGTCGCTTGCGCGATCGTGACCTGTTTCGAAGGAATCGGCCGCGAACGCGTGCGTTCGACCAGCCCATCGAGATTGCGATCGACCAGATCGTTCCAGGTGCAGCCGGCGCCTCGCATTGCAAAAGCGCCGACAAAGAATAGTACGATGTGCCACAGGCCTGGGCAGCGGCCCTCATGCATGCCGGCAAGACCAACCGACCACCAACACGGCATCAGCAACAGCCAGGAACCGATCGGCCGGTCGAGGCGTGCGAGTCGCAAATAGGGGCGGCTGAACGGTGGTGCGAGACCGTCGACCCAGTTTCCGGTCGCATCGGCGACGCGTCCGGAGCTCTCGCTCATTTTCCTAGCGGGCTGCCGGTCAGAGTGTCGAACGTGCCACGTCCGGTCTTTATGTTGTTGGAGTCCGGAACAGGATTGGTGAGCGCATCGCTCAGGCTGGGCGGCTGTTGGGCAGGCGCTGCGGCGGCCTGGCAAACCTTGGTACGGATCGTAGAAACCTGTGCGACAGCCTGTTTGAGATTCTCCGAAACTTGCGGAGGGATACCACACCATACCGAATTATCGCTTGCATACTTGAGCATCTTTGATTGGGCGGCGAGCAGCGCACCGAATAGTTGGCAAGCCTCCTTTGGCGAAGCTTTGCGCTCGTTCGCTGCCTTGATCGCCAGCCCCTTCTTCTCGGCGTCGTCACGCAACTTGAAGAATTCCTTGACGCAAGGCGGTTCCTGCTGCGGCGGTGCAGGCTGTACAGGTTGAAATTGTGCGCTCGCCACGCCGGCGCACAGCGGAACTATGCATAGGGCGACCATTGCCCAGCGCAATCTCATGGGACTGACCTCTGCTGTCTCCACTGTATTATACCAGTGGGACATTTCCGGAGTCGCTTATAACAACCCGAATGCGTCGGGAAGGCGGCAAGAGGGCCTTGTCCAACAGGCCTCGCGGAGCCCCGCCAGAGCACGTAAACGGGTGCCAGCTGGCGCCTTTCAACGGTTAACCTATGCCGCGCTATGAGTTCCGCACCCCCCGCCTTTTTGTGGACGCGCCGTTGGCCGCGGGCGGCGAGGTTTTTCTGGACCAGGACCAGACAAACTATCTCACCAACGTGCTCCGGTTAAGGCAGGGCGACGGGGTGCTGCTGTTCAACGGCCGCGATGGCGAGTGGCAGGCTAGCCTCTCTTCCGTCGGTCAGCGAACTGTGGCGGCGGCGATTGGTGCGTGTGCGCGCACGCAGCCTCGGATAAAGGAGCTGCATTTCCTGTTCGCTCCTCTTAAGCACGCCCGCCTCGACTACATGGTGCAAAAGGCCGTGGAGATGGGTGCCTCTTTGCTCCAGCCGGTGATCACCCGGCACACGCAAGTCACGCGCATCAATCTCGACCGGATGCGTGCCAATGTAATCGAGGCCGCCGAGCAATGTGGCATCTTGGGGATCCCGGTTGTCGCCGAGCCTATGCCGTTTGATCGGATCGATGATGATCCCGACCGCCTATTGGTATTTTGCGATGAAGATGCGGAGGTGGCGGACCCTGTGGCGACCTTAAGCGCTGCGCGGTGCAGCCAGGGCCAGCCTCTCGCTGTATTAATTGGTCCGGAAGGCGGGTTCGCCGACGTAGAACGGGCGGCTCTGCTCAAGCGTTCAAAGGTCGTGCGCATTGCGCTCGGCCCTCGCATTCTACGCGCGGACACGGCGGCAGTAGCGGCACTTACGCTGGTACAGGCCGTACTGGGGGATTGGCGAGTCTCTACTTGAGCCCTGCCGGGATTGGTGGGCGCAAAGTTGTGATACAAAGTAGGCGCGACAGGTGAAAAGCTGCGTCGCTCGGGGAGCTCGCTATGATAGCTGGGTCTCGTTCTCTTCGGTCCTTTGCGGTCGCAGCTTGGCTCGCGGTAGGCGCGGCCACGCCAGCTGCCGCGGCGGGCTGGCTGGAAAAGAGCATCTACATGATCGGTCCGCTTTATGATGGCGTGCTGCCGCCATGCGAGGCCGCGCTCAATACTCTCGCTTATCGTTTTGCGCAGAAGGAAGGCCGATTCTGGAATTCCGATCTGCAAATCGTAGGCTTCGACCAAATTCGGGAAATCGCGTTCCGACCCTGGGCGCAACAAACGATCCCGCGCCGCTTCTGCACCGCCGTCGCGATGGCGAGCGATGGGCGCAAGCACACGGTGCGTTACTCGATCGGTGAGGATACCGGCATGATCGGAATGACCTGGGGGGTGGAATGGTGTGTTGTCGGCCTCGACCGCAACTGGGCTTATAATCCAGCTTGTAAAATGGCGGGGCCTTAGGCACGAGCTAACCCGGCGATCACGATTTATTCTAATATGTTCTTGAAGTGTTCCTTCGTCTTGGTATCCCGCGTAGGGAACCGTTGAGCCACATCAATTTCCGATTTGTTCTGGTATCCAGTGAAGGGTCAGCATGAGCCCTCCCATTTCCCGCTTGGCTCACGTCGCTGCCGTTGCTTTCAGCTTCACATTGATTTTTGCGATCGTCGCACTCGCTCGGGACCGCCGCCAAAGCGAGCCGGGCCGCTTCGATTTTTATGTGTTGGCGTTGTCCTGGTCGCCGTCTTATTGCGACGCCGCGCAGGACCGAAGGCCCAATCGGGCGCCAGACTGGCAATGCGCCGGCCGTCCTTTTGCGTTTGTGGTGCACGGCCTCTGGCCGCAAAATGACCGAGGTTTTCCGTCCTATTGCCAGGTGCCTGCACCGCGGCTCGACCGTGCAACCGTCGGAAATATGCTTGACCTCATGCCGAGCCCGCGCCTGATTTTCCATGAATGGGATCAGCATGGGACATGTTCTGGCCTCTCGCCTCGCGCCTATTTCGAAGCGGTACGCAAGGCGCGGGCGGTGGTGAAGATTCCGCCTAATTACCTGGACCTCGACAAGCCGATCACTGTAATGCCCTTCGACGTGGCCGAGGCGTTCATCAAAGCCAATCCGGGACTTTCGCGCGCCGCGATGGCGGTTTCTTGCGATGGTAAGCGGCTGACTGAGGTGCGCGTCTGCCTCGACAAGGATTTTTCATTCCGCGACTGTACTGAAATCGCGCGCCGCAACTGCCGTCTCAATAAAGTTGCAATGCCTGCAGTGCGCGGTAGATGATCGATACGCCAGCGAGCCAAGGTTGTGGCGCAAGCTTGCCAAATCGGTCGATATGAGGCCGTTGCGAACTGGCGAGCCCGGCCGTGAACTACAACCACGAATTCCATGCCGGCAATTTCGCCGATGTGTTCAAACATGCAGTACTATGTCGCGTCTTGCACTATTTGCGAGGCAAGCCTGCAGCGTTCCGAGTTATAGATACCCATGCCAGTGCCGGCGTGTACAACCTCACGGGTGAGAGGTCGATCCGCGGCGGCGAATGGCAGGCGGGCATCTGCAAGCTTATGGCCGCGCAAACTCCGGAAGCAGTGGCGAAGCTGCTTTCCCCTTATCTTGAGGTCGTTCGCGGCCTGAATGAACGCGATCGGCTCCGTGTCTATCCCGGGTCACCGGCCCTTGCGCGCGCCTGGTTGCGCCCGCAGGACCGGTTGCTCGCCTGTGAGCTTGAGCCCAAGACGGCGGCCGCGTTACGCCGCAATTTGCGTGGCGATGTCCGCATCAAGACACTGGCAGTTGATGGCTGGACGGCACTGAATGCCTATGTGCCGCCGAAAGAGCGCCGAGGCCTGGTGCTGGTAGATCCACCGTTCGAGGCCGAAAACGATTTCTCACGGCTTGCCAGCGGCTTGGCGGCCGCGCACCGCAAATGGGCGACTGGCGTCTACGTCCTCTGGTATCCAATCAAGGGGCGCAGCATGGCGGATGCTTTTGCCAAACGCCTGCGCCGGCTGGCGCTCAACCAGGTGCTCCGGGCCGAGATCCTCGTAGCCCCACTCAGCGATCCGAGCCGGCTCAATGGTGCCGGAATGGTCATAGTCAACCCGCCCTGGACACTGGAAAGCGAGCTTCGTGTCCTGCTACCGGTGCTAGCCCGCATTCTCGGCAAAGGCGCTGGCAGGTTTAGGCTCGATTGGCTGGCTGGTGAAGAGCCATCCGCCGCCCCCCAATAACTTATGGCCTCTTTCCACAGGCGCGTAGTTGGTGTGTAGTTCTATACTGGCAGTGACGTTCCGCCTCCTGTGGGGGCCGGCGGAGTTGACTGAGGCCGGTTGCGGCCGACGCTTTCCCCGATTGTGAATGTCCAGCCGAGCCGTTGTGCGTGGGGCCGGCGGCGGAGCAGCGGGGGAAGGAGTTTTCCCGATGGCGCAAACGGGTGTCGTGAAATTTTTCAATGGCGAGCGGGGCTACGGTTTCATCAAGCCAGATGACGGCGGACGCGACGTGTTTGTTCATATCACCGCAGTAGAACAAGCCGGGCTGAAGGGCCTGAACGAGGGGCAACGGATCAGCTTCGACGTTGAGCCTGACAAGAAGGGCAAAGGTCCAAAAGCCGTCAACCTTGTCGTCACTGGGTAGTTTCAGGCGGACTGCGCATGCCGTCGGTGCGCGTGAATATCTAAAGCTGGAAGTTTCATGAGCCGCAGGGCAGTGCCATGTTTTCGCCGTGGCGACGTGTATGTTTTTGCCAAGAAGGTCTTCCGCAAATTGTATGATTGCAGCACGAGTGATCGCGCACGTGGCGGCCTCGGTGCATCCAAGCAAAAGCCCCGGAGCACTCCGGACCTTTTCATGTTGGATTAGGTGGAGGGTCAGAACCGATAGTTCAAGCCAGCGCGAACGATGTTGGTATTGAACTTTGCATCGGAGCCGAGAATCGAGCCGCGCGGGCTTGGGCGTCCGTGGTGAAGTTCCACAATGAAAAAGCCCCGCCCAGGGCTTTGCTTGTGTTCCTCTCGTGGCAGACTAGAAGCGATAGTTGATACCGCCGCGCACTATATTCGTATGGAAGTCCACGCTGGTTGACAATATGCAGCCCGAACAGCTCGTGTTGCCAAGATCGACGTAGAGATATTCGACCTTTGCGGCAGACTGCTCCATTCCGAACTGCCCCAGCCGCCACCACCGTTGATACCAACGTAGAAGCCGGTCCAGTTATAATAAGGAGCGTAGTAGGCCGGCGCATTCATCGGCATTGGTTGACGCCGCGCGATGTCCGCCGCGTTCGTCGTGCCTATCATCGTCACCGTAGCCAGCGCAGCGGCGCGCTCGCCAAAATCAAACGCTTCATTTCGAAACCTCCGTCACAGTACCCACCCATCCGATCATTGATGCCGGAAAACTATTCAGAATTGCTTTCACGCCCAGTGCACGAATGTCACACTCGACGAGAAGTTTCGAATTGTATTGTCAAACTTTAAACGACCAAACGACATGTTGTTACCGCGATTCATCAGGCGTCACCCGAAATCACGGTGAATGAGAATACTTAAGAATCAAAACTTATATGGAACTTTGGCCTTCGCTGGGTGCACTCACAAACGAAAGACCCCTAGCAACAGCGCCCGGGGATTTCATGCGTGCGCGGGAAGGTATCAAAAGTGATAATTCACGCCAAAGCGCAGATAGCTTGCCTGCAGCCCATTGTCGACACCAGTGATCGTGTAGGCGCGGCTGCCGAGGTCCATGTAGAGATATTCAACTTTCGCGGACCAATTGGGTGTAAAGCCGACTTCCATACCAAGGCTACCGGCCCAACCGACAAGTGTTTTGCTTTCGTCGAGGCCAAGAAACTCGCCTTTAAGTCCGCCATAGGCAAGACCCAAGCTGCCAAACAACAGCATATTGTTGATCGCGAAGCCGGCACGGCCGCGCAGCGTACCAAACCACGGGTTGGAAAATTTGTACGGGGCGAAAGTATCATCGGCTCCGCTAATCTGGATATCTGTTTCGGCGCCGAAAACGAACTGTCCAGTTTGCCAATTGTAACCGATCTGGCCTCCGCCAGCGACGCCGCTTGGATCGATGCTGCTGTTCGTGACCTTGCCCCATTCATAGCCGAGGTTGAGACCGGCATATAGGCCAGTCCAGTTATAGACGCTGGCGGTTGGTGAATAGTAAGGTGGACCACGCGGAAGATCGGCGGCGGTCGCCGAGCCGGCGGCGGCGGCGGCGACCGCCACAGTGATCGCCAGGGCCTTCTTCTTCGTCATCATCTTACTAACCCCGCACTCGACTCCGCTCCCGCTCCCGCTTGCGTGGTTCAAAACATGGAACGGGGCACGCCGGTGCATCGTCGCCAGTTCGATATTTTCGTGGAGGATTTATCGGGCCTTTTAGGTTAAACGGTCATGAACCGCTAAGCATCCGCGGCCAGTACCCTTAAAGAACTCTTATTTTCGGCCGTTTTTCTTAGCTTTTATTAACCATGTACCCCCATTGCCCGCATATAACGATAGAGCCGCGCATGACCGACGCGGTGGCAGCCAGAGGCGCCAGCAAGTAAAACAAGCCATACGGATTGCTGGGATGGCGGACGACATCGCAAAAAAAACGCCGCGCACGGCGCTCGTCACCGGCGCTGGCCGCCGCATTGGCGCGGCCATCACGCTCATGCTGGCGCGCGCAGGCTATGGGGTCGTTCTGCACGCAAACAATTCGCGCGAGGATGCCGAGAGACTTGCAGCCGCGATTACAGGAGCAGGCGGACGTGCCGGCGTTGTGCTTGCCGACCTCGCCGACCATGAGGCGGTGCGCGGGCTCGTTCCCGCAGCAGCGGCCTTCGGTCAACTGATGCTTCTGGTCAATAATGCCGGCGAGTTCGAGCCCGACGACATCGAAACTCTCTCGCACGCGCGCTTCCAGCGTGCTGTGGCGGTGAATCTGGCGGCGCCGCTGTTTCTTTCGCAGGCTTTCGCCGCGCAGGCGCCAGCGGGCATGGATGCCTCGATCGTCAATATTCTTGACCAGCGCGTGCTTCGCCCAAACCCGCGTTTTTTCTCTTACACCTTGAGCAAGACTGCGCTGCATACGGCCACCACCACGCTGGCGCAGGCGTTGGCGCCAAAGCTTCGCGTCAACGCGGTGGCGCCAGGGCCGACTCTGCCGAGCGCGCGTCAAACCAAAATTCAATTCACCGCACAAGCAGAGAGTTTGCCGCTTCAGCGCGGGCCGCGGCCCGATGACATTGCGGCCGCAGTGCTCTATCTGGCGCAGGCTAAAAGTGTCACAGGCATCACGCTTCCTGTCGACGGGGGACAGCATCTGTCCTGGCGTACTGCCGATACCGAGGTTGTGGAGTAGCGTGTGCGCGTGCGCGCATTATCTTGTTTCTTATGGGCACCAACAAAGACATCGATCCGGCAAGCGAGCTGCGCGAGGAGGATGACGAGTCCTCGTTGCCGGAAATGGAGTTTGGAAACGCTCCGATCGGCACCTTTGCCGCGGGTCGCACTGCGATCATGGACTTCGCCAAGGTGGCGCCGACTGTTCCCGGTGTCTACCGCATGATCGACGCGCAAGGCGACGTGCTTTATGTCGGCAAGGCCAAGAACATCAGGAAACGGGTGACCGCCTATACGCGGCCAACCGGCCATGACAGCCGCATTGCGCGCATGATTGCAGCGACGGTGACACTGGAATTCGTCACCACAAAGACAGAGACCGAAGCGCTGCTGCTCGAAGCCAATTTGATCAAGCGCTTGCGGCCGCGGTTCAATGTGCTGCTGCGCGACGACAAGTCGTTCCCCTATATTCTGATCACATCCGACCATTGGGCGCCGCAAATCCTGAAGCATCGTGGGGCTCGTACGCGGACGGGACATTACTACGGGCCGTTCGCCTCGGCGGGGGCGGTCAATCGCACAATCAATGCTCTGGAGCGCGCCTTCTTATTGCGCTCGTGCTCGGATTCATATTTCGAGGCACGGACGCGACCGTGCCTGCTATATCAGATCAAGCGCTGCTCGGCGCCTTGCACACGCGAGATCGATTTTGCCGGCTACACCGAGCTTGTGCGCGAAGCCAATCGATTCCTCTCCGGCCGAAGCCAGTCGGTGCAGAAGCAATTGGCGAACGAAATGGACAAGGCGTCGGCCGCACTCGATTTTGAACGCGCCGCGATCTATCGCGACCGCCTGTCGGCTCTGTCAGCAATCCAGTCGCATCAAGGGATCAATCCGCGCACGATTGAGGAGGCAGACGTTTTCGCCGTGCATCAGGCCGGCGGCTATTCGTGCGTGGAGGTCTTCTTCTTCCGCACCGGACAGAACTGGGGCAATCGCGCCTACTTTCCCAAAGCCGACCGCGCCTTCGGCCCCGGCGAAGTGCTCGGCGCGTTCCTGGCGCAATTCTATGACGACAAGCCGCCGCCGCGCTGCGTCCTGGTTTCGCACGAGTTCGATGAACGCGGGTTGCTCGCGGAAGCGTTGACGACCAAGAGCGAGCGCAACGTGGAAGTTTCAATGCCGCGGCGCGGTGAGCGCAAGGAGCTGGTGCAGCACGCGTTGGCCAATGCGCGCGAGGCGTTGGCGCGGAAACTTGCCGATACGTCCTCGCAGCAGAAGTTGCTTGCGGCCTTGACCGAAACCTTTTCGCTACCGCGTATGCCGCGCCGCATCGAAGTCTATGACAATAGCCACATCGGGGGCAGTAACCCAGTCGGCGCCATGATTGTCGCTGGCCCCGAGGGCTTCCGCAAAAACCAATACCGCAAGTTCAATATCCATTCGGCCGAGCTCGCTCCTGGCGATGATTACGGGATGATGCGTGAAGTTTTGCAGCGCCGGTTCAAACGGCTGTTGGAGGAAAACCCGCGCGATACGGTGGGCGGTATTCTCACCGCCGTCTTCAAAGGCGACGATGAAGATCAGCCCTGGCCAGATCTGGTGCTGATTGATGGTGGGCAAGGTCAGCTTAAAGCTGCGCGGGAAACGCTGAGCTCGCTTGGCGTTGCCGATGTGCCGCTTGTCGCCATCGCCAAGGGCCCCGACCGGGACGCTGGGCGAGAGACTTTCTTCATGGCGGGCCGAGATCCATTCAAGCTACCGCCGCGCGACCCCTTGCTTTATTTCATCGAGCGGCTGCGCGACGAGGCCCACCGCTTTGCCATCGGCTCTCATCGCGTACGCCGCAAGAAGGACATTCGCGAGGCCGGACTGCAGGAGATTCCGGGGATCGGTCCGACCCGCAAGCGGGCCTTGCTGCGCCATTTTGGCACTGTGAAAGCGATTGAGCGGGCGAGTTTGCCTGATCTTGCCCAGGTTCCTGGAATTAATTCGGAGACTGCGCGAAAGATATATGAGTTCTTCCACGAGTCAGCGGCTCACTAGACGGGAAGCGATAATGATCATTCAGCGGCAGGAAGACGTCACTAAGGCGGTGATGGAAGCCTTCAGAAACACGCAACCTCCGCGTCTACGGGAAATCCTCATATCACTTGTGAAGCATCTGCATGCGTTTGCACGCGATGTTCATCTCACGGAGGAGGAGTTCGAGAAAGCCGTGCAGTACATCGCCAAGCTCGGACAGATGACCGACGACAAGCACAACGAAGTGGTGCTAATGTCGGGCGCGCTTGGGTTTTCCACGCTGATCTGCCTTCTCAATAACGGCAACAAGGGGCAGACGGAGACCACGGCCAATTTGCTTGGGCCATTCTGGCGTATGAATTCACCGCGGACCGAAAGTGGCGCCTCGATCGTGCGGTCACCGACACCGGGGCCGGCGCTTTTCGTCAATTGCTGGGTCAAAGACCAGAATGGGCAGCTGATCGCTGGCGCCGAGGTCGATGTTTGGCACTCCTCACCGGAAGGCTTTTACGAGCAACAGGATCCCAAGCAGGCGCCGATGAATCTGCGCGGCAAATTCATGACCGACGCGCAGGGCCATTTCAGCTTCCGTAGCGTCAAACCGGCCGGTTATCCGATTCCGATTGATGGGCCGGTCGGTGATCTCGTACGCGCCACCGGGCGGCACAATTACCGCCCGGCTCATTTGCACTTCCTGATCTTCAAGGAAGGCTTCAAAACGCTGATCTCGCAAGTCTATGTCAACGACGATGAAAAACTCGAAACGGACGTGCAGTTTGGTGTTACTCGCGCCTTAGTCGGCAACTATATGCGGCACGACGGGCCAGCGCCGGCGAGCGACGTAAGAGGCGGATGGTACTCCCTCGATCAGACGTTCGCGATGGAGCCAGGCAAAAGCCGTCTGCCCAAGCCGCCAATTCAATAAAGATTGTACAGTGACTGGGGATTCAATCGTAACGACCGGTTGACCTGACCGCGGCGGGGGTGTTCCTTTCCGGCATGAATGCCATTAGTTCCCGGCCGCTGCCGGCGCGCCCGCTTGCGCTGCCGAATCTGCTGACCTATGCGCGCATCGCCGCCGTGCCGGTGGTTGTCGCATTGATGTTTTGGCAGAGTATTTTCGACGGATCATTGTGGCTGCGCTGGTTGGCGTTGGCGGTCTTTATATCGGCCGGTGTCACCGACATTCTCGACGGTTACTTCGCGCGTACTTGGGGCCAGCAGTCCTCGCTCGGCCGCATGCTCGATCCGATCGCCGATAAATTGCTGGTAGCATCCTGCCTGCTGATGTTGGCGGCGGAGGAGACCATTCGCGGCTGGAGCCTGCTGGCTGCGGTGGTCATTCTCTGCCGTGAGATTTTGGTGTCCGGCCTGCGCGAATATCTCGCCGAGCTGCGGGTCAGCGTACCTGTGACACGGCTCGCCAAGTGGAAGACCACCGGGCAACTGATCGCTGTCGGTTTTCTGATCGCAGGTGAGGCCGGTGATAGGGTTGTGTCGGCGGTTACCAAGATCAGCACCGTACCGGTGGTGACCGAGATCGGCATTTTGCTGCTGTGGTTATCAGCGATTCTCACACTTTACACCGGCTGGGACTATATGCGCGCGGGCATGCGCTATATGATTGATGAATGAGCTTGAAACTACGTTATTTCGCCTGGGTGCGCGAACGAGTCGGCAAAGCTGAGGAAGTGATCGAGGTTCCAGCCGGCATCGCCACGGTCAGCGAGCTGATGATTTGGCTTGCCTCCCGTGGTGAGGAATATGCTTACGCTTTCAAAAACGCGAACGTAATTCGTGCCGCTATCGATCAAAGGCATGTGCGGGCCGATACCATAATCAAAGGTGCCGGCGAAATCGCGTTTTTTCCGCCCATGACAGGCGGATAGCCTCGCCTCCGGCGGCGGGTTACATTAACGGTATGAAAGCGACTGTGCGTTTGCAGCGCGAGCCATTTGACGCCGCCGCCGAAGCGGCGGTGCTAGCGCGTGGCCGCAGCGACATCGGCGCGGTGGTCACATTCACCGGAGTTTGCCGCGGGACCGAGAACGGCGAGTCGATCGCAGCGCTCACGCTCGAGCATTATCCGGGGATGGCAGAGTCGGAGATTGAGCGGCACGTCGCGGAAGCCATCGAGAGATGGCCGCTCATAGGCGTCACGGTCATTCACCGATATGGGCGCATCCAGCCCGGCGAAAACATTGTGCTCGTAGTGACGGCGTCGTCCCATCGCCAGGCAGCATTTGCGGCGGCCGAGTTCCTGATGGATTATCTAAAGACGCACGCGCCGTTTTGGAAACAGGTCGAGAAGGCGGGTGAAAAATCTTGGATAGACGCCAAGGCGATCGATCATACGGCTGCCGAGCGCTGGTCAGGCCCGCGCCGCGGACGTGACGCAGCCGGATGAACGAGCGCCAGGCATCTGCTGGAGGGCAAAATGGTTCCGATCGTGGTCGCGGCAGTCGCGCTCATTGCGCTCGGTCTCCAGCCAGTACCTGCTGCTGAGGTCTCCTACTTTGAGGTGCCGCGCGGCGCGCACCCGCACGACGTAGCGCCCGCCCCCGATGGCAGCGTCTGGTATACGGCGCAATCGCAAGGCGCGCTCGGTATTCTCAATCCGAAAACCGGACAAACGACGCAAATTTCGCTTGGCAGAGGCGCCGCGCCACATGGGGTCATTGTCGGCCCTGATCGTGCTGCCTGGATCACAGAAAGCGGACAGAACGCGGTCGTCCGGGTTGACCCGGCGACCAAGGCTGTGAAAATTTTTCCGCTGCCGAAAGAATTCCCCGCCGCCAATCTAAATACCGCGACCTTCGACCGCAAAGGCATCCTTTGGTTCACTGGTCAGAACGGCGTCTATGGCCGTGTCGATCCGGCGACCGGAAAAGTCGAAGCCTGGAAAGCACCAAGGGGCACGGGACCGTATGGCATCACAACGACGCCTAACGGTGACGTCTGGTACGCTTCACTTGCGGGCGATCATATCGTCAAGATCGACACCGTAAGTGGGGACGCGTTGATGGTGCCGCCGCCCAAGATCGGGGTTGGCCCGCGACGCATTTGGTCGGACTCCAAGGGCCTTTTGTGGGTCAGCTTTTGGAACACCGGTGAGCTCGGTCGCTACGACCCAATGAACAAAGCCTGGAAGGTTTGGAATCTGCCCAAGAGCAAAGGCGGGTGCTACGCTGTCTATGTCGACAACAGAGACAAAGTTTGGGTTACTGATTTCGTTGCCAACGCTATCCTGCGCTTCGATCCGGGGACCGAGACATTCGAAAGTTTTCCAAGTAACAAGCGTGGTGCCTCGGTCCGGCAGTTGCTTGGCCGGCCGGGCGAAGTCTGGGGCGCGGAATCCAGCGTTGACCGGCTTGTTGTGGTGAAGGACTAAGCAGCGGCGGGATGCACAGATGCCGTTTGATTTGAGCCTCAGCCGCCGAGACATCTTGCACATTCTTGCTGGCGGTGCGGTTTTGACCGCCGGGATGACGCCCGGTTCCGCTACAGAAGCGCGGATCGGGCGCCTGATCGATGAAGCCCGGGGTAAAGGGCCGATCTCGCAGAGGCTCGAGTTCATTTCCAGCGCGCTGCGCGGCACACGCTATCAGGATAATACGCTGATCGGAGGACCAAGGCAGCCGGAGCAATTTGTGGCACGCGACGACGCGTTCGATTGCGTGACTTTTTGTGAGACCGTATTGGCTGGTGCGATGGTGGGTAACCCTGGAGAGTTCGACACAGCCTTGCGCACCATTCGCTATCACAACGGAGTGGTGAGCTGGCGCGGACGCAACCATTATTTTTTCGAATGGGCCCAGCACAATATTGAAAATAACGTCTGCCGTTTGGTCACTTTCGACGAATCGATCAAGATCGAAAAGACGGTTTATTGGCACAAAGAGCTCGGCAGACGTCGCTTCTCAATTGCCGTAACCCCGCGTGCTGTTTTTTTGGTGAACAAACGGCAACTCGCCAAGGGTGATATCATTGGCTTTATCACGCAGCGGCCGAATCTGGATTACTTCCACATTGGTTTTATTACCTTTGATCCCGGGGGCGAGTTGCTGTTGCGGCACGCTTCGCAAAGCCGGCATCGTGTGTTGGACGAACGCATGGACCGGTTCGTTGAGGTCAACCGCGTACGCTATGTCACGCTGCTGCGGCCGCAGGAGCCGCGCGCAGTTGCTGCAAACGGATAGTTCTTAAGCTGCCGCGGCTTTGGGCTTCACTTCTGCGCTATAGTCGTCCATCAGCGTCTTGGTGATGCCACCAGGATTAAAATTCCAGTTGGCAATCTCCGCCACTGCGGTGACCTCCGCCGCTGAGCCAGTGATGAAGCATTCCGAAAAATCGGTAAGCTCATCGGGCATGATGCGTCGTTCGATTACCTCAAGGCCGCGCTTGCGTGCAAGGCCGATGACCGTTTGCCGAGTAATGCCATCAAGGAAGCAATCGGCGATCGGTGTGTGAATTTTGCCGTCCTTCACGAAGAAGATATTGGCGCCCGTGCATTCGGCGACGCGGCCCTCCCAATCGAGCATCATGGCGTCGGCATAGCCTTTGCGCTCGGCCCTGTGCTTGGAGACGGTGCAGATCATGTAGAGGCCAGCCGCCTTGGCAAGCGATGGCGCTGTCTTCGGATCAGGGCGGCGATATTCGGCCAGGTCGAGCTTGATTCCCTTGAGCCGCTGCTCGGGGTCGAAGTAGCTCGGCCATTCCCAGCTCGCGATGGCAAGATGGATGGTATTGCTCTGTGCGGAGACGCCCATCATTTCGGAGCCACGCCAGGCGACCGGGCGGACGTAAGCTTCCTTCTTGCCGTTCTTGTCGGCCACGAGTTTCTTGGCGGCGACGATCTCGGCAACGGAATATGGAATCTCGAAATCGAGAATATTGGCCGACCGCTTCAGGCGCTCGGCATGCTCCGTGGACCTGAAGATTTGGCCGCCATAGGCGCGCTCGCCCTCAAACACACAGCTGGCATAGTGGAGCCCGTGGCTTAGGACATGGAGGTTTGCCTCGTTCCAGGGCACGAGCTTTCCGTCGTACCAAATGACCCCATCGAGGCGGTCATAGGATTGGGCAGCCATAGTCTCCTCCTTTGCCACGTCCCGTTCAGACTTCCGCGGGCTTGCCGTCGTGATGGCGCATTTTTCGCGCCCGTTCCAACACTTTACGTCTCTGGGCAACACCCGGTATGAATGGGACCGAACCGGCCCTATCGTGGTCCGGTCAGAGCGCTTCGCGCAAAAAGGACCGATTCGGTACGATCCTTTCGTCCATAGCAGTGTTTTTGTAACATAAAATCAAAATATGTCAACATGGCTGACATAAATCTGAACTCCAAGATTGCTGCGTCGGGGAGCAACCTGGCCGAACCTCCTGATGCCTTGGCGGCGTCTGCAACGGGCGGCACCCAGCCAATCTGGGACATCATCGAACTGCTGTTTTTTGCCTATCGCGATTTCGTCGGGGATCCGGACGAGGTGCTGCTCAAGCTGGGCTTCGGCCGCGCCCATCACCGGGTGCTGCATTTCGTCAACCGCAATCCGGGCATAAAGGTTGCTGACCTGCTTGAGATCCTAAACATTACCAAGCAATCGCTTGGCCGCGTGCTCAAGCAATTGGTTGATCAAGGCTACGTGTCGCAAAAGGAAGGCGCGCAAGACCGCCGTCAACGCCTTTTATATGTGACCCCAAAAGGCGAGACCCTGGCTCTCAAGCTCGCCAACTTGCAGACGCAGAGAATTAATCGCGCATTCGGTGAGCTCGGTCCCAATGCACGCGAGTCAGCTCGCCGCTTCCTCACCTCCATGATCGATGCCGACGACCGCGACGGAGTGCTCCGCTTGATTGCGCGGGCCGACCGCGTATCGAAAGCGCGGGGTTAGCGCATGATCCAAAAAAGTGGGAACCGGATTCCCGCCTTTGCGAAGCCTGCTTCGGCGGGCAAACGAAGGTCGGGCGAGATCATGCGCAAAGAAAATTAAGACGGGACGGGAGGAGCCCGCCGATGACGTTGCCCGCCACGCTTCCCGACGACGCGCCACATTTGCTGGTGGTCGATGACGACCGGCGTATCCGCGATTTGCTCTCGCGGTTTTTGGCCGGCGAGGGGTACCGAGTGACCACCGCCGAGACCGCCATGGACGCCCGGGCCAAGCTGAAAGGCTTGAGCTTCGATTTGCTCATCCTTGACGTGATGATGCCGGGCGAATCTGGCTTCGACCTCGCCAAAGCGATCCGCGGCGATTCCAACGTGCCGATCCTGATGCTGACCGCGCGTGATGCCGCCGAAAGCCGTATTAGAGGCTTGGAGACAGGCGCCGACGATTATCTGTCGAAGCCCTTCGAGCCGCGTGAGTTATCGCTCCGCATCGCCAATATCCTCAAGCGTGCGCAGCCGGCGGCGCCCGCGCCGGTAGAGCAAGTCAGTTTCGGGCCATTCGTTTATCATCTCGCGCGCGGCGAATTGCGCAAAGGCGAGAAGATCATCCGGCTGACTGACCGTGAGCGGGAAATGTTGCGAATCCTTGCCGGCTCACCAGGCGAAACCGTGCCGCGCCTGTCGCTCGCCGGCAACGGCGGATCGGTGAGTGAGCGGGCGGTAGATGTGCAAGTCAATCGCCTGCGCCGTAAGATTGAACGCAATCCCGCCAATCCGCTGTTTGTGCAAACGGTGCGCGGTATTGGCTACCGGCTGGTGATCACCTCATGACCAGTCTCGATATCACGAACGGCGTTCGCACCGCGCTAACGCGCCTCCGCGAAGCTTGGGTGTGGTACGACTCCATTCCGCCGGTGCGCAGAATCCATAGCGCGCTTGGCCAGGTCGCCGATGGCTGGCGCAGGATCAGCCGTTGGCTGAATGGCGTCATGCCGAAAGGGCTATATGCGCGCGCGTTGTTGATCATCATTGCGCCAATGGTGATCCTGCAATCGGTGGTCGCGTTCATATTCATGGAGCGGCACTGGAACGTTGTCACTCAGCGGTTATCCGCGAGCGTTGTGCAGGACATCGCTGCGCTCATAGATATCTATCGCGGCTACCCTCAGGATGCCGACCAGGCGCAGATCCGACGTATCGCGCAAGAACGCCTCGGCCTGGTGGTCGATTTCCTGCCTTTGGCCGACATGCCGCCACCTGGCCCCAAGCCATTCTTTTCGCTACTTGATCAGGCGCTATCGGAGCAATTGCGAAAGCAGATCGAACGGCCTTACTGGATCGATACCGTTGGCAAATCGGCCCTGCTTGAAATCCGTGTACAGCTCGACAACGCAGTGATGCGGGTATTTGCGCGCCGTAGCGCCGCTTACGTCTCCAACTCACAAATATTCCTGCTGTGGATGGTGGGTACCTCGACGGTGCTGCTGATCGTCGCCATCATTTTCTTACGCAACCAGATCAAGCCGATACTTCGGTTGGCCGATGCCGCTGAAAGTTTTGGTAAGGGCCGTGAAGTTCCGAACTTCCGCCCGCGTGGTGCACGTGAGGTGCGGCGTGCCGCCGCCGCCTTCATCGAGATGAAGACCCGCATCGAGCGCGCGATGGAACAACGGACGGCAATGCTCGCCGGTGTGTCGCACGATCTGCGTACCGTCCTCACGCGCTTCAAGCTTGAGCTCGCCTTGATTGATGATTCCCCAGAAGTCGACGCGATGAAGAAAGACATCGACGAGATGGCGCGAATGCTGGAAGCCTATTTGGCCTTCGCGCGCGGGGACAGCGGCGAAACTTCCGCGTCGACCGACATGGCAGAGTTCCTGGACGAGCTACGGCTCGACGCTGAACGTAATGGTCACAAGGCAACTGTCGTATTTCATGGGCCGCCGATCGTTACCGTGCGCCCCGCGGCCTTCAAACGTTGCCTCGCAAACCTGGTTTCCAATGCCGCGCGCCACGCGCCCTCGATCGCAATTACTGGCCACCGTGATCACCGCTATCTCACCGTTACAGTGGATGACGACGGCCCGGGTATCCCGCTGGGCCTGCGCGAAGAAGTATTCAAGCCGTTCTTGCGGCTCGATGATGCGCGTAATCAGGATGAAGGCGGCACTGGTCTTGGACTTGCGATTGCGCGTGATATCGCACGCTCGCATGGTGGCGACATCACGCTTGGGGACAGCCCGCTCGGCGGCCTTCGCGCGACAGTCAGGGTACCTATTTAGGCGGCCTCGGCTTCCTCATCGCGCGTGCGGCGTCGCCGGCGCGGGCCGCGTAGCACGCATTTCGGAATGGCGCAGAGGTCATCAACGAATCCGGCCCAACGTTCGGCACTGCTGAGTCCGTGATCGAGCGCCGCCATCGTGCGATTGAGTCCTTCATCATCGTCATCGATCCAAACTGACAGCACGCGCGCAAACATGAGCGCCGCGCCTTGGGCGCGCAACGCTCCGCGAGCGCCAGACGCGCTAATACCGGCGGCTTCCAGCATCCAGTGTTGCGATCGCACTGCCATTGCGTTCAAGGTGAAGGCAAGTCCGGGATTGCGCCGCGCCGAACACATGATTGAGCGCACCGCATCTTTATAGGGGCCGAGGACTTCCAGCCGCCGCATCAACACGTCAAAGAGGCGCTCACGCGCCGACTCCTCGGCCATGTCGGCATCGCCGCCGGCAAGGACTGTGCGGTCGAGCTCCTTGATGTGCGCGACGAGGATCGCGAGCGTTGAGCCGAACTCGGCGCGCAGTTGCGAAAGCTGGATTCCAGCCCGGCCAGCCACTTCAGCAAGGCCGATTTGTTCGAAGCGATGCTCCGCTAGGAGCGCCATTAGCCCGTCAATGGCTTTGTCGCGGTCGCTGGTACCACCACGCGGTGGGGTTGCAGGCGAAGTCTTGCGTTGACGCTTGCGTTTACGGGCCATGACGGACTCCCAGGGCAATTCATGCGCCCTTTAATGTATGTCCGTTACGATCACGGTTCTAGGGCAGGGACACCTAGCCCGCAAGCTCGCGCGAACGGCGGGTGGCGGCGATAATGGCACGGGTCAGTAGCTCATCGAGGCCGCCAGGTCCCATGAGTATGTCAAGCGCGGCGGCGGTGGTCCCACCCGGAGACGTCACATTCTGCCGCAGTGTCGCCGCATCGAGATTCGAGCGATGCATCAGTTCAGCGGAACCGGCCACGGTTTCGCGGGCGAGGCGCGTCGCAAGCGCCGGTGGCAGGCCAGCCGCAATGCCGGCGCTGGCCATGGCTTCCGTCAGCAGGAACACGTAAGCCGGACCAGAGCCGGATAGAGCAGTTACTGCGTCCATCAGCCCTTCGTAGCTGATCCATTCCACCTTGCCGATAGCGGCGAGCAGATCGGACGTCAGCATACGCTGACTTGTCGAGGTTTTTGCGTTTGCGAAAGAGACGCTGATGCCGCGACCAATCGCAGCCGGTGTGTTCGGCATAGCGCGAACGATTGCCGTCCCTACCGGCAATGACTTTTCGAGAAACCCGATAGTACGACCGGCCATGATCGACACAACCAACGTGGTCTTGTCGACATGTGCTGCGAGTGGAGGCAACGCCTCAGCCGCTGTCTGTGGCTTTACCGCGATCACGATGGCGCTGGCCGTAGCAGCTTTGCCTTTCGGATTAAGCTTGAGCCCACGCCGTGCCAGCGCCTTCACAGTCTTGTCCGGCTGCGGTTCGATCACTGTGACCTGTTTTGGCTTGAGACCGCGGGCTAGCCAGCCGTCAAGCATCGCGCCACCCATCTTGCCTGCCCCGACCAGGACAAGAGTGCCGCGGAATTTGCTTAGTCTATGCGGATTACTGATGGCCATGGCCGATCACCGGCCTTACGCCTCGCCCGAGGTCTCGAACATGGCCGCATCGAGCGCCTCGCGCGCGCTTTTGCCGGCCCAGACCACGAATTGAAAGGCACTGAAGTAACGTTCGCAAGCCCCGAGTGCGGTGCCGAGCAGTGCTTCACATTGCTTTCCGGAGGCTTCGGTTCCACCCGCCAGCACCAGCGCATGGCGAAACATCATGATGCCTTCGGTGCTCCAGTAATCGAAATGTCCGACCCAAAGCCGTTCATTGATCAATGAAATCAGCGCCTGCACTTCGGCGCGCCGCCGCTCGGGCACCCGCAGATCGAAGGCACATGCCAAGTGCAGCGCTTCGATGTCGCCCATCCAGGTGTAGGAAAGCTGGTAATCAGTCCAGCGCCCGGTGACCAGAATGGTGATTTCGTCATCGCTTGCGCGCTCGAACGACCAGTCATTGCCGGTCGCCAGGCGTTCCACCACATCGAGGGGATTAATGCGCGGATCTTCCGCATAGCTGGTCAGGGACATGACGTCTCCGCTTTGCCGAATGGAGCGAGAGGAAACGCACGCCACTGCACGCGCACGGGGAAGGCCCGACACGAGCCCGGACCGAAAGTCGACGCAGGAGTTACGGGATGCCTTAAACGAATCACCAAGCGATTTGACTATAACCCGCCTGATTCCGCCCGCCAAAGGCATCGTCAAGCACTAATGAATCGTGATTTGCCTGTCATAGCAACCGCGCGGAATTGACTCTCCACAGCCAATGCCGCGGCAAGATGACTCGGCAGTGGATAACGAGCTAGTCGAACAGGCTCGACACCGACTCCTCAGCGGCGGTGCGCCCGATCGCTTCGCCGATCAGCGATGCGATCTCTAGAATACGTATATTGCCGGCAGTCAGGATTTCCTTGGTGGGCTGAATCGAGTCGGTGATCACAAGTTCTTTGAGCCGCGAACCTGCGATGCGCTTGGCGGCGCCGCCGGAGAGGACGCCGTGACTGATATAGGCGTAAACAGCCTTGGCCTTGTTTTCGAGCAATGCGTCGGCAGCGTTCACGAGCGTGCCACCGGAATCGACGATATCGTCCACAAGCACGCAAGTGTAACCAGCGACGTCACCGATCACATTCATGACCTCCGACTCGCCGGCGCGCTCACGCCGTTTGTCGATGATGGCGAGCGGGGCGTTGATGCGCTTCGCCAACCCACGTGCGCGCACTACGCCGCCAACATCGGGCGACACCACCATGACATTGTCGAGCTTAAAGCGCTCGCGGATGTCACGCACCATCACCGGCGACGCGTAGAGATTGTCGGTTGGAATATCGAAAAATCCCTGGATCTGCCCGGCATGGAGATCGAGCGTCATCACGCGATCCGCACCCGCACGGGTGATCAGGTTAGCAACCAGTTTGGCCGAGATCGGCGTGCGTGGTCCAGGCTTACGGTCCTGGCGAGCATAGCCAAAATACGGAATCACCGCGGTGATGCGACGCGCGGACGAGCGGCGCAGCGCGTCGACGATGATAAGCAATTCCATGAGGTGATCGTTGGCAGGAAACGAGGTTGACTGAATCACGAAAACGTCGGCGCCACGTACGTTTTCCTGAATCTCGACGAAGATCTCCATGTCGGCGAAGCGACGTACGACCGCCTTTGCAAGCGTGAGCTTGAGGTAGTCGGCGATCCCCTGGGCCAGCGTGGGATTGGAATTGCCGGCGACGAGCTTGATCGCTCCGTTCTTGCCCGACATTCTGAATCCTCGCCCTCACTCCCGCCACAGGCGGCGTGGTCATAACAAGGCGGGCAGGGCCCGGCAATATGGCTGCGAATGATTGTCCCGAAGCTTTCATCGACAGGATGAATTGGCGGTTAGCGGCTCGATGCCGCGAATGCCAGCGTCTCTCGCTCCGAAAGTGCAGCAGCCACAGGCGGGCGGCGGCGCGGCAACGGTACCGCCCCGGCATTGTCTGTGTCGACAGCTTCCGCAGCGTCTGTCGATATCGGATCGACCTGCGGCCAGGAAATGCGGAATATGCCAGCGGCTTCCGGCGAAGATTCGTGCACGTCGGCCATCGCTACTTGGGCCTCGGCCGGAGGCGGCGAGGTACCCGGCGCGACCGCTGGCGAGGTCAGGAAGGCAGCAAGTTGCTCCATGCTGGTGCGGGCGATCCGGCGCAGCATGGCGTCGTCAACCGCTGCCCAAGCGTCGCGGTGCCGGCCTTTTGTGGTCTCCTCGCCGCTGATGCGTAGCGCCCGGGTTTCCTCTTGGTCGAACACGTCCCACACCCAGGAGACTGTGGTCTGATGCTTCGTTACCTTGACAGCGAGATACCCGCGCACACGGTAGGCAGAAGACTGTTCGCGCGAAATTATCGCGAGGTGGCGCGCTTGCGCTTCGTCATTGAGATCATTTACCAGTTTCTGGAATTGGCCGGGCGGCATACCATCGACGGATTCAAAGGCAATGGTCGCACCGCGCGGCTGCGCGGCCGATACGGCTTGACGGTCGGGATTGCAACCGACCAGCGCCAATGTGCAGGCCGCGGCCAACAATCCGCCAAGACGCGGGATACACCACGCCGCGCCGATCGCGCGGCGACCCCAACTCCACGCCATAGACACCCCCACAGGTCTCTTCTTTTTAAGTCTTTAAGTCTTTTCGGCCGGGGGTAAACCGTAGCGGCAAGGGCACCGTCGAGTCTAGACGCAACACGCGCGGCCCGTCAGTCGACGAGCGCGATGGCATTGATATGCCGACCGTAGTCGGGCTCGGCGCGGAGCGTTGTCCGTCGATAGCTGAAGAAGCGTTCTGGCTCCGCATAGGTACACAAACCGAGATCTTCGAACTGAACGATGCCAGCCTGCCGAACACGTTCGGCAATATAACCCGTGAGATCAAACATGGCGTGCCCGGTGCGTTGCGATGCCGTGAAGAAACGTGCATTGCGAGGATCGGCCGCTACGAAGCGCTCGACCAATTCTGGTCCGACCTCATAGTTCGGCTGCCGGATGGCAGGCCCAAGGGCGGCGGTGATGCGGCCTCGGTCGGCACCGATCCGCTCCATGGTGGCGATCGTCGCCTCGATCACGCCTGTGAGCGCGCCGCGCCAGCCCGCATGGGCGGCGCCAACCACACCAGCCTCGCTGTCAGCGAACAGCAGCGGTCCGCAGTCGGCGGTGGATACGCCAATCGCCAAACGCGGCACGCGCGTAACGATGGCGTCCGCTCGCGGACGGTTTTCGCGCGTCCACAGCTTGTCCGCCACAACAACGTCGGGCGAATGGATCTGATAGGGTGTGAGCAGGCGATCCGGGTTCACGCCCAATGTTGTCGCCATGCGGGCGCGATTTTCGGCGACCTTATCGGGCGCATCGTTAGAGCCGACGCCGCCATTGAGCGAGGCATAGACGCCCTGCGAGACGCCGCCGGAGCGCGTAAAGAAAGCGTGGCGAATCCGATCAAGCGTGGCGAGTGAAGAAGCCTGTAGCATCGGTTTACGTTCGGGCAGTCAGTGCCTTCCGTCGGTGGAATAGATAGTGTACGCTAGGGTGCAGGGCCAACGCATTAGTTCTCGAAGCCAGGGGGCACGCCAATTGAGCGATGCGCGAAGGCAACGACCTTGAATAGCTCGCCCATTGCGGTGCGGTTATGGCCAATCAAACGCGCAAGAGCCTGTTCGATTTCGGCGGCGTGCGCGCCTTTGGCCTTGAGCGCGGCAGCGCGCCGTTCGATGCCGAGACGTCGTAAGAATTGCGATTGCTCTATAGGCCCGAAACCGGTTGCCCCCATCGCTTCGACGGCCCGCGCCAATGATTGGAAATCAACGTGCGCAGTGAGATCGAGGCTGCCGGGGAAAGTCAGGGGATCGGCATAGGCGTGCTGGCCAACTGCCTGGAAAGTCTCGCCGAGGCCGGTTTCGGTGTGGCCGTAATCGATCACAAGGGCGGCGCCTCGATTGTCGGCAATGCGCCGGCCGACCTCAATCACCACGGTATCGGCGCGCCATTCGAAGATCGCGCCCGCGCGCGCCGCCCGTAATGCCGGCGCTAACAAGCTTTGAAAAAATGGGATCGGCTCAGGCGCGATGGTGAAGGCGAGATGGTCGCCTGAATCGATCTGGATGCGGCGCTCATGCCAGCCGCGTTCGGTCTTGATTGCCTGATTGACGGGCAATGCGTCGAAGAATTCATTGGCCACGATAATGGCCGGACCTTTCGGCACCTCGGCGAGTGCGGCATGCCAGAATATCGGAACGCCCACGCCTTCCAGTGTCTTTTCCTGTTGCGCCTTGAGCTGCGGACTGACCTCAACCAGGTGTGCCACGATTGCGGCCCGGAAATCCGGCACGATCTGCACCGCCCGCAACGCATCTTTCATCATGGTGCCGCGGCCAGGGCCGAGCTCGATCAGCCGTACGTTCTCGGGCGCGCCCATCTGCTTCCACACCGCGGACGCCCACAAGCCGATCAGTTCTCCGAACATCTGGCTCACTTCCGGCGCAGTGATGAAATCGCCGCGCGCGCCGAACAGGTCACGTGTGGTGTAGTAGCCGAACGCAGGGTCAAAAAGGCAGAGCGCCATATATTCAGCGACAGGCATCGGACCCGCCAACGCAATGCGCCGGCGAATTTCAATCTCCAGCGGCGAACGCTCCTCCACTAATGTCTCCGGAGCGGCTGCTTCAGCGCATAGGTTATGAAACCGATCCCCGCGAGAAAAAGCGGCACAGACAACAATTGTCCCATGGTAGCGCCGCCCCACAGGAAGCCGAGTTGGGCATCAGGTTCGCGGAAGAACTCACAAAATGTGCGTGCGATTGCGTAGCCGATGGCAAAGCAGCCGATAATCAAGCCAGGGCGCTTTAGCGCGCCGGCACGCATGAGCAGCGCCAGCACCGCAAGCAACACCAGGCCTTCCAGGGCCGCCTCGTAAAGCTGGCTTGGATGTCGCGGCAGCAGCCCGCCGCTCGGAAATGTCATCGCCCAGGGCACGTCGGTGGAACGTCCCCATAGTTCGTCATTAATGAAATTGGCTATACGGCCGAGGAACAACCCGATCGGTCCAACCGCGCAGGTGATGTCACCGAGCGAGAGGACTGGAATGCCGCGCTTGTAGCCGAACAGCAGAACGGCTACGACACAGCCCGTGAAACCGCCATGGAATGACATGCCGCCATTCCACAATTGGAAAATCTCCAGAGGGTGCATGGCGAAGTGCGGTAGGTTGTAAAACAGCACGTAGCCGATGCGGCCTCCGAGGATGATGCCGAACGTCACCCACAGCACGAAATCGTCGAAGTCAGTGACGGTCATCGGCGCCTTGCCGCCCCACAATTTCGCGGAACGGATGAGGAGGCGGGCATAGGCCCAGCCGATCAGAATGCCGAAAATATACGCCAGCGCGTACCAGCGGATGGCGAATGGGCCGATATGTACCAGCACCGGATCAAACGCCGGATACGGAATAACAAGCAAGGGCATGGCAAGGTCCGATTCGTGTGTGCTGAGCCGCATGACTGGTAGCATGCCGGGTCTTGCGGCGGGATAATCGGATCGCCATTGTGATGGCAACCTTGTGGCGGAGACGAAACATGACCCAGACAAGCAACCGCTTTTTCGACGAAATGGCGCGTCTGATGAATGACGCTGCAGGAGTGGCTCAAGGGGTGCGGCGCGAATTCGACACCCTGTTTCGCAACCAGGCTGAGCGTATCCTGCGCGATCTCGACGTCGTGCAGCGTGAAGAATTCGAGGCGGTCAAGGAAATGACGCGGCTGGCACGCGAAGAGAATGAGGCTCTGAAGGCGCGCATCGCGGCGCTGGAAGCTAAAGCCGACAAGTCCGGCAAGAAGGCTAAGGACTCGGCCGTCGCCTAGGCCCATTAACGGGGTCTGACCCGGATTTCTTGCCCTTTACGGACGCCGCCGGTATAACCCGCCCGGTTCGCGGCCCCCGGCACCCCTGGAGGCTTGCCGCGTACGCAGGCGGCGAAAAAAGCCGCCTTTTCCATTGGTTTAGATGAGGGATTCAAGATGGCGACCGTCCAGGAATTGAAAGCGACGGCGCGTCCGAAAGGCGGCAAGGGGGCCGCCCGGGCTGCGCGTCGGTCCGGCCACGTGCCGGGCGTGATTTACGGAGAGAACAAGCCACCGCTGATGGTCCTGCTCGACCATGACGAACTGCGCAAACGGATCTATGCCGGGCGCTTTCTCACGACGCTTTACAATCTCGATGTGGACGGCACCAAGCATCGAGTGATCCCGCGCGATTTCCAGCTCGATGCGATCAAGGATCTGCCGATGCACGTCGACTTCCTGCGCGTGTCGGAAGGCGCCACCATCCGCGTGCACATTCCCGTGCACGTGCTCAACGCCGACCAGGCGCCCGGCGTGAAACGCGGCGGCGCGGTTAACATCGTCACCCACACGGTCGAGGTGATCTGTCAGGCGGACGCAATTCCAGAGTCAATTGACGTCGATATTTCCAGCCTCGACATCAATCACTCCAAACATCTCACCGACGTGGCGCTGCCCGGGAATGTCAGAGTGATCGGTCGGCCCGACATGACGCTTGTCACTGTCGTGCCGCCGTCGGGC
>JBARNC010000265.1:0-5768 GCA_049802775.1 Pseudolabrys sp. | reverse complement strand
ACCTTTACGAGATCGCGCTCGTTCCCTACCACGTAAATCAATTCGAATTGCTTAAAGAGCGAAGCAACAGGATCAAAGCCTTCACCCGCCTCTGGCCGCGTTTCGATGGAGATACTCAGTGGCGGCGCGTTGTCGAAGATGAAGCTCAGGAACGTGTGTCCAACCAGTCCTTCGCTCCAGTAGGACACGAAAAAATCGAGGTTGGTCAAGTGCGACAGCTGTATCTTGCGCTCTTCGTAGCGTACCGTGAAATCATTCTGGCTGCGGTAGTCGAAGTCGCGGACACCGGTAATGCGCACGTTATCCCCATCGACGACCGCCCGTGGCATCACGGCGACTTCCGGTCGCCACTCACGATCATGCGAGGGAGAAATGGATATCCACCATGCAACTACGCCGAGAAACAGCACGATGAGGACCCCGGACATACGCCGTTGTCGCGAAAGCCAGAGAATCCAGATCGCGTATGCCGCAAACGCCGCCGCTAGCGCGAGGCGCAACCAGGCCCACGGCAGGTTCGAATAGTAGGTGGCCAAAGTAGCCCACGCCACAAGTAAGGCCTGGCACAGACACCAGATGCCCCTGATCAGCCAGCCGAGAGATCTGGACAGGACGTGGCGATGCAACCCCAGTGACTCCTCCCGCTCGCCCCAGCGCAGCATGTCTGCGCGCCCATCCAGTCCATTTTTGCCGGACCAGTATGTTCTTGAAGCCTTCTTTCGCTATCAGTTGACCGAGAACCTTCCGTTCACTCCGAACATTCAGCTAATTCTTAATCCTGCCCGCAACCCAAACACAAGCTCTCTCTGGGTTTTTGGGTTTCGCTCCCGGATAACAATTTAGTTAGTTCAAGAGCGTGCATTAATTTCTCTCGGCTTGAGATTGTTTGAGGTTCGTCGAGTGATTGTCACCGTTATTGATTGGTTTGTTCGTTTCAAAAATTTCGATTGGTATAATTTCCGACCGGTCCCAAGCGAAGTAGCTCGGCCGAAATCGACCGCTAGCAAGGGCATGACCGCTGATCAAAGCCGTTTCGTGCGACTTCTAGCGAAATTTCGAAATTGTTCGTTTTGATCGCGTTGCCTAACTTTTGGGGAATCACTGGATAATTAGCCTCTCCCGGGCGGCGCCTGGCAATGCCAACAGTCGGCCAACCGTACGGCGTCCTCCCTTGCACGAGACCTCCCGTGCCGCGTAACGTCAGCGTCAGCAAACAATGCCGGCCCAGCGAAAAGGCCGGCCATGGGGAGGATAAACAGTTATGCGGCGATTTTTCGCGCTCGTCTCGCGTGCAGCCCTCGCGGTAGCTTGCCTCGCGCTCGTCCCGATTGGCAATGCCGAGGCCCTCGACTATCCGACTCGCCAGCCGCATATCTTAGTGGGCTACCCGCCCGGCGGTACGACCGACATCCTCGCGCGGCTGTTCGGCGATTGGCTCGGCAAGCACCTCGGCCAGCCGTTCATCGTCGAGAACCGTGCCGGTGCCGGCAACAATCTTGCGACCGAGGCGGTCGTCAGGGCGGCACCCGACGGCTATACGATCCTCCTGGTCAACCCGGCCAACGCCATCAACACCTCGCTGTACAAGCATCTGAATTTCGTTTTCCTGCGTGACATCGATCCGGTCGCCGGCTTTATCCGCGTGCCTAACGTTATGGAAGTGCACCCGTCGGTACCGGCAAATAACGTCGCCGAATTCATCGCTTACGTGAAAGCCAATCCAGACAAGGTGAACGTCGCGTCGTCCGGCAACGGCACGTCGATTCATCTCTCGGGTGAGCTATTCAAGATGATGACCGGAACAAAAATGACGCACGTGCCGTATAAGGGGTCGGCACCGATGCTCACTGATCTGCTCGGTGGTCAGGTGCAGGTGACGTTTGACAACATGCCGTCGTCGATCAACCATATCAAGGCCGGCAAGTTGCGCGCCTTAGCGGTGACAACGGCGATACGCTCACCTGAGCTTCCTGATGTGCCGACCGTTGCTGAAACCGTGCCCGGTTATGAGGCGAGCGCCTTTTTTGGATTCGGCGTACCTAAGGGAACGCCGAAAGAAATCGTCGATCTCCTCAACAAGGAGATTAACCTTGCGCTTAAGGATCCGGGCATTCAGGCGAAGCTGAGGGAACTTGGGGGAATTACAATCAGCGGCTCACCGGCGGATTTCGGCAAGCTTGTCGCGGATGAAACCGCCAAATGGGAAAAGGTGGTCAGCGCCGCCAATCTGTCGATCAACTAGCGGGTTCGTCCAGCGGCAAGAATGACCATACGTAAACGTCCGGAAGAGCTGCGCAGCCATCGCTGGCTCGGCGTCAGTGACCTGCGCGCCTTTGGGCACCGGTCGCGGTTGCGCCAACGCGGCTATGACGACGCCGACTTCAGCGGCAAGCCAGTGATTGGCATCATCAACACCTGGAGCGACATCAATTTCTGCCATACGCATCTGCGCGACCGCGCGGAGGACGTGAAGCGTGGCGTGCTGCAGGCCGGCGGCTTTCCCATCGAATTGCCGGCGATGTCGCTGTCCGAACCGTTCGTGAAGCCGTCGACGATGCTCTACCGCAATCTTCTGGCGATGGAAGTGGAGGAGCTTCTGCGCAGCCACCCGATCGACGGTGCTGTCCTCATGGGCGGCTGCGACAAAACCACGCCCGGCCTGATCATGGGGGCGATCAGCATGGGGCTGCCGGCGATCTATGTGCCCGCGGGTCCGATGCTGCGCGGCAACTGGCACGGGCAAGTGCTCGGCTCGGGCACTGATGCCTGGAAGTACTGGGACGAGAAGCGCGCCGGCCGCATCACCGAGCAGGACTGGCGGGAGATCGAAGGCGGTATAGCGCGGAGCTTTGGCACCTGCATGGTGATGGGAACAGCCGCAACCATGATGGCAATCGCCGAGGCGCTGGGGATGACGTTGCCGGGTGCCTCATCAATCCCAGCCGCTGACGCCGGTCATCCGCGCATGTGCGCCGCCGTCGGCCGCCGCATCGTCGACATGGTGTGGGACGATTTGACGCCGCAGCGCATTCTGACATCCGCCGCTTTCGACAATGCCATCCGCGTGCATATGGCGATGGGTGGCTCGACCAACGCCATCATTCATGTGGTGGCGATGGCGCGGCGGGCGGGATTTAAGCTCGATATGAACCGGTTCGACGAAATTTCGCGCGAGGTTTCCGTGCTCGCTAACGTGCGGCCCTCCGGCGAATTCCTGATGGAAGACTTCTTTTATGCCGGGGGTTTGCGGGCGCTCATGGGAGAGCTCGAAGCCGCGCTCGACCTCTCTTGTCTCACGGTCACCGGCAACAGTATGGGCGAGAATATTGCCGGCGCGGAAGTCTACAATCGTGATGTCATTCATCCGCTGTCCAATCCGGTCTCGCGCGACGGCGCGACTGCCGTGCTTACCGGCAATCTGGCCCCGCGCGGCTGCGTGATGAAGCCATCTGCGGCCGAGAAACGCTTGTTGCGTCACCGCGGCAAGGTGATCGCATTCGAAGACTACAATCACATGGCTCGTGAGGTTGAGCGCGATGATCTTGATGTGACGCCCGACCATATTCTGGTGCTCAAGAATGGTGGGCCCAAGGGCGGGCCCGGTATGCCGGAATGGGGGATGCTGCCGATCCCGAAAAAGCTGGTGAAACAGGGTGTGCGCGACATGGTGCGCATTTCCGACGCGCGCATGAGCGGTACAAGCTACGGCGCCTGTATTCTGCACGTAGCGCCCGAGAGTTTCGTCGGCGGCCCGCTTGCCGTGGTCAAGACCGGCGACGAGATTGAGGTGGATGTGCCCGCGCGCCGCATTCATTTGCACGTCTCGGATGAGGAAATCGCCAAGCGCCGCGCTGCCTGGAAGCAGCCCGCACCGCGTTATCCGCGCGGCTATGGTGCGCTTTACTCGCAACATATCGGCCAGGCCGATGAGGGCTGCGATTTCGATTTTCTCGCACCGCTCGGAGCAATCCCTGAGCCTGAGATTCATTGAATGCAGGCGTGGATGAGTTGCATTCAAATTAGAAAAATTCTTATCTGTAGTTGCTCGATTAGAAAGGCTCCTAACTAGAACATTCTAATGTTTGCTGCGCGCATTGACTCGCGCGCGAAAATTTCTTGAATTGTTTTGCGCCACGAGATGTGCGCGACGCCTCACCTGATTGCCGGGCCTTGAACCCGGCGTATGAGAGCAGACTATAATGCTTGACGCTCGTGACACGCGCGCGCTTGTTTTTGCTGCGCCACTATTTATTGCAACCGGCTTCGCTACTCAAGCCCAAGACAACAATCCAGTTGTCTATCCTGACGTCGAAACCAAATACATTTTCGGTTTCACGGAAGGGTCGGGGATCGGCCTCGAAGGCGAAAAGGAATTTTCGTGGGAAACCGTTGCTCGGTTCGGAAAAGCTGACGGGCGTTACTGGGCAAGCGAGACCAAACTCGAGTACGAGTTCACGCCGAACCAATACGTGCAACTCGAATTCGGGCCGCTGCTTTCAACGCACGACATCAGAAATGTCACCGACATGGACAACCGCAACCAGGTCGCATTCGGCGGCCTCTTTGGCGAGATACGGTATCTGTTGCTGGATCGCGACCCATCGTCGCCGCTCGCGGTCACTCTTTCGTCTGAAGGGGTATGGCGGCGGAGCGACGAAACCACCGGTCAACGGGTCACAAATTTCGAATTGGAGCTCAAGCTCAATGCAGATCTCGAATTGATCAAGAACCGGCTCTACCTCGGCGCCAATCTGCTCTACGAACCGGAGGCAACACACGATCCGGACCACATCGGGGCGGGCTGGGAGAAGGAATCGACCGGTGGCGTCTCCGGTGCCATATCTTACCGCATAATCCCCGCCATATTTGTGGGCGCGGAGCTCTGGTATCTCCGCCACTACGATGGGATCTGGTTCAATACCTACACCGGCGACGCGGTCTATGTCGGTCCTACGTTTTACGTCCAATTGAGTTCCAAGGCGTTCGTGACTGCGGCCTGGAATACGCAAGTCACGGGCCACGATGTCGACGTTCCGGGTCCCACACTCAATCTTGCCGAGTTTTCACGCCACCGCGCCAAATTGAAATTAGCAGTCGAATTCTAGCTGGGAGCAACCTGCATGATCGCAAACATTGCAAAGACCCTTTTTGTCACGCTTGTGCTTGCGGCGGCCTGCTTTCCGGCGGGTGCGCAGCAAACGGCGAGTGTGAGCGTTAGTGTGAAGAACCATCGCTTCCAGCCGGCTCAAATCCAGGCCCCGGCCAAAGTGCCTATCGAATTGCACGTGAAGAACCTCGATCCGACGCCAATGGAATTCGAGAGCGTGAGCCTGCGCGTGGAGAAGGTGGTGTCGGGAAATAGCGAAGGTGTCATCAGATTGCGGCCACTGGAGGCAGGCAGTTACAATTTCTTCGACGATTTTAATCCGCAAACCACCGGCGTTCTCCTGGTGCGCTAGTGCGTCACACTACGAATGGAATCAGCGCCGGCACCTCGGCGCGGTCCAACTCGTGGTCCCATTTCACAATTACCTCAGCGCTCTAGTTGCGGCCTAGCCCGGCGCGCCCCAAAGCGGAAAAGCCGGGTCCAAGCGAACCTAGAGGCTGCGGATCAATGCGCCCAGCACATAAGCCATCTCTTGCTCACCGAGGTGCAAGTGTGGCCGAAATAGTTACCAGCCCTAACTCCGCATAACTTTAGATAACAGCACACGGCTCGAAAAGCCCTGTATTTTAGGCACTTCTGCAATTGGTTATCCCAATTTACT
>JBARNC010000264.1:0-2552 GCA_049802775.1 Pseudolabrys sp. | reverse complement strand
CTGCCGGAGTCGCCCGCAACCAGCAAACGCTCGCCAGGTTGGACTACCACTTTGGTCTGGTCGACCACCGCGGTGCCGTCACCAAGCGTCACCGTCAAATCGTTGAGGCTGAGTATCACATCACCCGCGGTCTCGCCGCGGGTGATCCGACCGACGTCATCGCCGGTCTCCGCGCGCTCCAGAGAGTCGATCGACATCATCAGAGAGGCGATCCGCCGCGCACACGCGTTCCAGTCCGCAAGGCGCGGGTAATTGTCGACCAGCCAGCCAAATGCGCTCTGCACAATAGTGAAGGCGGAAGCCGCCTGCATCACCTGGCCAAGCGTCATGCTGCCGTCGAGAAATTTCGGCGCGCACAACAATACTGGAAACACCGGCGCAATCAGGCTCGAACCCTGCGACACGATCGTGGTTCGCATGTGCTGGCCGCATAACAGAGCCCATTGCTTGAGCACTTTTCGGAAGGACTTGTCGACGCCGTCGCGCTCCTCCGCTTCGCCGCCGAGCAGCGCGATGCTTTCGCCGTGTTCACGCACCCGCGTCAGCACATAGCGATATTCAGCTTCGGCCTGGTTACGGCTTCCCGATATCGCGACAAACCTTCGGCCGATCACCGCCATCGCGGTGCTGGCGAGGGCGGCATAGGCAATCGCAGCGATCACGAGGAAGCCGGGAATGGGCAGCGTCGTGCCGCCAAGCGAAATAGTCAGCGCGCCGCCGATGGTCCAGAGCACGACGATGAAGGTCGCCGCCGACAGGAGCGCTGAGGTCACGCCGGCGGTGAAATCGACTGGCGCGTCGGTGGCGATCCGCAAATCCTCTGCGATGCGGTATTCCGGATTCTTGTGGTCGCCGGCGACAAGATTGAGCTGGTAGTAGCGACCGTGGCTCAGCCAGCGCGACACCACATTGTCGGTCAGCCAGGCGCGCCATCGCCGCTGCATCCCCATTCGCGCGTACACTTGCGCGACGCTGAGTGCGACACCCGTGAATGCCAGCGGAAAGAACACCGCGGAGAGCCAAAGCACGGTCGCGGAGTCGCGTTTCTCTATGGCATCAAAGATGTTGCGATTCCAGACGTTGATGCCGTACTGGACGGCAACATAGAGAACGATTAGCAGCAAGAGCCCGATCGAGCCGATCCAGGCGATCCGGTCCCCACTTTTGCCCCAGAAGCCGCGCCCCGAAATCCAAAAGCGGTTCAGCAAATAGCGCTTGAGCGCCTGCTCGGCCTCCTCTGGCGACATTATTTCGCCGGGCTCGGCGATCTCAGGCGGCGGCGGCTCGATCTTCGCCGACTCCCCGACATCGGCGGTGGCATCTTCGGCTGGTTTGTCGCGGAAGTTTTTCCGGGAAGACTCCTTGATTGATGACGTCTTATCTGAAGGTTTTCCGGATTTTATCGCTGGACTGAACCTGGAGATGTCGTTTGAGGTCTTGACGGATAGCTTAGTCTCGGAAGACTTGGTGTTGGACGAATTGCTTTCCGTGGATTTCGTCGTGGTTCGCTCGGATGATTGTGCATTCGAACTCGTTTTGACGGTGGGTTTCTTGTTCGGTGATTTGGCGCGGCCCATGGCGTGATAACGGCAATGAGATCAGCAGGTTCCCTAAGATTTGTGCATACAGTCCACAGCACGGCCCATCGTCGGCGACCTTTCATCGCGCGATAGCAAAGCGTCCTGGCAGTAAGAGGGCCGCAACCCTGCGCACGCGCTCCGCCTTGCGGTCAAGTTCCCTGGAAAGCGGCCATGTCCTCATTCCATGTTGGCGAGTTCGGCATCTTTTTGCAGCTGGGCGATGGTCTTGGATGGAGCAAGACGATCAAGCGTGAGGTTGTTGAATCCGAACCAGATCAATCCGGCGCCGGTCAGCAGGGTGCAGGCGGCAACGAGTAGAATGGCAATCGGCCAGGACAATCCGTATGCAACGAGCGCGGCAATGGCTGCCTGCAGCAACAGGACGATCGTTGCCATCATCAGAAGCGCCCCGGCGGCAATCAGCAATGCCGAGAACGCCGAAATGGCGAGTTTTTCCGCGACTTCGGCCCGCAGTAATCGCAATTCGGTTTGCAGCAGAATCACGATGTCGTTGAACGCTTCCCCGGCAACAGCTACCACGCCCTTGCCGCGCACCCGGCGGGGACGCCGGTCACCGATGTCATACGATGGCGCGCTCAAGTCGCTTACCTCCAGCACGAAACGACTAGCGCGTGCGGCGTTTGACTTTCCGCTTTGCAGCGCGGGCTTTTCTTCTGGTCGGGCTTTTCTTCCCGGCGCGGCTGGTGATCGTCCGCCGCGCTGCCCTCCCTGCTGCACGTTCCATGGCCGGTGCAGAGTCGAGTCAAGCACTACGCCGGCAGCCGCCTTGGCGGCAGCGCCAAGGGCGTCGCCTGCCACCGATCTTACGGTTTTTGCACCTCGTCGCGCGACGTTTCTAATTGCACGCTGCGTCTTCGCTCTGATGATTCTGACCATCGTCGCCTCCATCCGCGCCTTAGAGTAATGCGCGCGGACGGGACGGGTTCCGGAGGCTAGGTTGCCGCGCCTTCG
>JBARNC010000263.1:0-2684 GCA_049802775.1 Pseudolabrys sp. | reverse complement strand
ATTACCTCGTCGGCTAGCAGCAGGAACTTTTCGCTTACTGAGAGGCCTAGCGCTTTGGCGGTTTTTAGATTTACGACGAGCTCGAACTTGTCGGGCGACTGTGCTGGCAAGTTGGCAGGTAATTCTCCCTTGAGAATGCGATCAACGTAGGACGCTGAACGCCGGAAGATATCGGCAGCGTCAGGTCCGTAAGATATCAGGCCGCCGTCGATGGCGAATTGCCTATAAGGAGACATGAGGGGCACCTTGCCCTGAGCAACCACTTTTAAAATAGCGTCACGTGTATTGACGATAAACGGATCGCCCGGCGTAATTAAACCGCTGCTCGGTTCGCGGGCCAACTCCGCAACCACCGAGTTGATCTCGGCCACATTTCGCACATGCGCCGTGTTCAACTCGACCGAACTTTGCTGGGGCCGTTTTTTGAACGATCTTACGTAACCATCATAATAGGGCGCGCTATCCGGGTTGAACATCAAAGTGACACGTGACAGATCGGGCTTAACATCGCGCAGCAGATCGACCCACTTGCCCACTATTTCGGGCTCAAGGAATGAAAATCCGGTGATGTTGCCTCCGGGGTGCGTAAGATTTGAAATGAAACCTTGGCCGACCGGATCATTTACAACCACGAATACGATTGGAATCTTACTTATTGCCGGTTTGATCGCAGCCAGGACTGGCGTGCTATTCGCGACAATGACGTCTGGCGCTAAGCCGACTAGCTCCGTCAGATATTTCTTGATTGCCTTCGGATCACTGCCAGCAAACCGATATTCAATCTGAACATTGCGCCCATCGATCCAACCCAAATCGCGCATGCTCAGCCGGAAAGCCTTAAGGCGGGCATTCGTCTCAGGGTCTTTTTCAATGATGCCAAGTAACACGCCTACCCGCTTCAAGCGGGCTTGCTGTTGTGCCGATAACGACAGCGGCCAAGCGGCTGCTGAACCTGCAATAACTTTGATGAAATCTCGCCGTCTCATCGCCGTGCCCAGACGCGACATCGTATCGGCTGACGTCAGTCTCTTGAAGGGGCCCATGTCCGCTTTGGGTCAAAAGGCGATATTGCGCCCAATAATCCTGATTTCCGCTGTTGCCCCGATAGCAGTTCGTGCCAATAGCGGACCCATGCAGCGCGGCAAAAAGGGGCGTTACGTAGCGAGCCGCCATCGCGACTAGGCGGACTTCGCTTTCTTCTGCAGTTGTTCCTGGCGATTCCGGTATTCGCTCTCCAGTGCTTCGATATGGCCTAAAAACGTTTTCGAAGGCCTCACGCTTGGAGCCATCTTCAGCCTCTTCCACCCACTGCGCGGCTTCTTCGCGTAATTCGAAGAGAAGATCGATGGCCCCTTTCAATTCGTTGAGCTGACGTTCGAGTTCGGAGGCACTATCGGTCATACGAGATCATCCTTTCGATGCCAAAGTGGCGACATCTAAAGCGGCACAATGGAGTGGTAGGCTCATCGTACGATAGCGATTAGAGCATGTCGCTGATTGGGTCAAAAGCCGATATTTCCAAGCTTCCGGAGTATGTCTGCTTTACCTCCAGAAGCGGACTTCGCGGCTCAGTTTTGAATGTCTGCTTTGTGCCAATAGCGGACAGTGGCATTCAGTGTGCTGCCGCTAGTGTGTTGCGTCGCACCTCAGCGATGATTTCGGCACGTCGGATGCAATTTTGGGCCCATGCAATCTCATCTCCGAAAATTCAGCTTCGGAGATTAGATCGCGCAATCCGGTTTTGAAGCTCGGCCATTCACGCGCCAACGCCCACCAAGCCATTACGGACGGCCTATTTTTGATCCAGAGATCGAGCAGTCCCAGATAATCAAGCCGTGCTGCGAACGGCATCAAGTTGATGTCGGCAAGACTCGGACTCGCGCCAACGATCCACGGCCCGCCCTCGGAAAGCGTATCCTCCAGCATCTTGAACGCTCGCTCGTAAGCCGCAATCCCGTGTATGACGAACGGCGAACGAACCCCGAGTTCGTAGGTTGACATGAAACGGTCGCGACGGCGCGGATCACCACTATGTCGAAAGCGCCTTTCGCGTATTTCTTCCGGCATATTGCGCATGCGTTCACGAAACATGGCGGAGAAGCTAATTTCAGTCACGCCTTCGAACAGCCCCTCGTCAACCATCTTGCTCCACAGTCGCATGCGCGTTCGCAGCCATGAATCGGCAGGTATGAGTCGTGGCTCAGGAAATGCGTCATCGAGATACTCGCAGATTAGCGTAGACTCGATGATTGCCTTTCCGTCATGAACGAGTGTCGGCACGACGCCTTTGGGATTAAGTTTCAAATATTTGGGGTCGTACTGCTCGGCCTTAAACAAATCGACCTTGGCGGATTCCCACGTGAGCCCCTTGGCACACATCGTAATTCGCACTTTTTGGCAGCACACTGAATTGCCGAAATCGTAAAGCGTCAGCATCGGTGCCCTGTTAGTTTTCTCCTGGTTTGGGCCAATACCGGCCCCTAATAGAGCCGACTTGTGCAGTGCAACTCGGTATGTCCGCTAAGTGCCAAAAGCGGACATTGCTTATTCGATCACGTCGTCGACGTGGTTAACAAGCGTTGCGTGTCCGGTTGAGCGAAAGCGTTGGCCCGAGTCTGTTTGGCGCGTTTGAAAAGTAGTAATGTGCCGCTCGCAATAAACGCAAACCGCAACGGGAGGTATCT
>JBARNC010000262.1:0-4159 GCA_049802775.1 Pseudolabrys sp. | reverse complement strand
GGCGCTCGACCCTTACCTGATGCAGCTCCAATTGCGCCAACGGACCAGCGATGCGTGAACCGTCCTTCTGGTGGCGTAGGGCAGGCCTCACCGCAGGCTTGCTGGCGCCATTGGGACTCGTCTATGGCGCTGTGGTGGCGAGACGCATGGCTATGAAAGGTGCGCACGCCGGAGTGCCGGTTTTTTGCGTGGGTAATTTCACACTTGGCGGCGCAGGTAAGACGCCGACGGTCATGATGCTCGCACAAATGTTTGCGGACGCTGGCGAGCGTCCAGTCTGTCTCAGCCGCGGCTATGGCGGGGATGTCGCAGGTCCAATACTTGTGGATGCTCATACAGCCGTTGCCGACGAAGTTGGCGACGAGGCGCTTTTGATCGCGCGTGTAGCGCCGACCATCGTCGCACGGGATCGCGTCGCCGGTGCAGCGCTTGCGCACGCGCAAGGTGCCGGCGTCATCATCATGGATGATGGATTGCAGAATTCTTCGTTGATGAAGAATTTCACGCTTGCTGTAATCGACGGGCGGCGCGGCGTTGGTAACAGGTGCATATTTCCCGCTGGACCTTTGCGCGCGCCGTTGGCCACACAACTCGGGCAAACCGATGCGCTGCTGGTGGTGGGTGAAGGCGTCGGCGCTGACGAAGTCATCGCTCAAGCTTGCGTGCGTGACCTCCCGGTATTTCACGGTCGTCTCGCACCCGATCTAAGTGGGCTTGCGACTCTGAAGGGACGCAAAGTGCTGGCTTTCGCAGGCATCGGTGACCCGGAGAAGTTTTTCGCCACCGCTGTCGAGGCCGGCATCGCCGTTACAGAGCGCCGGGTATTTGGCGATCATCACCGCTATACAGCGGAGGAAGCGGGAGAACTCATCATGGAGGCCGAACACGACGGGCTTGCGCTCCTCACCACCGAAAAGGACCGCGCGCGCATGGCCGGCGAGCGGCTGCTTGGAGCGCTGGCGACGCGCGCTCACACGCTGCCGGTGACAATGGTTGTTCAAGAAGCCGATGAACTGCGACAGCTCGTGATGTCGAGGCTGAGGCGCTAATCGCCTATCTTTTGGCCGCGGGAGGACCCCGGTATCGCTGCAAGACCGCCTCCGGCGTGGCATAGGCTTCTTGCAAATCGACGCTCCAGTACTTGAGCTCCTCGAGCGGAATCGGTACGCCGGTCACTGCGCAGCGCACAAAGGCGCCCGGCCGCACCACGCGGAAATCGCCATCAAGGTATTTCACCTCCGCTTCGCCGTTCATCGGCGAGGAGCGATCATAGCGATTGAGCAAAAGCGGCCTCCATTTCCTGCTTGGATATCCAACCAAACATAGTCGTTCGGCCGCGCCAGCGAAACCCTCGCCTGAAGCTACAAGCCGAACAGACTGCCCTGCCCTCCAGGGCCCTCACCACTGCCGCGCGCGCGCGGTTTAACTCTCGCTTGCGGTTGCGAAGCACGGTCGCCATCGGCATTTGCGCCCACGCGGCCATCGGCAAACTCGATATCGAGCCGCATACCGGCGCCGACCGCGGCGGCCGACCTCAGTGGGCGCCCCTCACCGTCGCGGACGAGAGCAAATCCGCGCTCGAGCACCTTGCGGTATGAATACGCGTTGAGCAGTTGCCAGGCACTTCGTAAACGTTGCGTGCGCTGCTCGAGATAAGTATGTCTCGCCCGTTTAGCTCGCTCGCGGAGCGAGATAACGATTTCATTGCCCCGCGTGAGGCGCTGCCGCAGCAATCGCGGCGATAGCTTGGCGGCAACGCGCGTGAGGTGTGTGTGATGGATTTGCGCATTGGCGCGCAAGGCGCGCGGCAAGCGGCCGGCACAGGCATCGAGCCGCTGACGTGGAATCGCCAACATGTCATTGAGCGCTGGAAGTGCGCGCGTAAGTAAATAGAGCTCTTTGCGATGCCGATCTACGTTGCGCTGCCAGCAAGCAAGCTTGCGCGCGCCAAGATCAGTGAGCGTCGACATCAGCTCGGCGCGCACTGGCACCGCCATTTCGGCGGCGGCGGTCGGCGTAGGCGCACGGCGATCGGCGACGAAATCGATCAACGTTATGTCGGTCTCGTGCCCGACAGCGGAAATGAGCGGGATCATGCTCTCCGCTGCTGCCCGCACCACAACTTCCTCGTTAAACGACCAAAGGTCTTCCAACGAACCGCCCCCGCGCGCGACGATGATCAGATCGGGTCGCGGTAACGGGCCGCGCTTAGGCAACGCATTGAGGCCCTGGATTGCCTTCGCGATTTCCGCCGCAGAGGCGTCACCCTGCACCCGTACCGGCCACACCAGCACACGACGAGGAAAGCGGTCCTCCAGGCGATGCAGAATATCGCGGATCACCGCGCCAGTCGGCGAAGTGACCACACCGATCACCTCTGGCAGGAATGGCAATAGCTGTTTGCGCGCTTCGTCGAACAATCCCTCGGCAGCGAGCTTCTTCTTGCGCTCCTCCAGGAGCTTCATCAGCGCGCCGATGCCAGCCGGCTCAAGGCTGTCGATCACAATCTGATATTTCGAAGAGCCGGCGAAGGTAGTGAGCTTGCCGGACACGATGACGTCAAGGCCCTCCTCGGGCTTAACCCGCATACGCCCGAAGCTGCCCTTCCAGATCACCGCCTCCAGCACCGCCTTGTCGTCCTTCAGACGGAAATAGACGTGGCCGGAGGGTGAGGCCCCCTTGAAACCAGACACCTCGCCGCGGACGCGCACATAGCCATACGCATCCTCAACGGTGCGTTTGAGCGCCGCCGAAAGCTCGGAGACTGTCCATTCCACAACGTTATTGAGGGCGGGCCCTGCCATTCGGACCGAATCTCTTGCGGGGGTAAGGTGACATGCTACACCAAATAGCGACCGCACACTAAAGGCCCGCTCCGCTACGCCATGAACATCCTCATTCTCGGTTCCGGCGGACGGGAGCACGCGCTGGCCTGGAAGATGGCGGCCAGTCCGCTCACCGACAAGCTTTATTGCGCGCCCGGCAATGCGGGCATTGCGCGGGAAGCCGAATGCGTGGTGCTCGACCTCGCTGACCACAGCGCAGTGATTGCTTTTTCTAAAGAAAACAAAATCGATCTGGTCGTAGTCGGACCCGAGGTGCCGCTGTGCGCTGGCATCGTCGACGATCTGGAGGCCGCCGGCATCAAGGCCTTTGGCCCAACCAAATGGGCGGCGCGGCTGGAAGGCTCCAAGGGTTTCACGAAGGACTTATGCAGGGCCAACAACATCCCAACTGCGGCATACGAACGCTTCAAGGGTGCGAGCGCGGCAAAGGATTATGTGCGCAAAAAAGGCGCGCCGATCGTGGTGAAAGCGGACGGGCTCGCCGCCGGCAAGGGCGTGGTTGTGGCGGAGACCGTTCAAGAGGCCGAAGCCGCCATCGACATGATGTTCGGCGGCGGTCTCGGCACGCCCGCTTGGGAAATCGTGATCGAGGATTGCCTTGTCGGTGAAGAGGCATCATTCTTCGCGCTCTGCGACGGAGAGACCGCGATCGCCCTCGCTTCAGCGCAGGACCACAAGCGCGTAGGTGATGGAGACAAGGGGCCGAATACCGGCGGCATGGGCGCCTATTCGCCAGCGCCGATCATGACCAACGACATAAATCGACGCGTGATGGACGAGATTATTCATCCCACCGTGCGTGCACTCAAACGTTCCGGCGCACCTTACAAGGGAGTGCTGTTCGCCGGATTGATGATCACCAAGGATGGCCCGCAATTGATCGAGTACAATGTGCGGTTCGGCGATCCGGAATGTCAGGTGCTGATGCTGCGCATGATGTCGGACCTGGTGCCAGCGCTGCTGGCGGCGCACGACGGGCAACTCAAGAATTTCGATTTGCGGTGGTATGCGGACGCGGCACTCACAGTCGTGATGGCGGCGAAAGGTTATCCCGGAAATTATAATAAGGGCTCGATCATCGAAGGCCTCGATACGGCGGCACAGGTTGAAGGCGTGGAAATCTTCCATGCCGGTACAAAAACTGACGGCAATAAAATTCTCGCCAATGGCGGTCGCGTGCTTAACATCTGCGCGCGTGGCAAGACCGTACGCGAAGCACAGAGCCGCGCCTACGCCGCTGTCAACCGCATCCACTGGCCTGACGGCTTCTGCCGCCGCGATATCGGCTGGCGCGCCATCGAGCGGGAGACGTA
>JBARNC010000261.1:0-2627 GCA_049802775.1 Pseudolabrys sp. | reverse complement strand
ACAACATCTGAATGAGCCTCATTCAAACAATGCATTTATGTGGAGATGAATTTGCGATAACCACAGGGGCAGACGACCGTTTGTTTGAAATAAAGGTCGGCTGGATCGACCTGTTGAGGCAACAAATGAGCCTTTGACCCGCCAATCCTTCGAATTGCGCCATAGCCGTCGCAATTTGGCCCGATCATCTCTATATACAGTACCCAGCATCCGACAAACAGAAATAACAAGGCCCGTCGCGCGGACATCCGCCCGGCGCGTCCCAGGCAGGGAGCATCCCATGTTCAAGGCAAAACAATATCGCGCAAAAGCGGCAGAAAGCGCCGAATCGCTCAAACATACCGATGTTCCGAGCGAGATCCGCGAATTTCAGCGCTCGAAGGACAGTTTCACTGCACTGGCGCAAAACGAGGATTGGCTGGCGAACAATTTCGACAAGATCATTCATTCGCAGGATGTCCCACCTAAGGATGACGACGCTGGAACGCCTGGCGCGCGCGCGACTGTCGCCGAAACTGAGGAGCGTATTCTTCGCTGCCTCGGCGCGGCCGTCATCATGCATTGGAGCACGATCCCAACGAAGCTCCAGCGCGAGCTTTTCGATACCGCAGGCTCAATGGGGGACGTGCTGAAATCGGCCGCGCTGAGAGCACAGGTTGCCCGCTTCCTGCATAGCCACAAGGATAAAGAGGGGCCCGTCGGTTTACCTTCCAAATCAAACGTGACGAAAGGAACGATGCATGGCACATAAGTTCAATATCGGTCAGATCGTCGAGCTTGAGCCAAGGCTTCTTCGATCATCCGCCCCCGGCCCCTACGAAATTCGTCATCTCATCCCTGCCTCGGACCAGGATCCAGGCGACCCGTGCTATCGCATCAAGAACGTCTCCGAAAAGCACGAACGGGTCGCACTTGAAAGTGACCTCACGCTATCAGTCAGCGTTTTCACCTGAAACGCACTTTTCTGCATATGCCGGCTCGGTCGAATTTAGCTGGCTTTCGCCGGCGCTTGTGCGCTTGCCGACTCGAGCATGTTTGCAAACACGGCCGGGTCCGCCACGGTGCGCACGATCATCGGTTCTTCACGGCCGCGAACCGAAACCTCCGTGCGGGCAAGCCGACTGGCCGCGACGCCAGCGGTTGCAAAAACCTCATCCGACACGATGGCCTTGCAATCGAGCGTCTTTGTCATGTCCTGCAGCCGCGCTGCCACATTGACCGGATCGCCGAGCGCCGTGAACACCGTGTGATCCCGAAAGCCAATGTCTCCGACAATCACCTCGCCGCCATGTATGCCAATGCCATACTGGATCGGTTCGGACAGATCGGACGCAAGCTGGTGATTCATGTAGTCCACATTGGTGGCAACGTTCGCGGCCGCGCGCATCGCCTGGCGGCACGCGGTTTCCGGATCGACATCAATGCCGAACAACGCCAGCACACCGTCGCCGAGAAACTGGTTCGGCTGGCCGCCGGCATCGATCGCCGCCTGCGAGGCCGCGCCGAGGAAGCGATTGATAAGAAACACGACGTCGAATGGCAATCGCGCTTCCGCGAGCCTGGTCGAGCCACGCATGTCAACGAACATGCTGACGATGTAACGCTCCTTGCCGATATTCATGCGGCGGCCTTTGCGCAGGAGATCGGCGTTCATGTTCGGCGGCAGAATTGGGATGACGGACACGTCCTCCTGCGGCCGCAGCTGGCAAGCAAGGCGGATTGCCGGGTTCGCTGCAACGCCGACACGGTCCAGCACAAAAGCCTCGCGTCCTGATGGCGGCGGCAGGCCGCTGCGATCGCTGACAACGCGGACGCGACATGTCGAACAGCGCGCGCGGCCGCCACAAACGCTGGCGTGCGGAATTTTGAAGCGCAGGCTGGCTTCGAGGATGCTCAAGCCCTTCGGCACGCGTACCTGCCGATCTGGATATGAAATCGTGACCATGCCGCGCCGGCGTTCGCGCAATGTGCGCACGCCGCGCGCTGCGAACACCAGTACGAATGCAGCGCCATAGGCAATCGGGAAATAAAAGAGCGTTATGCTGTCGATAACCTGGCGCTGCGCGGGAGGGATCCCCCGCAGATTTTGATTACGCCAGTCTGGATCCTCGGCAAGTTGAGTGACTTCGCGCCCCCCATGGTGCGCCCCGATCATCGCGAGCGGAGGCATCAGCACCGCAATGGCGAGCAGAATGGGCGCCGCCCAGCTAAAGAACGATTTTAGTCGCAGCCAGAAATAAAGTCCGATGCAGGCATGCGTCCATGCAACCGTGATCAGTATGAACTGCACCGCGATCATATATTTTCTCAGGACCCAATAGGCGAATAGCGGCGTTGCGTAGTTGGGTGGGGTAAGTCCGAACAGTGCGCCGTTGAGCCGCACGACGCCGAAATGACTGGCGAGCCAAAGCGGAATGCTCAGGCCGAGCACGAGCTGCGTGATCTCAATTGCCGTGTAGCGAAAATGGCGCCGTTGATAGAGCGCCCATAGGCCAAGCGAGAAATGTATGACGGCGGCCGTATAGAGCGTGTAATTGACAACCGGAATTCGCCACCACCAGACGTGGAACCGTAACCACGTTTCCATCGTCTGGTAGGAAATGTTGCCGAGTGCGTGATTGAAGAAA
>JBARNC010000260.1:0-4982 GCA_049802775.1 Pseudolabrys sp. | reverse complement strand
GGCTCAGGAATACCAAAGGCGTACGACGCGGGCGCGGGAGCGCCCACGACGCCGTAGAAAGGATCGCTGGTGCCGAGCCACTGATGGCCGAACTCACCCGACACGTACCAGCCGAACGGACCAAGTGCCATCTTTTCGGGCGCGGTAAACTTGATGGTGCCGGACAGATATTCGCCGTCGGCGCCAAGGTTCAGGAAGTTCGGCGACCAGTAGAAGTTCGCTCCGAAGACCCAATCGGTCCAGGTGTAAGCGACCTTGCCGTAGACTTCGTAGAAACTCGCGACCGACTTGGCGACGTTGCCACTCGGAAATGGATCAAGCAGACACGGCGCAACAGTGCCCATGAGGGGGCCGCCGCCGTAGCACGTGCCGCCTGGGTAATAGTACTCCCATATACCGAAATCGAACGCGAGCGGGCCGAAGGTTGGGCGCACGCCGCCATAGAAATCAATTTCCGCCGCCGCGTTGTTGGCGAACTTGATGCTCTCGCCGGAGATGCCTGCGTAGAGCTGCCAGTTCGGAATGATATTGTAGCGCGGCTCAAAATAAGCCGCGACCGACGGCTTGTGCCCGGATTGGGTGACGCCGCGGAAGATGTAGTCATTCATAATCGCGGCGCCGAAGGCGATGTCCCATGGGCTGGGCGGCGGAGCCGGAGCCACAACCTTGGGAGCTTTCGACGGTAGGTCGGCCGCAAATGCGGGCGCAGCCGCTGTAACTGCGAGCGCTGCGACAGCCGACAACACAACTTTCTTCATGGAGCCTGCCCCTTTAATTCAATCGGCCTGAAGGTTTCGGCCGATCCCCTTTGCCGTCGCACGCGTGCCGAACCCTAAAATCCCGGGTTATGACCGGCCTGGACGCGTTTTGACGTGCTGCAGTAAATTTAGACCTGTGACCGGCTGTCGCGGCAAGCCAAAATCAGGGGCAACTGCCGCCTTTTTGGGCGAATCGGCCTGTTATTGGCGGAAAGTTGCCAGCTGTTGCGTGAATGTCACAATTTGACTCGCGAAGCGGTCCTTCGGTGCTACGCAGGATCGTGTCGGCAGGCCGGCAGGGCGAGTTTTCCACACCCTGTCGGATACCAGCAGGCGATTCTGCCGTGAGCGCGTTGGGCTAACTATGCCGCCGCTGCCTTCTTGCGGTTGGCCTCGAGCCGCGAGTCGACCAGCGCGACAATCCCGTCGATCCCCGGGTGGCTCAGACCCTTCTGCTTGGCGATCAGCTGCACCAACTTGTCGGCGCGCTCAATATTCGGCGCGCCATTCTGCAAAGCGCGCGCGGCCGAGGCCGGACGGGTTAGACTTTGCGCTGCGGCGGCATATTTTTCGAACGGCACCAGGTCACTCGGCGCAGCGCCGAGTTTGACGCAGAGGTCGAACACGAAATTGTAGACCGAACGCGCTTCTTCGATATTTGAATGCACGGCCTCTTGCGCGGTGCGCATGCCGTCTTTTGTAATGCAACGGTAGTTGCCGGCGAGCAGCATTGACCATTTGGCGAGCGGCACGAAAATAGAATCGTGCACACGCAATTTCACCGGCAACTCGATTTTGCCCTCCGGGGCGTCAAAGCGAACTGCATCGATGTCCTTTTCAAGCTGGCGCAGAATAGCGGTGTGCATGTCATTGTCGAACCTGGCGACCTTGAAGTTGGTCGGCAAAGTCACTTGCAGCACATTGACCTTTTCCTCGGGCGGGCGGATCGCCTGCGGGTCGGGACTGCACAAGGTCAGGAGCCCCGGTTCGAAATTGTCCCATACGCTGGCATCGGTATAGGCGGGCTTGAGCGCATCGTAATTGAGGCCAGGAATGCGCCTCACATACGGAAGTGGCGGCATGTTCATGATCGACATGCAGGGCACTTTCGATTTCGCCACCGCGTCCAGCAACTCACGTACGCCAGGCGAACGATATTGAGGCTCCTGCATGGCGAGGCCAACGAGGTCGTAGTTCTTGGGGTTGACGCCGGTAGCGCCACCGGCGCTGACTTTGCCGGGCAACCTGCGCGAGTCGATCTCGACCTGATCCTTGCGACCCTTGACGGGCAAACGCACGCGGAAGCCTTCCGTGTTGATCAGGTCCGCTTCGGCCGGCAGACAAACCAGATGCACCGAGTGGCCGCCATACAGGATCTTGGAGGCGAGCAATGATCCGTAGGACGCGCCCATGATCAGAATTTTGTACGTTGCCGGCATGGCGGCCTCCCTTATCGTTTGTTCATGAAAATCTTAAATAGTTCCGACCCTTAAGGCCATTGTGCTCATGGCCGGCATGCTATGCGGCCCGTCTTGTCGATGCAATCGGGGCGGCGCTCGTCCGAGAGTGCGACACGCGTGGGGAATGAGTGGGGTGAAGCTGCGCGCGCAACCTCTAGGAATAAAGTCAATAGATATTTCGGCCAAGGGAACTGCGCGCTAGTGACTGCGAGTGAACGCTGCAAGTGGCTCGGGCACCGGGCCACCAGTAGCCCAGTCGAGCAATTCAACTGTGTGCACAACCGGAATCGCAGTGCCGGACGCAAGTTGCGTGATGCACCCGATATTGCCGGCGGCGATCACGTCAGGTGTGAGCAATTCGATGTTGGCAACCTTGCGTTCCCGCAATCGGTCCGCTAGCGCCGGCTGGAGAATGTTGTAGGTGCCCGCCGAACCGCAGCACAGATGCCCTTCGGGTACCTCTTTGACCACGAAACCGAACTTGGAGAGCAATTCTTTCGGCTCACGTACCACCTTCTGCCCGTGCTGCAGCGAACAAGCAGCATGATAAGCAACGGTGAGCGGCACCGGAGCGACCGTTTCGCGCAAATTTAGTGTCGCCAGGTACTCGGTGATGTCGCGTGCACGCGCGCAAATGCGGGCGGCCTTCATGGCATAGGCCGGATCGCTGCGCAGCATGAATCCATAATCTTTGATGGTCGTGCCGCAGCCGGAGACCGTGACCAGAATGGCGTCGAGTCCGTCTCCTTCAAGTTCTCGGGTCCAGGCGTCAATATTATTGCGAGCCCGTGACAGCGCCTCGTCCTCGCGCCCCATGTGATGGGCGAGCGAGCCACAGCAGGCTTCGCCGGCGGCGACCACCACCTCAATGCCGTGGCGATTGAGCAGCCGGATGGCAGCTTCGTTGGTGGAGGGCGCGAGCACCGGATTGATACAGCCAGCCAGCAGCGCCACCCGGCCTCGCCGCGCTCCTTCTGCTGGATAAACCCTGCCAATGCGGTCGATTGGGGGTGCCGGTTTACGATGGGGCGTGAGCCGAAGCATCGCTGCCATCCGATGCAGGCCGAGCACATCGAGCACCGGCGCTAACGGGCGCGCGATCAACCCGGCCACCACGGCAAGACGGAACAGCCCCGGGTCGACCAGCACGCGCGCGAGCAGCCCGCGCATGGCGCGGTCCGCAATTGGACGCTTGTAGGTTTTTTCGATGCGTTCTCTCGCATAGTCCACCAGATGCATGTAGTGCACGCCGGATGGACAGGTGGTCATGCAAGCGAGACACGACAGGCAACGATCAATATGCTTGACCACCTCGCGTGTCGCCGGCTTGTCTTGCTCGAGCATCTCCTTGATCAAGTAGATGCGTCCGCGCGGTGAATCGAGCTCGTCGCCGAGCAGCACGTAGGTCGGGCACGTCGCCGTGCAGAATCCGCAATGCACGCAGGCGCGCAGAATTTTCTCCGAGGATGCGACCTGCGGGTCGAGCAACTGTGTGAGGGTGAAAGAGGTTTGCACTATCGACTTACACTTTCTTATCGCCCCGGCCGAGCGAAGCGAAAGGAGGGAACGACGGCAGTGAGTGGTGAGCGAATAAATATCATTTCACACACCCGCCCACATGCGGCCGGGGTTGAGCATGCCCTTTGGATCGAAGCTCTCCTTTACGCGCTTGGCGAGAGCGCGCGCGGCGGGGGCCTCCGGCGCGAATACGTCGACCGCGGCGCGCATCGCGGCTGGCGCACGTATCAGCGTGGCATGGCCGCCCACTGCGGCCACGGCGCCACGGATCGCGGCCGCGTCGGGCTCATCTCCGAAGGGCATCGCCACCCAAACAAGGCCGCCCGCCCAGTCATAGAACATTTGCGCCGCTGGCGTGATCGCGGCGGCGATTTCGTGGCCACGGCTGGGCGCAACGGAAATGCGCCAAAGCGGCCGTGCGCGTGCAGCTTCCGCGGCGAATGGCTTGACGTTCCGGATGCTGCGCCAGAGGGCGCGTGAACTTTTTTCATCGAGCAGCGTCACCGGCCCAAAGTTTTTCATCAGGGCAGCGAGCGCCTCTCGGCGGTGCGCAACCGAAGGTGCAAACCCTTCCACCCGTAGCACCGTGGATGCTTCTGATCTGGGCAGGCTATCGAACCAGGAGGCCACGTGGTCGGGCAAATGTGCCGCGCCAGAGACGTCGCACGACGAACCCATCGCAGCCGTCATGGCGGCGCAGGCGCGCGCATCGTCGAGACCCGCGATCAGCACAGTGGCCTCGGTCTCGCCTTTGGGCAGCACTTTCACAGTAATGTCGGTCATGGCGGCGAGCGTGCCCCAGGACCCGGCCAGCAGCTTGCAGAGGTCATAGCCGGTGACGTTTTTCACCACGCGACCGCCGGATTTGATTGCTTCTCCACGGCCGGTGACGGCAGTGACGCCCAGGAAATGATCGCGTGCGGCACCGGATTTGATTCGACGTGGGCCGGACAGATTAGCGGCGATGGCACCCCCCAGTGTACCGCGGTCCGCCTCGCCACCGAGCAACGGCCCATAGTCGATGGGCTCGAAAGCGAGCTCCTGGTTGTTCTTCTCAAGCAACGACTCGATCTCGGCGAGCGGCGTGCCGGCGCGCGCCGAGAGCACGAGTTCGGCCGGTTCGTAAAGTGTAACCCCTGTGAGTCCGGAAAGATCGAGCGTCAGATCAGTCTGGCTCGGGCGGCCGACGGCGCGCTTGGTCCCCTGCCCGGCAAGCTCGAGCGGTTTTTCGTTGCCGAGCGCAAAG
>JBARNC010000259.1:0-2986 GCA_049802775.1 Pseudolabrys sp. | reverse complement strand
GACCTACCGGATACAAGGTTGTGGCGCGATTGATCGCGCCCGCCAGCGGGCTCCCCTCTGATCGCCATCCCGATCGCAGCAAGCGTGCAGTCGCGCTCGAAACCGCCAGGTGAGTGAAGCCCGGGTCAGGAGGACGAAACGGACTTTCAAATCGAACAGTGAAAGAAAAAAGATGCGCTGCCCTCCTTTTAAACTTCTTGACTAAAAAAGCCCCATACAAGCGCCCTGGTGCCGATTCCGAAGAGAAGCACGAGCCCGTGAGCGACATCGACACTGTCGTGATGGATAGTCTGAAAGTGCTTGACCCCAACCGGCCGATTAGAGAAGCGGACATCGGTCGGCCGCATGAGATTGTTCGCCTCGACACTGCTGGTATCACGAATTGTAACGGTCATATTGCGCTGCAGCATTCTCTAACTATGTACAGGTTTCAAACGATCGCATTGGTGCTCCAAAAGTGGCCCCGCCGGCTGTGATCTAAGAGACATCCGACCAGCGCCTGGGGCGTCGCGTCCGGGAGTCCTCAGCAGGAAACGCCCTAAGGATGAGTGCCATGATGGACGCTACAACCAAGACCACGACTGCGAAGCTCGCTAGTTCCCCCAAGATGGATGCAACGCAAGCGTTTCGCGCGACGGCCGAAACCGGCTCCGTGCAAGCCAAGGAAGCTTTTGAAAAAATGAGCGCGGCCACCGGTCAAGCGGCCGATGTTATGAAAAATTGCTATTCGACGGCCGTTAAAGGTGCGCAGGACTACAACGCCAAGGTCATTGAATTTGCTAACGCCAATACCGAGGCCGCCTTCGCATTTGCCCAAAAACTTTTTGGCGTGAAATCGCCTTCAGATTTCATTGAAATGTCGACCGAACATTCACGCAAGCAGATCGAGACGCTGACCGCGCAGACCACGGAACTCGCAGCATTGGCCCAGAAGGTCACGCTCGCGAGCGCGGAGCCCCTAAAGACGGGCGTCACCAAGACATTCGGCCAAGCCGCCTGGAGCTGACTACCGCGCTCCAAACTTAAGCGTTATTCGAAGCCCGGGTTGTCGCCCGGGCTTCTTGTCGAATCAATGTCCGCTTGTGGCACAAAGCGGACGTTCCAACCTTAGTCGCCAATGTCCGCTTTCGGGGGTAAAGCGGACATCGGTCAGTTGCATCTAGCTAGTTTGAAAAGTGGTCAATTTTGAACAGACTCGGATGCCAGATGGGCTTTAAGATTCTAGGGTCGACGGTCCTACTCGGACCTCTTTTCTCGTAGGATCTTAGAATTGAGGCCGCCTCGGTTGGCGGTCTCTTTCTTCGCTCGCGGGAAACGGCATGGAAATATTCGTTCACCAACAAAATCTCTTGTTTTTCCGGAGGCAGTTAGCTGAGACGCCGGACGAAGCACGACGGCTAATGCTTTTGAAGTTACTGGGGGAGGAAGAGGCGAAGAACCCGCAGCCGCCCCTAGCGCCCCAACAGAATAAGTGACGTAACTTTCCTTAGGTCGAACATTTGACCTGACTCAAAGCGAAACGTGGCCCATTTGCTTACTAGGTTGCAATGGCAAATGTCGATGAACTTTGGCAGATCGCGACCGATCTCTACGCTCGGGGGCAATCGTCTAATGATTCGTCAATGAAGCAAATGCTCATGAGGGCGGCTCACAACTATCTTAAACAGTCAGAAGACGTGCGACGCGGCCGCACCAGTCATCAGGCCGAGTATCCGAAAATCGGACAGGAAGATCGGGTAGGCTACTAGAGCCGCTCACGGCAGATAAAAAGTGCGCGGGTCGGGTATTTCGCTCGCGCACTGATGTCTGCTCCTGAGCGATAAGCGAATATCACGATATCGGGCTCATGTCCGCTATTGGGGGTAAAGCGGACATCAAGTTTTGACGCCGTGATGTCCCCAATGGCCCGTCGCGTTCCCGCGACTCGCCAAGAGCGGGCCGTCGGTTCGCGAAACGGTCGACTACTTGCTGAGGGAAGGAGAGCGCCGGCCGGCGCGTCCATTGCGACGGGCTGGCCTTTTAGAGACGGACATCGCGGCTTCTCGCTGCTCGGCCACAAGCTCGCCGAGACGGATGAAAAGCGCGGACAAGAACAGCAACGGAAGGCCGCCGCCGATGACCCCGACGGCAATCTTGATCGAAAGCGGATCCGTGATGCGGATGGCGTGGCAAAAAAAGTCGACCAGTTTTTCCATGTGTCCCCCGCGAGGCGAGCGTTGAAAGCGAGGGTCCAGTTTAACCCACGCGTATCGCGCCAAGAAGGGGTCGCCGATGCGAGAGGCGGCGGACGCCGCGTTATTCCGGCGTCTACTTTGCTCCGCACGGACGAAGTGATTGAATAAAGCTGGCAATGTCCGCTATCGGCACTTAGCGGACAATCCGACCGGAACCCGTGTATTATGATTGCGCACGCGCGATTGCTTCCGCGATCAACCTCTTAGCTTCTGTCGCATTTCCCCAATCGACGACTTTCACCCACTTGCCGGGTTCGAGATCCTTATAGTGTTCAAAGAAATGCTGGATCTGCTGCAGCGTGATCTCGGGTATATCCGTGTAGTTCGCAACATGTGCATAGCGCTTAGTCAGTTTGGGCACGGGCACCGCGATTACCTTCTCGTCCCCGCCCGCCTCGTCCTCCATCTTGAGCACACCAACGGGCCGGACATTGATGACTGCACCAGGTACGATCGGCCGAGTGTTGGCTACCAGTACATCGATCGGATCACCGTCATTTGATAATGTGTGCGGCACGAAACCATAGTTGCCTGGATAGCGCATCGGCGTGTGTAGGAAGCGATCAACGACCAGAGTTCCGGCGGCTTTGTCCAACTCATATTTGATTGGCTCCCCGCCAATCGGGACTTCGATGATGACGTTCACGTCATCTGGTGGATTGTTCCCGATCTTGATCGCGTCGATCCGCATGACGATCTGCCTGATTTATCGAACAACTGCTACTGCGTGATCCACAATCGGTCAGACCACC
>JBARNC010000258.1:0-3417 GCA_049802775.1 Pseudolabrys sp. | reverse complement strand
AGCGGCCGGGCGAGCGTTTAGTAAGCCGCCATCTTCCATTTGTTGCCAAGTAGCCGCATTGGGGGGAGATTTAACGCAAGTGTTGCGTCGACCGGTTGAGACCACCATCATTAGCGGACATTTGCAGCGCAAAACGACATGTCCGCGTTACCCCCAAAAGCGGACATTGGGCGGATGAGTGGCCATGTCCGCTTTGTGCCAATAGTGGACATTGCAGTTAGCGCGACAGTTCAATCAGCCGCGAGTACTTTGGGCTGGGTCCCGGTCACGTCAGGGACAATGTTCGGCGAGCTTTCTTGAAGCACAAAGCTTAATTTGCAAACAAGCCCTGTCGTTGCAAAAGTCGCCTCGACGGCGCCGCCAAATTGCTCAAGGGCACGTGAAAATAGTCGCGTTCCAAAACCGCGATGGATCGGGGCAGTGACAGTTGGTCCGCCGCTTTCACGCCATTCAAGGTCCAATCGTGCATCGGCAAGCGACCACTGGATTGATAGGTTACCCACCGAACTCGACAACGCGCCGTATTTCGCAGCATTGGTAGCAAGTTCGTGAAAGAGCAGCGCCGTCATCAGCGCTAACTTCGGCGCCCGCAGGACATCTGGCCCCTCCATCGACACTCGCGATACTCCGTAGGGGCGAAGTTCGGCGGCGAGGATGCCGCGAAGGCCTGCGCCTTGTCCCTGCGTGGCCATGATAAGGTCGTCGGTGGCCGAGAGCGCAGTAAGACGGCCTAAAATAGCATCTCTAATCTGGGGATCATCGCGAAGTTGAAAACTTATGATGGACTGGATGGTAGCCAGTTTGTTTTTTAGTCGGTGTGCAAGCTCGTCAACGGCCAGTTTTCTAAAAGTCTCTTCGTCTTCAAGACGCTTCGTAATCTTGCGATAGTGGTCGGCGCCCCACACTATGAGCAGAGAAGCGGAAAAATACATTAGTAAGCCGATTTGTTGTCCGAAGGTCACCGGGAAAAACGCGAAATGCGGCGGCATGAAAGCCCACCACCCAATAAAGCCGCCCAATATTGCAGCAAATACACCAGCCCCCGCGCCGCCAATCAGGGCCGAAAAAAGCACCGCCGGATAAAAAGTCGGAAGAGGTAGAATGTTTTCACTCAGCAGTCCCAGCCCCCAGCGAACGAGGCTCGCTATAACGACACAAATCGTTGCCAACGCGTATGCTTCGGCAGACCCGGGCCGAACGCGGCTCTGCCAATTCACGCGATAGCTCTTGCTAGAGCCGCGCACGGAACGATTACTGGAAAAGAGGCCGCAATGCCGTTTCAATGCGTTGGCATTTGGGGCACTCGTAGGAGTACAATTCGTGGCCGGGGTCTTCGGATTCAATCCCAAAAAGCCTCATCTGCGTCTGGCACTCTGGACAGTTGGGTCGGATAGTTGAATTGGAGCATGGGGTGGCTAGCTGGTAAACGATCATAGCAACTCCTTTGAAGCGGCTTAGGCAGCGGTGCTGCGTACACCTAAAGCATTCAGCGCACGTTCCTTTATTCTCTCAGGGTCGCGTTCGCCGGTCGCGGTCACATTGACAATAGACTTTGCGATAAGTTCCGTGAGCAGGTCTTCCCGGTCAGTAAATCCCAAATCAGTCAACACGCTCTCGTAAGCGGCGATCATCGCTTTAATTTCATCGGGGCCGAAAGTACCAATAGCGATCAATCGATGTATGGCCATGGCTTTATTCGCCTAGTCGTATTTGACGACGGCCGTTTCCTGATGCTCGCATCGTGAGCATTCAAAAGTGCGTCTGTCGTGGTGCGGCTTATGCGGCTCAATGCTAATCAGCCACATCGGCCAATTGCATTTTGGACAAGTTGGTTGCTCGGCGGATGGGATTGGCGGATGAAGAATATGAGATCGCCGCATACAATAATAATGCGCGCTAAGTCGGACCCGAGCCAGTCTCTCGTAGTCTAAGAGCAAAAAGCGCTTTCGTTAGTATTAGCTACTGCTACTAACTTGGGTGCCTATCGGCTTTTTGCGAGGTTTGCTGCCACCATTAGAGGTGGCTTCAAGCACACCAAAATCGGTCGATTTTTGTCTTGCTGAAGCATGAGACGATCTCGCAACGGTGAGACCGAGCTTAAAGAGTTCACGCACAGCAGCGGCACGACTCGGCATTCGCTGCTTGAACCGAAAATCATCCACCACCGCTAACTCTTCCGGCGATAGCATGATTTGTAAGCGCTCTCCACGAGCGAGGTTGCTGTTCTTTCCCATGACAGGGCTCCAAATGAGACTATTACTCATTTTAGTAACAGAGGCCCTAATTGGTCAAATACTTATTTTATGTCTGGTACCTGACATTGTTTTGGCAAGATGAGTTCAGTCGCGCGGTTAGGGGGTTGCGCACAATGGGGCAACAGTGTTGCGGCTAGCGGAACAGTGAAGTGAGATGCGGCAACCGGCACGTCGGACGGCTTCAGTGAGTGGGGCCCTGCACCCGCCCGTCCGCGTTAGTAAACTGCCAGATATTTTAGGAGCGATAGCACGCCGATAATGATGACGACCACGCGGACGATCTGCTGCGCCCTGCCGTCAATCGGCAACATATTGATGAGATAGAGCACCAGGACGATGACAAGGAACGTAATAAGAATACTACCCGAACGTCTCCCATCTCGCATGTCGCACATTCAAACCTGCGCTCAACTCTCCCAGGGACTCTTTGATGCAGGAGTACGCGCCGCAATTACTACACCACTCTTGAGCAGTACTGGAAACGTGTTGGGCATGGTCTCAATTCTTTTCGATACGCCGCATCATCCAGGCGAACGAGAATTGCGCCTCATGGATATATTGGCCAGGCAAACAGCAAACTACCTAGAACGGAAACACGCGGAAAAAATCCAGAAAGCGCTGATTGGCGAAATACAGCATCGAAGCAACAATTTGCTTGCCATCATCCAGTCCATCGCGCATTGGACCTTTTCATCGAGCGAGGCGGGAAAGACGTTTGAAGCGCGATTACAAGCCTTGGCCCGTGCCAATCAGGAGCTGATCAAGTCAAATTGGGCTGGCGTAAACCTCAAGGAGATCGTGCGGCTGGAACTGGAGGCTTTTGCAGAGAGAACGTTGGTCGAAGGCACCGACATCAGGGTCGGCCCTCAATTGGCGCAGAATTTCTCGCTTGCTCTGCACGAACTTGCAACCAACGCAGCCAAATATGGCGCACTATCGGACCGCAATGGAAAAGTTGGAATTTATTGGACGATTGTGCGCGAAGGCGAGAGCAACAGGCTGAAATTGAAATGGCAGGAGAGAGGGGGGCCGCCGGTCACTCAGCCGACCCGTCAGGGGTTTGGCACCATGTTGCTCAAGGCAGTATTTCCGGATGCCCGCTTTGACTATGCAATGGAGGGATTGAACTGTGAAATTGACGTTTTGCTAAAGACCGATGAGC
>JBARNC010000257.1:0-8316 GCA_049802775.1 Pseudolabrys sp. | reverse complement strand
GAAATCACTCTGCACTATACCCGGTTCAAATTCCCTGTTCTTGCGTTCAAATTCCCTGTTCCTTCGCAAAAATTCCCTGTTCCGTTGAGTAGGGAATTTCGTTCCAAGTCCGCTGAATCATTGAATGAATGGCGACCCCTGAGCCGGTCCAAGTCGAACCCGTCTCCACTCCCAAATTCCCTGCTAACAGAGAAATTAACAGGGAATTTTTCAATTTTGGGTCAGATTAATTGCGTCAAATGAGCATTACGAGCGTCTGCTGATCGTCTTACAACAGAGGTGTGCGGCATTCACAAGTTCGGCCTCATACGGCTGATTTCATCCGCGAGATGCATGTGGTAATGATTTCATCCATCGTCAGGCCCCACCAGCGATCCGAAAAAATCTCAACCTCGACATAGCCAGAAAATCCCACGGCTTCGACATTGCTGCGGATGCGCGGGATGTCGATAACCCCGTCGCCCATCATGCCGCGGTCATTGAGCATGTCGGTGGTCGGCACCAGCCAGTCGCAGACGTGGAAGGCATGCAGCCGCTCGCGCCCAGCGCGCTTGATTTGCGCCGCCAATTCGAAATCCCACCACACATGGTAGACGTCGAGCGCCACGCCGAGCATGCCGCTGCGGTTTGGATCGAGACGGTCACAAATGTCGAGTGCCTGCCGCATCGTGCACACGCAGGCGCGATCGGCGGCAAACATCGGATGTAGCGGCTCAATTGACAGCGGCATGTTGGCGGTGCGTGCGTATTCGAGCAGTTCGGCGATCCCGTCTTCGACTTGAGTGTGGGCGGCAGAAAGATCCTTGCTGGGCGTGCTGCCGGGCCGGGAATATTGCGGTAGGCCGCCGACCACCAGAACCAGGCAGAGCGAACCGAGCGCTCTGGCTTCGTCGACGGCGCGGCGATTGTCGTCACGCACCTGCTGGCGATGTGCGGCGTCAGCAGGAAACATGCCGCCACGACAGTACCCTGACAATTCCAGCTTGGCGTTGCGCACCGCTTTGACCGCGTGATCGAGCCCAACCGTGGCGACCTGGTCGCGCCAAGGATCGATTGCACGGATACCGTGGCGCGCACATGCATCGATGATTTCGATCAGCGAGCCCTGCTTGCGCACCGTCGCGGTATTGAGTGACAGCCAGCGGTGGTCGCCACGCAGATCACGCATCAGGCATCGATCCCGCGGATCGCCAGCACAGCCCGCATACGCGCTGCCGCAAGTTCAGGATCGCGCAACAGCCCGGCCTTGTCGGCAAGGCGGAAGATGTCCGCGAGATGGACGGTTGAGCGTGCGCTCTCCTGTCCACCGATCATGATGAAATGATCCTGATGGCCATTGAGGTAGGCCATGAACACCACCCCGGTTTTGTAGAATCGGGTCTGGCTTTTAAAGATGTGGCGCGACAACGGTACCGTCGGTTCCAGAATATCGTGAAATGACGTGGTGTCGTTCGCCGCAAGTTTGACAAGCGCCGCTGAGGCCGCCGGTGCAATGGCATCGAAGATGCCGAGCAGGGCGTGCGAATAGCCCTTATCGTCGCCGGCAATGAGTTCGGCATAATTGAAATCGTCACCGGTATACATCAGTACGCCCTGTTTCAGGCGCCGCCGCATCCTGATTTCCTTGTTCTTGTCGAGCAACGAGATCTTCACGCCATCAACCTTGCTTGCATGCCCGTTGATGACGGCAACTGCGGTATCCATCGCTTTGTCAAGATCTGCGGAACCCCAATAGCCAGCCAGCGCCGGATCGAACATGTCGCCGAGCCAGTGGATTATCACTGGCTCACGCACACCATTAAGAATGCGGTCATAGACTTTCACATAGTCGTCGGGGGAACTGGCGACACGCGCGAGCGCACGCGAGGCCATCAGCACGATGCGACCGCCCACACCTTCGATAGCCTCGACCTGCTCCTCATAAGCGCGGATCACGTCGTCGAGGCCCTTGGCGTCATTCGGCTCTAGCTGGTCGGTGCCGCAGCCCGAGAACACCTTTCCGTTGCAGTCCTTTGCGGCTGCGACAGAGCGCCGGATCAGTTCGAGCGAGGTCGGCCAGTCGACACCCATGCCGCGCTGGGCGGTATCCATGGCCTCAGCAACGCCCAGGCCAAGTCCCCAAAGATGTTCGCGAAAGGCAATAGTTTTATCCCAATCGATATTGCAGCTGAGCCAGGGATCGTTGTCGATGCGGGGGTCTGCCACCACGTGGACAGCGGCGAAGGCAATACGGTTGAGCTTGCTTTTGGCGCGTGCCGAAAAATTTCCCGGCTCAGAGAGGTGAAAGGTCTCAATCGAGCGATCGGCGCGGGGCAGGTTGATCGCCAGCGCTCGCAATGGCTTGTCGATGCGCTTCATGGCCATCCTCCTCAGCCCGAGAGTGCTGGAACGTCGACCCAGCGGCGTTCCTTCCAGCTTTGCGTCGCGCATTCCACCAACTGCAGGCCCTTGGCGCCTTCGCGCAGGGTATATTTGTACGGTGCACCCTCGAGCATGTGCCGGATGAACATTTCCCACTGCACCTTAAAGCCGTTGTCGAACGGCGCGAAGTCGGGAACCGGCTGCCACGATGCATAAAGATCGAGCGTCTGTTTCTGATCGGGATTCCACACCGGCCGCGGGGTACCCTGTCGTGCCTGCATCATGCAGTCATGCAAGCCGGCGACGGCCGAGCCGTGCGTGCCGTCGACCTGGAAAGTGACAAGGTCGTCGCGGTAGGGCCGCACGCACCAGGACGAATTGATATTGGCGATGACGCCGCCGTCGAGCTGAAACGTCGCGTAAGCGGCGTCATCGGCATCGGCCTTGTATGGTCTGCCACTTTCATCCCAGCGCTGCGGGATGTGCGTGGTGCCGATGCAGGACACCGATTTCACTTCAGCGAACACATTGTCGAGCACATAGCGCCAGTGACAGATCATGTCGAGAATGATGCCGCCGCCTTCATCGAGTTTGTAGTTCCACGAGGGCCGCTGGATCGGCTGTAGGTCGCCTTCGAACACCCAGTAACCAAATTCGCCTCGCACTGAGAGCATGCGGCCGAAAAAGTCGCTGTCGCGGAGAAACTTGAGCTTCATCAAGCCTGGTAAGAACAGCTTGTCCTGCACCACGCCATTTTTAACGCCGGCCTTTTCGGCCAACCTGCAGACCTTGAGCGCCTCGGCGAGCGAGGTCGCGATCGGCTTCTCGCAATAGACGTGCTTGCCGGCGGCGATCGCTTTTTCCAGCAATGATGGGCGCATCTGGGTGGTAGCGGCGTCAAAGAACAGCTCGTCGTCTTTGTTCGCTAATGCCTTGTCGAGATCGGTCGACCAGCGTTTGACGTCATATTGTTTAGCCAAGGCGGTGGTCTTTTCAGCGTTGCGGCCTATCAGGATCGGGTCAGGCATCACGCGATCGCCATTGGTGAGCGCCAGCCCGCCTTGTGCGCGGATCGCCAGCACCGAGCGCACGAGATGTTGATTAGTGCCCATGCGGCCGGTAACTCCGTTCATGATTATGCCGAGACGCCTCGTGCTCACGTTCCGTACTCCTTGATCGGCTGTTGTTCCTTGGCGCGCGGGCCGATCTGGTCCGTATCGAGGCCGCAGGCAAAATCCGGGGTTGCGAGCGATCGCGTTGATATCGCGCCATCGCGGATCACGAGTCGCACCTTGCCACCGGACTGGTCGTAAAGATCCGGATGCGCGGCCAGGAATGCCTGCGCCTCGGCGGCCGGCGTATTGGCGAAGCCATCGACATAATGGTGGCCATTTCGCTCAGCATGTGTGAGGCCGTGGAAGGCGACCAGCGCAGTGTCTTGCTGGACGCCAATCCCGGACTGGCAGGTTAGATCCTCCGCCGTGATGAAATATTCGGTGCCCCATTTGGTAACGCGCGCACCGTTGAGGAGTGACTTGTAAATACCCTTGCACGATTTCGACGATACGCCGCGATAGCCGAGTGCCTTCGCACGAACGAAAGCGTCATATGCATCATCAGCCTCATCGATGATGAATGCAAATTGCATTCGCAGCGACTCGAGATCAAAATTCCATGTGCTCTCGCGCGCAAAGGGTTGCTCGATGTAGAGTAACCGGCGGGCGAGGGGAGAGAGCGGCGCCTCGGTCGTGATGATCTCGACCAGCGCGCGTAGGTCAGCGAGGTTCTGATACTGCTCGTTGGCATCGGCAGTAGCGCGATAGTCGAGGTTGCCGAGCGCTTCGACAATCTCGATCAGTCGCGTTCGGTCTTTCGCAGGATTTCCGCATAGTTTGAGCTTGAAGTAGCAGTAACCTTCATGGACCGCTTCGCGCATACTCTCGGTCGAATCCAGCATTCCGATCGTGTAACGCACCGCGACGTGCGGTGAGGGATTTCGGCTACTCAGAAAATCCTCGATGGCAGCGTTGTCGAGATCGGGCGTCAGCCGCGCGTCGAGCCCAGCGATATTGTTCCGCATGCCAGTGAAAAAATCGGTGTTTTCCGCACGAAGCAGGGCATCGAGAATGGCCTTGTCAATCTCTGCCGCGCCGAATGCGGCGGCGAGCGGCGGAATGCCGGAGCTGCCGCAGGTTGCGACTTGCGCTCTAATGCAGGCAGCGTGAAGGCCGAAAGCCGTGTCCTGTCCCCGGTTGTCGAGATAAATTCCCCGCGCGATGTTGGTAGATTGCCGGAGCTGATAAACCGTCTCGTCAGCGGTGAGCTTGGGGTCCTTGTTAAACCATTTCGGCACCATCAATTCAGCCGCGACGCCTTTGCTGGGCTTGCCGTTCACCTCAATCCCGACATGCACGAAAAGCTGCGTCGCCTCGTTCACCGTCACCGCGCCGAAGCGGAACGGCGTGCGGAACGGCACTTGGCGTTCGCAAAAGCTAATATTTTTCACCGCAAGACGAGGTGCCAAATTTGGCGACATGCTGCTCAATCGAGTTGAGATTCGGAGAAATGTACACGAATTTTCTGCGTCAACTCGACGAAAGCCGGATCGGCCAGCACGTCAAGCGAACGCGGGCGGCGCAGCGGTACGTCATAGACGGCGGCAATGCTACCAGGCCGCTGCGACATCACCATCACGCGGTCGCCGAGAAAAACGGCCTCCGGGATCGAATGGGTGATGAACAGGATGGTCTTCTTGGTCTCGCGCTGGATGCGCTGGAGTTCTACATTCATGCGTTCGCGCGTCATGGCATCGAGTGCACCGAACGGCTCGTCCATCAGTACGATCTTCGGGTCGTGCACCAGCGCGCGGCAGATTGAGGTGCGCTGCTGCATGCCGCCGGATAATTGCCAAGGATATTTGTTCTCGAAATCCTGCAGTCCGACCATCTTGAGCAAGGCGTGGGCGCGCGGTTCGTAGACCTCGCGTGGCAGGCCTTTGACCTCGACCGGCATCATCACGTTGCGGAATACGCTGCGCCACGGCAGCAGCATCGCGGTCTGGAATACAATGCCGACGCCGCCGTGCGGCTTGGTGATGGTCTGGTTTTCTACCCGGATTTCGCCTTCGCTCGGCGGTAGGAGGCCGGCGATCATCTTCAATAACGTCGTCTTGCCGCAGCCGGAGGGCCCCACTACTACGACAAACTCGCCATCGCCGACCGTGAAATCGATCGGACGCAACGACGGCACCTCGCCGTCGCGCGTCCGATAGGTTTTCGAGATGCCCCGTAACTCGATGACGGGGCGTCTCGTTTCGGCGGCCGAAGCCACGACCTGCAGATTGCCCGCGGCCATCGCGGTATCAGCTGCCGCCGCCTGGTAAATAGGCATTGGTGTAATAATTCTTCAGCTCGTCCTTTGCCTTGGCTTCAAGACCGCCATATTCAACCATGACGTCGACGGTGTCCTTCATGTTGGCGTCGGACACGTTGAACGGACGGTTTTTCCTGCCCGATGGATCCTTGTAAAGCGGGATCGTTAGCTCGAAGCCCTGGGTCAGCGTCTCGATCTTGCCGCCCTTCGGGTTGGCGTTGAGGATCGCCTGTGCCGCAGCCTTCGGATTCTTGGAGGCCTCCTCGAGCGACTTGGTGGCGGCGGACATGAAGCGTTTCACCAGGTCAGGATTCTCCTTGAGCCAGTCTTTGTTCACGACGATGCCGGAGCTGACCAGGTTGACGCCGTAATCCGCGAACTTAATCGGGAATACATCCTTGCCGGTTGCGTCCTTGATCTTCATGCTTTGATCCATGATGTAGCCGAGCAGCAAGTCGGCCTGGCCGTTGATTACCGCGTTGAGCTTAGTGGTCGCGTCGCCTGACACGATCTTGAAGTCGCTTTCCTTTAGTCCGGTCTTCTTCAGGAACAGCGGCCAGATCTGCGACATCGAATCGCCCGGCGTGGTGGCGACAGTTTTACCCTTGATGTCGTCCGGCTTCCTGATGCCTTTTTCAGCAAAGCCCATCGCGGACATCGGGTTGGTCTGCAGTGCGACCCCGACAGCCTGAATCGGCGCGCCCTTGACGGCAGCGCGCATCATGGTCGGAACGTCGATATAACCGAACTGCACCGTCTTGGCGGCGACAACCTGCGCCACCGTTCCGGAGCCGCGTCCTTCCTGGATCTCCAAATCAATCCCGGCGTCCGAGAAGTAGCCCTTTTCCTTGCCGTAGTAGAACGGCGCGTGTTCTCCATAGACGTACCAGTTTAGCATCAGCGTCACCTTGTCGGCCGCGAAGGCGGGGCCGGCAAGCGCCACGGTAAACAGTGCCGCGACGATCGATCTCAACATGATGTTCCTCCCGTTTTGTTTTCGATTTTAAGCCGCAACGATTAGGTCCTGGCGCTGACTGGCGTGCCAGGGAATAACGAGGCGTTCGAGGACGTCGAGAGTCCAGAACAGTACCACGCCAATTAGAGAGAGAATAACCAGCGCGGCGAACATGGTTGGCAGTTCGAAATTTCCGATCGAGCGCTGCAGAACGAATCCAAGGCCGTTGTTCGACCCGACGAATTCGCCGACCACAGCGCCGACCACAGCGAGCGTGATCGAGACCTTCAGCCCGGCAAAGATTGCTGGCATGGCGTGCGGGAAACTAACCATATGGAAAATTTGAAAACGCTTGGCTTCCATCGCGCGGGCAAGATCGAGCATCTCCGGTTCAACAGATTTGAATCCCTGCACCGCCGAGACGACGACGGGGAAAAACCCGAGCAGGAAAGCCGAGAGCACTTTCGGCATCATGCCGAAGCCGAACCACACCACAAACAGCGGCGCGATCGCGATTTTCGGGATCGATTGCGAAAACACAAGCAGGGGGTAGATGTAACTCTCAATCGTACGTGAACCTGCGATCAACACCGCGATGCCGATGCCGAATATCGCGGAGAGCAGGAAGCCTTGCACCGTAGCGATGGTGGTCGGCACCGCCTGCGTCAGCAATTCCGGTCCGTCGGTCCACAACGTGAGCAGCACGTCCGCCGGCTTCGGGATTTGATAGGGCGGAATGCGGAATATGCGGATCACGGCGTCCCACAGGACAACCAAGAGCACAAGGAACAGTACCGGGCGCACCCAGGCCGACTGCGTCATGCGCTGCAAGAAATTGCCATTCGTGGCGGTCATTCCGCTTCCTCCTGGACCTCAATTTTGCCGGCGATGTTAAATTTTAACCCGTTGGTCAGGGCTCTCATCGAAACAAAATATCTACTGCTAGACGAAGACATACAATAGTTCATATAGCCGTCCTTTCCGAAAATTCCATCCGGCCCGGATTCGCCTCGGGCGGCAGAATCATCGCATGATTTGGATCGATGTTTGCGATCCTGTAGGCACTCGTGGAATGCATCCGCCGAGCGAAGGCAATTTTGGGGACGCAGAACGATGGCGATCGTTAGCGCTTTTTCCCACGACAAAATGCAAAAGACGTCGCAACGGAGCCTTCGCGGTCTCGATTGGTTTGCGTTTTTCGTCGCCGATATTCAGACGGGGTGGGGCCCCTTTGTTGCCACCTATCTGACATCGGTCGCGTGGACGCAGCTCGACATGCGTCGGATCCTGCAAACTTACGCCTGCTTTTAAAATAAAATCAGGACGCACCGGTCACTGGACAAGGATGCCCCAGCCTTTCGTTCTGTTCAGCGGATAGGGACGATCGAAGCACACGTGATCCTCGGTGGGCTTCATCACCACTATATTCGGGTTTAGGTTTTCGGTACACACAGGTCATCCGCACGCCTCACGCCAAAATATCGCCGACCAAGCTTTCCGGCTCAGTGCGCATTTCCTATTCACCACGCTGACCCGCGCGCCAGCCCATTTCCCAGAATTCAATTTCGAGCCGCGTGGCTTCCTTGAAGATCGCAATCAGCTCGACCTCGCGGGCGGGCGTGGAATAG
>JBARNC010000256.1:0-6783 GCA_049802775.1 Pseudolabrys sp. | reverse complement strand
GCGTAGGCCTGCTGACAAAACTTGGAAGCCTTCATGACCCCTTAGGCCAAGCGATAATTCCGGCGATTAAGCAATAATTAACCCGATTTAAGCGATCATTAACTCGATCACTCAAATAGTTCGGTATTGCGGAGGTGGCCATGAAAGCGGTTATTGAGAATAATTTTTTGCGTCCTGAATCCTACGTAGTCGAAATCGATGGAAAAATTAGATCGGTATATGGATTTTTTATTGAGGCACTAAAAGCAGGCATGGAATTGAAGCAAAAATTTCCACATAGCCATATCAAAGTGCATGACCTAGACGAGACGTGAGCTTCAGTTAATTCTTCGCGCATCCCGGGCGTCGCCGCCGAGCCAAGGCCGATCAAGCTGTACACACGTATCAGTGAGGTATTGCCGAAGCGTCGCTTTTGCTTTCCTGTCGATAGGAACGGTAGCCATTGTCGACAGTTTGCCAGCACATAATGAAAACAGCCGCCACTGCATTTGTTGCTTGGTCGGTCTGTGCGCTTGCACAGGCAGCAGATTTATCAGGTGTTCCGAGGGTCGTTGATGGAGACACACTGGCAATCGGGGCGACGAAGGTTCGCCTTGAAGGCATCGATGCGCCCGAGACTGATCAAATTTGCCTCAACGCAAGTGGTGTTCGCTGGACCTGCGGCATCGATGCTCGCGATCAACTCGCGGCGCATATCGGGGGTAGAGCGATTAGCTGCTCACCGAATGGCACCGACGCTTACAAACGAACACTCGCTATATGCTCGCTTGCGGGCGAAGACTTGAGCGCTTGGATGGTCCAACAAGGCTGGGCACTTGCTTATGTTCAGTACTCGTCCCCTTACCGGAAGGTCGAAGACAATGCGCGAACACAGCAGCGCGGACTATGGCAGGGTGCATTCATTGCGCCGTGGGACTGGCGTCATCGGAACACTAAGACTGTCATCCTCGGCGCTTTGAGCGTCCCGATTACTGCGCAGGCAATACTGTTAGCACCCTCAGCGACCGAAGGCGCGCCATCACCCGAATGCACGATCAAGGGAAACGTCAACCGCAACGGCGAGCGGATATATCACATGCAGAACCAAAGGTTTTACGCCAGTATTCGAATGAATATGGGCGGCAGCAAGCGGTGGTTCTGCACGGCTGAGGAAGCCGAAGCTGCGGGGTGGCGCAGAGCGCTTAGGTAGCGCTATATCATTTGGATAACAAAGAGCGACGCGATTGCCTGAAGGGCCAACGGGCTTAGGCCTGAAGTCTCGAAATAATTCACGGAATTGCTTCCCTGTGTCCGGAAGCTTGATGACGACGCGCTCCGGAAGGGCGTCCACTGCGGGGACAAACACCAGACGATGTTCGCGCGTTACGAGGAAGCGCAGGTTTGCTCGGCATCTTAGCGAGTCGGAAAACAGGTTCGCCGTCTAGGTCAAGAACATACTTGCGGTGCGTGCGAAGCTATGCCCCCGTCGCGATCTGAACTCGGGGTCAGGACCGCCAATTGAGGCGGCCTTTCACTGAATTAGAATCCCCGGTACGGCTTACATACGCCATCCTGGACAGTGAATCCGCCCGGACAGCAGATGCGACGACCGTAATAATAATAGCAGGCGGCAGTCGGGAAGACCCGAGAGCCATAGCCACCGTAGCCATAGCCACCGTAGCCATAGCCACCGTAGCCATAGCCACCGTAGCCATAGCCACCCCGATAGGATCCGCCCATCGGGGCACACTGATAACCATTCCAGAAGTACCCGCGTCCACACCCGTCGCGTGCGGCTGCGAACTCTGTGCTTGCTGCTAGTGCAAGCAACACCAGTGGGATTACCAATCGATGCATGTCTGAACTCCTGACTGACACATTGCCCAACATACTAATCCCAGATCGGTTCGAAGTCAGTCGGCATCTGGGAAACCAAATTACTCAGGGAATAGGATTGCCGTTAGCCACTGAGGAATTGAAAGCGCAGGTTGGTAGAAAATATACCAAAGCGCGCCAACCCAAACAGCCGCCAACATGACAAAAAGCGCCCAAATACCAACCCTGCTGCGGGCGTCGCGCTGACCTGTCGGAATGTCCGCTAATGACCCATCTGAGAGTCGGCTTCACCATTGCATTGTGGTGAGGGCAGGAAACGAGCAAACTGTTGCTCGGCTTTGCTTATTTGGGAGGAAACAAATAATGAAAGCCCACGTTCTGACACTGACTGCTACGATCATCGCAGCCGCGGCCAGCGCGGCCTATGCCGCGAGCGAGACCGTCATCATGAACGCGATTGACGCCAACGGTGTCGGCAAAAAGATCGGTACACTCCACTTGTCCGACACCAAAGCCGGGTTGCATATCAAGCCGCGGCTCGCCAACCTACCGGCGGGCGACCACGGTTTTCATGTCCACGTCAATCCGAATTGTGGCCCCGGCAATGGGCCGAACGGCCAGCCAGCGGCCGGCATAGCGGCGGGCGGCCATTTCGATCCAGCTAACACCGGCAAGCACCTTGGGCCGCAAGGCGAAGGCCACAAGGGCGATTTGCCGGCGCTGACTGTTAATGCAAGCGGCAACGCCACCAAGAGCGTCGTCGCGCCGCACCTGACGGTGGCTGACGTGAAGGGCCGCTCAATTATGGTCCACGCGGGCGGCGATAATTATTCAGACCAGCCGGCGCCCTTAGGTGGTGGCGGCGCTCGCATCGCGTGCGGCGTGGTGAAGTGACTACATTGCGCAGATGCAGCCAATGTCCGCCTCTGGCACAAAGCGGACAATCCGACCGCAGCCGCGTTTGTCCGCTGTTGGAGCAACAACGGACAAGCACGAGCGTCGGCCTTGATCAGCTAGGTCGGGAAATGTCCGCTTTTTGGGGGGGTAAAGCGGGCATTGTTTGTTAGATTTTCGGAGTTTTGGTTGTGCGAATTGTCAAGACCACTGGCCCGCCCGAGACAGGTTCTTCTGCAAAATTTGGCGGGCCTTTTCGTGCGCGATCTCTGGCACCGTTTCCGGCCAGGGAGTTTCGTGGAGATAGTTCACTCGCCAAACGAAAGGTAGGTGCTTGTTCACAATCGTGATGCCGCGGCGGTTTTTGTAAATCTGCATAGCGTGCTCCATTCGGTTTCTCGACCGTATGGATGCGCCTTGTGCGCGTTAAAGACTTTGAGCTGTGCTTGTTTTCTCCTTGAGGAAGTCTTGATTTCCCTTTAGACGGCCCAGCGGGAATGACAATCCAACCGCACGGGCTTTGTCCGGACCTCGTTTCACCATCAGCCTGAAGCACAGCACCCAAAATCTTCAGCTATCCACAACAACACCGGCCGATTACTCCATCTTTCGGGGGCAAAGCGGACATCATGCAGACGTGCCGCCATGTCCGCTAATGACCCATCTGCGACATAATGCCGGCATCAATCGCATCGCACTGGCTGTTTTGATCCCCGGCGGGACCGTTTCAGCCGCGCCGCGGTTTTGCTATTTTATTAATTCCGGGCAGCCTTTGGGAGGGATGATCCGTGAGGGGAATTGCGTGGGCCGCGCTTGCGGGCGCGCTAATGCATTTGGCGATGACTGCGCCAGTTCGAGCGCAGACGTTGAGGGACTGGAAATGCACCGGTCATCCCGACATCTCGTGGGACGAGCAGATCGTCGGATGTACCAACGCGATCAAGTCAGGAAGATATACCGCAAAGGATCTTGCCGCAGCCTTCGAGGGCCGTGGCAACGCATACTTTGGCATGAGGGACTACGACCACGCCGTCGCCGACTACACAGAGACGATACGGCTTGATCCCAAAGGCGCTTACGCCTTCTACAACCGTGGCACTGCATACCAAGTCAAGGGTGCTATCGACCACGCAATCGCCGACTACACAGAGGCGATCCGGCTCGATCCCAATTATGTCAAAGCCTTCAACAATCGTGGCGCTATCTACCTAGATAAGGGTGACCTCGACCGTGCCATCGGCGACTACACAGAGGCGACCCGGCTCAATCCCAAAGACGTCTATGCCTTCAACGGCCGTGGCAACGCCTATCAAGACAAGGGCGACCTCGACCGCGCCATTGCCGACTACACTGAGGCGATCCGGCTCGATCCCAACTATGTCAAAGCTTTCAACAATCGTGGTGGCGCCTACCGAGCCAAGGGTGACCTCGAGCGCGCCATCCAAGACTATGATCACGCGATTAAACTCAATCCGAACCAGGCCGCCGGCTTCTACTACCGCGGCGCTGTTAATGGCATGCGGGGCGAACCTGATCGCGCCATTCAAGACTTCGACCAAGCACTCAAACTCAATCCGAACCACGTCGGCGCCTTATACGGCCGCGGGCTCGCCTATAGCGACAAAAACCAATGGGACCTCGCCATCCAAGCATATGATCAAGCGATTAAACTCAATCCGAACTACGTCAGGGCCATCACCAATCGCGGCAACGCCTACTTGGCCAAACGCCAATATGATCGTGCAATTCAAGACTATGACCGGGCGATCAAGCTTGATCCGAAAGAAGCCATTCCTATCAATAATCGCGGCAACGCCTACTACCAAAAGGGCCAAGCTGACCGCGCCATTCAAGACTTCGACCAGGCACTCAAGCTCAATCCGAACTATCCTGACGCCCTCAACAATCGCGGTCTCGCCTACATAGGCAAAGGCCAATACGATCGGGCCATTCAAGACTTCGACCAGGCGATCAAGCTCAATCCGAAAGACGCCGACGCCATCAAAAATCGCGCTGAGGCCGTCGCGAAGAAAAATAACTGATGGCAGCCGCCTCAGTCACGCCGACGAGGCGATCGAATGAACGGCGGAATGTCCGCTAATGACCCAAAGCGGACAAAGACGCTCTCTGTCCGCTATTGGGGGTAAAGCGGACATCGCATCAGCATGCCAGTATGTCCGCTTATGACCTTGCGGATCCCCCGGCAGCCAGCGATAACTTGCATCGTAATCTGACGACCGACGGACTGACAGATGGCTGATGAACGTAGGAAGCGGCCTCAATCTGAGCCGGAAATTATCCCGCCAGGTCAGCAGTCGGAATCTGGCGTTTGGGTCTCTGAGACAGGGCGGGGGACTTATCGCATTTATGTCAGAAAATTGCGGCCATTCGAGATAGCCCTTTGGATCATAATAGTCGGCGCGATTCTGACGGTGATTGTCGCGCTGCTACTTGGATTTTTCTTGATTGCGATCCCGGTGGTGACGGCGTTGGTCGCAATTGCGATAGTATCAGCCGTCGTGCGTGGGTACTTTCTACGATGAGCCCGCCTTAAAAATCCCCGACCGTACCCGCGTTTGTCCGCTATTCGAGTAACAGCGGACAACGTTGGCCCGGGACAGTTTATCCGCTTTTGACCCAAAGCGGACATTGCGATTGGACGCGCATTAGCCAGACGATCGGTCGAAGGTCGTGCCCCGTTTCATCCGAATTGCAAAGGTTGCCGATGGGCGTATAGGCTGAACGCCGTAGAGGAGAACTGCGTCATGACGTCACGAATTTTTCTGGCGTTGGTCGCGACGCTTGTTGTGCTCGCCGGCGCGCCGTCTTCGCATGCACAAGACTATCCCAGTCGGCCGGTGACTCTGGTCGTACCATGGCCGGCCGGTGGGACAACCGACATCGGAATGCGCGCGCTTGCCTCCGCCACGGAAAAATATCTCAAGCAGAAGATCGTAATCGAAAATCGACCTGGCGCGGCGGGTGTGCTGGGGCCGCAGCAGGTCGCACAGAACGCAACGCCCGACGGGTACACCTTGGTGCAGATCCCAATCACAGTGTTCCGTTTTCCATTTATGCGCAAAACCACGTTGGACCCTGCGAACGACTTCACCTACATCATAGGCGTCAGCGGTTACACCTTCGGCGTCGTGGTTCGCGGCGATGCGCCTTGGAAGACATTTCGGGAGCTGATCGATTACGCGCGAGCTAATCCCGGCAAGATCAACTATGGGACGCCGGGCGCTGGCACTACCCTTCACATCACGATGGAGCAGATCGCGAAGCAACAGGGCGTCAAGTGGGTGCACGTGCCGTTCAAAGGCACGCCGGAAACGACCGGTGCGCTGCTCGGCGGCCATATTGATGCGGTCGCTGACGCTACCGGCTGGTCGACCCTAGTGAATAGCGGACAATTACGTTTGCTGGTGCTGTGGACCGCCACGCGCAGTAAGAATTGGCCTGATGTGCCGACGCTGCGCGAGGCCGGCATCGATATGGTGTCGAACTCGCCGTTCGGCATCGCCGGCCCGAAAGGAGTGGATCCTGCGGTCGTAAAGATCATCCACGATGCCTTCAAGAAAGGCGCCGAAGACCCCGCCTATCTCGAGACGACGGCGAAGCTCGACCAGGAGCCGGCCTATATGAGCAGCGACGATTATCGCCGCTACGTCGCGGTACAATTGGTCGAGCAAAAAAGGCTGATCGAGGAGCTTGGCCTGAAGCAGGATTGACCGGTCCCCCCGTTGATCGTTACCGGCCCGAATGTCCGCTATTGGCACAAAGCGGATATTCCAACCGCACCCACGTTTGTCCGCTATTGGAGTAACAGCGGACAACCGCGCCTTTGAAACCGCCATCGCCTGCTCGCGGCTCACCCGGGTACCGCTATCATCCCTGCGTGGGGGATTTCCGAGTTGAATATACCACCAGGAAATAAAGCGGCATTACATAGAAATGGAGACAGCCTCCTTGGGGTTATTACTAACACCCGCATTGGAGGCCAAATGGTCCGCACAATTTTGATGGCTGCCGTTGCTCTTGCATCGGTAAGCGTGGGTCCACGACACACAGAGG
>JBARNC010000255.1:0-2308 GCA_049802775.1 Pseudolabrys sp. | reverse complement strand
GTGCCGCACAGCCCCCACGATCGCATATCGACGAATTGCGTTGTCGTATCGACGCGCTGGTTGAGTACGTAATTGCGGAAGGATGCTTCCGCGCTCGGCATTCTCTGCGCTTGCAGTGCCAAGCGCTCGACATCCTCCAGGCTCCTGAAGTCGGCAAGCGCCGGATTAGCGAGCTTCCACGTTTCCGGCGACCACGGGTCGGCATCTTCCGGCGCCGAGTACATCGTTAAGTGGAAAGACGGATCTTCGATTTCGCCGCGCTGAATACGAAGTCCGTAATCAATTAACGTGCTTAATGGTGCTTCATCCCGCGCGGCTTGCGTACTAATGATCAACATCAAAGGTTGGTCGCGCTTACCCATCCCAGTATCGAGCGCATCGAGCAACCCGCGTCCGAGCGCTTGTCCTAATTCGTCGTAGACGCAGAACGAAACCGCAAAACCCAGCTTGGTCGGAACGTCGGCCGATAGCGCAACATAGAGGCTGCCATTGCCGTTGATATCCTCGATTTCCTTCGTGACCCTCCGAACGGTAACGCGATCGAGCAGCCACGGCACACTCCGCACTATGGCCACCATCTCCGAATGTATTCGGCTCGCCTGTAGTCGATCATTCGCCGCGCTATAGCACTCGCCACGGGGTTCAGCCTCGGGGCCAACGAGGTGAGCGAGCGCCAGGGCAGCGGCTAACGTTGTTTTGCCATTGCCCCTGCCCATGGACAGGACCGCGGTGCGGATCAGGCGGCGGCCGTGCTCGTCGGTTGCATAAACCGCTCGTACGAATTCTTCCTGCCATGCTCGCAGCTTGAAATTCTTCCCGGCCATCGGCCCCGACGTGCACGGCAACGAGTTGACGAAACGGATAACGCGTTCGGCGCGGGAGAGGCCTGGCTTGTCCCAGGGGTGCCGAGGGGACGACGCACGTTTGCGCGCGGTCAATATCGGCGTTTTAGGTTTGCTACCTGGTCCCCGTAAGCCCATTTCTGATTTTATTCCTAACTAACTGGCAATGCAACTATGGGGCGCTCCGCACTTTGGCATTGTATAAATAATTTTGGTCCCCCCGGGGGGGTAGGCCGTGGACTCATAAATCGAGATTGGCGGGCAGCGGTTCAATGTCCGCTTTACCCCAATAGCGGACATCGGACCGCCTATTCGATCACCTCTTCGGCGCACACGCCTCCGGTTCGTAAAAATCCCGGAAGCATTAGCCCCAGCTGCACGAGGAAAGTTCTGATCACCAAGCAAAGGAGACATAGAGATGCCCGCTGGCAAACACTAACAGCCGCGCCGCCTCCTGGCCCATTGCGCGAGCTCGTCCGCGTCGTCGTAGAGCCGGTCGGGCAGCCGCCAGTAAGATGTCAGCGTCCTCTTGCCGTTCTTGGTCGAATACTCAAACGGCCCGCATTGCTCGCGTTCAAAGCAGGTCACCGTCGTCGCATCCGCCTTGAGGTAAATCTGCCCGCCGGACACCAGGCCGAACATCACACCATCGACGAAGAGACCGGCCCCGCCGAACATGCGGCGCACAATGACAGCACCGAAAGGCTGGAACAGGTCGTGGATAAATTCGGCATCCACAATTTTTGTGTCAGTCATTCCGCTACTCTGCAAGGCAATCGACAACAACGAGTGGCGTTCGCTCGACTCGTTCGATCCTTGAACCCGTCAACTTCACGATCTTTGGCATAAGGCTATCCCGGAAATGCTGTTTGCGGGAGCCACAGTTCAGCGGTGTGATGGTTTGATGGTGTTATGCCAGGCCACGTCACATCAGGGTCTGACGAGTAGCGCCGCGAACCGATCTAGTTGGCTAAGAGCTGAAAGTTACCCCGCCGGGGGAAGTAACCGATGTAGTGGTGTTATGGTTTGATGGTTTGCGGGTATTGAGCCAAAAAGCAACATGATCATTTTAGCGCGAGCCGAACCGTAGCGCTTTGGCGCGCCGGAACGCAGATGATAGTAATGGCCCGCTGCTCGAGGGTGCGCGAATTATCGCGTTTCGTTTTTTTACGGAAAATCATCGACGGGTCATGCCGTCGACAAAGTCGCTGTCGCTATTGTTCGAACTTCTGAACTCAAAGCGGTGAGCGAACAGGTTAGCGCCTCGGGCCGAAGGGACTGCCTGAAGGTCCTATCGGCATTGGTGGCCGCGGTACGTCCTCCTGCGGCGGCCTCGGCTCTGTAACTTGCGGTGGTGTCGAGTTTTTCGCTGGCTTCTGCTGGGTGTGTTTTCCGGCGCTGCCCTTCTTCCGCTCCTGTTGCTTCATGTCGGTCGGCGCCGAAGCCAAAGCGCTTGTCGCTGCGGG
>JBARNC010000254.1:0-2417 GCA_049802775.1 Pseudolabrys sp. | reverse complement strand
TTGACCAACACCTCGCCGCGCCCCGGTGGCGCAAGCTCGACCTCGTCAATGGTCAGCGGCCGCGATACCGCGTATGGCGGCTTGCGTCCTATCTCTTCCAGAATGGCTGCACGTATTTTCATGCCGTTAACTGCCAGACGCACTGTTGCGAACGGCGAAACGCGGCGTCACCACGCCACGCTCGATGACATAGAGACTATCGACGAGATCGCCCGAATGCACGTAGTCCGATTCCGAGAGAAGCACCGAAACGCCGGTCGCCTTAAGCGCCGCGATCGCCTCCACGAGTCGCCGCGCCAATGCCGGTGCTACGCCCTCGAAAGGCTCGTCGAGCAAAAGCAAGCGTTGCCCGCGCATTAACGCGCGCGCGAGCGCTACCAGCTTCTGCTGACCGCCGGACAGCTGGAGAGCGCGGCGCGGCGCAAACTCCCGCACCTCAGGTAGGATGCCGTACACAAAACCGAGCCGGTCCCGGGCATGCCCATCGCCGATTGCCCAGGCGGGAAGGAGCACATTCTCCTCGACCGTGAGCTCCGGGATCAGGCGGCGATCCTCCGGCATATATCCGATATCGAGGCTGGCGCGCGCCTGGGGCGGCATCACGCGCAGGTCTTTATCGAGGAACGTGAGTTCGCCAGAGCGGGCGGGCAAGAGTCCCATGATTGCTCGCATAAGCGTGGTCTTGCCTGCACCATTGCGGCCGATGAGCCCAACGAACGAGCCCGGCGCAATCGACAAAACGACGTCTATCAGGATCGGTGAACCTGCGATGTCGACAGAAAGATGCCGGATTTCGATGGTGCCGCTCATGCACGCACTCCTTCAGTCCGACGATGCAGCTCAGCGCCGACGACATAGCGCTTCACGTCGGCGTCTGCGAACACGGCGGCAGGCGTTCCGTCCGCGATCACCCGTCCCTCGTAGAACGCGATCACCCGTGGCGCATAGCGTTCAACGACCTCCATGTCATGCTCGACAAAAAGCACGGCGGCGCTTTCCGCGGCGACCGCCTCCATCACGAGATTCATCAGTGGCAATTTCTCCTGCGCACTGACGCCGCTGGTAGGCTCGTCCAGCAACAACACGGCGGAGCGGCCGACCATCGCGAGTGCGATGTCAAGCAGCTTGCGCTGACCCTGCGAGAGTTCGGGCGTCGGCCGATCGGCAAAGCCTTCAACTCCAATACGGACAAGAATTTCGTTCGCCTGCACAAGGCGTGCAGGCGTGCGTAGGATCCCGGCCAGTGCAGGCTGCGTTTGCTCGGCGCAGGCGAGTGCGACGAGCACGTTGTCGCGCACCGACAAATTCGGAAAAAGCTGTGCCACTTGGAATGAGCGTCGGATGCCGAGTCGAGTCACCTCGCGCGGTGGCATTTGCGTGATGTCAACGCCGCGAAACAGGATGACGCCGTCGTCGGGCTTGAGATATCCGGTGACCATGTTGACGAAGGTGGTCTTGCCCGCCCCGTTGGCGCCGATGATGCCCACGGTCTCCCCGTGCGCGATCTCGACTGTCACGCTATCGGCAGCGACGACAGCACCGAAGTGCTTATGCAATCCTTTCGCAGCGACCAGTGGCGCGTTCATGCGGCGCCTCCGGCGCGGTGTCGCCGAGTGAACAGCGACCAGAGTCCGGAGGGCAGGAATAGGATTACGGCGAGCATGGAAAGGCCGACCACCATCTGCCACGTGTAGGGCGAATACTGAAAGGCGAAGCTACGGATCGCCTCGAACACGGCCATACCAAGCAAGGGCGCCGCAACGTGGCCGATGCCTGACATAATCGCGACGAAGACGAACTCGCCCGATGTCGTCCAATAGGCGAGATCGGGATCGATATGGCCGGCCGCGATGGCGATCAGGGCACCACCGAGCCCGGACGTCGTCGCCCCGATCACGTAGGTCAGGTGCAGCACGCCGGCAACCGACGTGCCAAGGTATTCGACCCGGATCTCGTTCGTCAGGATCGCCTCGCCGATCACGCCAGCCGGCGAATTGACGAACCGGTGCAACAGCATGGCGGTGCCAGTCGCCATGACCATGGTCAGCGCGTAGAGAAGTAAGCGACCGGTCTGGCTATCGAAAGTAAGTCCGAAGAAGCTCGGTGGGGGCAGGTTGAATCCGTCGGTTGAACCAAGCACAGCAGAACGCACCAATATGCCGTACAGAATCATCGACAGTGCGAGGCTCAGCATCGCAAAGAAGATTTCGCGATAGCGCACCATGACGAAGCCGAGCAGATAACCGGCGGTCGCCGACACGATGCCGCCAAGGGCGACCAGGGCGATGGCATCGGTGACACCGAGGAAATTGGCGGCAAGTCCCGCGGCATAGGCGCCGAGGCCGTAATAGAGTCCCTGGCCGAACGAGACGAGGCCGGTCCGCATCATCACCAGTAGGCCAAGGACGACGAGCCCC
>JBARNC010000253.1:0-12848 GCA_049802775.1 Pseudolabrys sp. | reverse complement strand
GCATAGAACGGCGCGCAATAGAATTCGGGCAGCCCCTGCTCGGCCGACGTCGGAACGTCAGGCAGCATCGGGCTGCGTTTCTTGGCAGCAATGGCAAGCGCCTTGATGGAGCCCGCGCGCACCTGCGCCAGCGGTCCGAGCACCGGATCACATTCATAGTCGATCTGGCCGGCAAGCATGGCATTGATGACCGGAGCCGTGCCGGTGAACGGCACCATGGTCGGCTTGATGCCGATGGCCGAGTTGAGAAGCAGGCAGCCAACGTAGGACACGGAGCCGACGCCAGCGTGTCCCATGTTGAGCTTACTCTCGTTGGCCTTGGCGTAGGCGACGAACTCCTTGAGGTTGTTGGCAGGGAAGTCTTTGCGGACCGCCAGCAGTTCCGGTTGCTCGGCGATCAGTCCGATCGGCTCGAAATCCTTCTCCGGGTCATAACCCAGGTTGGGATAGAACATGGGCGCCGCAGCGTGCGTGCCCATGTGACCGGAGATGAGAGTGTAGCCGTCGGCAGGCGCGCGCGCGGCACGCAGCGATCCAAGCGTCCCACCGGCACCACCGACATTCTCGACTACAAACTGCTGGCCGAGATGGCGCGAGAAAATGTCCGCCACGATTCGACCGGTAATGTCGGCCGGTCCACCGGCCGCGAAAGGCACGATCACCGTCACCGGTCTCGTCGGGTAGTCCTGGGCGTGCGCGCCACTCATTCCGGCGAGCACGAGAAGCGCTAGCGCAATCCATTTCTCCGTCATCGTCCCCCCATGAATTTGCCGGGTTTCGTGAAAGCAACCATAGCCATCTCGCGCGGCGGGTGGCAACGCGGCTGGCTGATGCCCACCCAGCGGCACGCTGGCTTGTGAGAAATAAGCAGATGTTGCGCAGACGCTGTGCCCATATCTCACGATTTGGCAAAGGCTTGCAGTGGCTGGGTGAGTGTTGCAAGGCAAGCATCTGCATCGTAGATGGATTGAGAGGACGTGATTATGGGGAAAGACCGTCTGACAGCTTTTAGTGATGGTGTTATCGCCATCATTATCACGATCATGGTGCTGGAACTTAAGGTGCCGCATGGCGCCGATTGGTCGGTGCTAGTCGGAGTGGGCCCACACTTTCTTAGTTACGTGTTGAGTTTTATCTACCTGGCAATTTACTGGAACAACCATCATCACCTTCTTCACACTGTCACGCGTGTCGATGGGCTCATCCTCTGGGCCAATTGTCATCTGTTGTTCTGGCTCTCTCTTATTCCTGCCGCGACAGCCTGGATGGGCGAAAATTTTCTGGCTCCAATACCGACCGCGGTATACGGGGGAGTATTGCTGATGCCTGCGATTGCTTACTACCTGCTACAGAAAGCAATCCTGCGAAAGCATGGGGCACACTCCGTACTTGCCGTCGCTCTCGGCAATGACATCAAGGGCAAAATATCGCCAATACTCTACATCGCAGCAATTGCGTTGGCATTTGTGAGCTCTTGGCTGTCGATTGCGATCTATATTCTTGTTGCGGTGATTTGGCTGGTTCCAGATCGCCGGATCGAAAAGGTCATAAGCGAAACTTAAGCCATCATGGATCGAGCAATGCCGGCCGCTTTCGGGTGTAAAGCGGACATCACAATTAAATGGCGTCACGCCGCTTTTGACCCAAAGTGGACATTTGCCTCTTTAAGGATGCTCGTGTGAAACTCTGCACGGCCGCTACGGTATATGCAGATTGGTCTAACGATTTCGATCCGCGAGAAAAACGGCATCGTTGACCCGAAAATAATATTGGGATTGGGCCAGCATGTCCACGGCCATGTCTTCCGTTTTACGGACCTGGGCAGAGATCCAAAGCAGTGCAGAAATAAAGCGTGTAGTTTCCCGCTTTGTCGCTCGCCGTGCACGCGGCACTTTCCAGCGCCTCGTCGGAGACTTCGTGCGCGAGCATCCGTTCTTCGGTTTTGTCGAGTCCAAAGGTCGTATCGCGCATGGCAGTGCTCTCTTCGTTGGCCAGCGCCTAATCAAAGGCCCTTCCATTTTTATTATCGTCAAAATTGAGAACGCTGCATAGGCCTGGGCAGCATCTCGGTTATGGTCGGCGAAATCGTTACTGACCGTCTTGCAGGCTATCGACTTCGATACGCGTTGACCCGCCGGATATTGCGAGCTTCTTCGCTCGTGTGATGACGGGCGGCAACAAAGGCGTTTGTGCGCCTGCCCACAGCCGTATTGTTCGCATGAGCCCAATGATCAGCCCAAAAAAGATAACGGCAATTGGGTGCCACCTGCCGGCATGATTCTCGACCAGTTCAGCTATTTGGCGGATCTGGACATCGACGTGGTTGAGCAGCCGGAGGTAGATACAATTGCGAGATATGCTGACCTGTGGCTGCAAAGCAAAGTCTTGAATCAGCCTATTCGAAAGAAGAGCAATTTAGAGGTAGAATGTGGCTATGGCTCATAACGCCGAAGTGGCGTGGCACAAAATCAAAGCTGCTACCCGGAAGATACGAAAAGGCCAAGCTGAACTCGCGTGAAGAGAGGAGCGACGGCGATGACCGACGAATCTAAAAAGCGTACCGAGGCGATGCAGCGGGCGGCTGAATGTCGGGATCGAGCGGCCCAGTATGACGCTCTTGCCGATGAAGCAAAGCAGCGCGGGGATAACGAAATGAGCGCCAATTTCGCCAGCAGCGCACACGAGGAGCGGAACGAGGCGCGCCATATCGAAGAGGGTATTGGTAAGTTTGTTGAGCCGAAATCCGCACCCGCGCGCTCGCGGCGCTGATCCCGCCGCCTATCTGACATCCAATATCGTTCGTGTTCACGGGAACGAACTTTCCCGAACGTCTGAAAAAATCAAACACTCCGTAATGGTACCCTGGGGCGCGGACTTGTCATCATGTCCGCTTTTGGCCCAAAATGGACATTGGCTGCTACCAACCCATCCATGAACGGCTCCCAGGCCTTTCCAGAGGTCCAGTTTAAGCGGATACGATGTCTTGTCGTAACCCTTGGGGGCAAACTGACGGCTGCTTTTTCGCACTTAGCTAATGCCCGCTTTTGAGGAAACAGGGAACACTGATCGGATTTGTTGTGAAGTCTGACAATGGCCCATCTCGGACATAAATGGCCGTGGCGAATGGTAGGCTGGTTGCAAAATCGCTTTCATACCCGCTGACTGATCCCCGCCAATTTGGTATCCTGCAATCCGGCCTTGGCTGCAGGGGGCGCGGTCAAGGGAAGCACTCTAGGAAGGAGACTTAATTGTTTGTTGCACGCCAGTTTGCTGCCGCTGTGACCGCATCATTGCTGATCACGGGTGCATTTTTCGTTCTCCTTTTCTCAGTCGTGGACTCACAGGCCAAAGGTCCATCCGGCAGCTGCGCAGATGCGGGCGAGCTCGCGGTCTTGCCCTCGCCGGTTACGCCGTGGAAGGGCGTGCCTTTGCGCGTAGTCTTCGCCGTGGAGAGTCCGCTCGAGGGCGAACTTTCGCTGATCGCACCCGATGGACGCGTCGCGGCCAAATCGCGTCAGCAGCACGGCGGGCCTCCGTATTTCTGGTTTGCCGAGGTCGCGTCGCCGGCCGCGGGGACATGGCGCGCGACGCTCGTGCGCGCCCGCGCGGTAGCCGAGTGCAGCACGATCACGCGTGAAATCGCCGTACGCGATGACGAGCCGCCGCGGCCGGGTGCGGCAACGGGGAGCGTCTGGCCTTTGCGCAATACATGGAATCGCGCGACAGAAAATTTGTATTCTGCCTGGATCGAGAAACTCTTTGACGCGCCGCTCGACGCGTCGCCTTCATGGCCGGCGCTGCATGAGGTGCTGCGCGATCGATCGCGCAACATCCTGTTCAATCATCTCGGTCTCCGTGAAGACGAGATAGGGCTCATCATTCGCCCCGACTGCGCGGACCTTCCGTACTTCTTGCGCGCGTATTTCGCGTTCAAGATGGGACTGCCGTTCGGGTACGCGAAATGCTCGCGCGGCGGCGGCGGCCAGCCGCCGAAGTGCTTCCAGTGGTTCAGCATTCAGAATCTTGAGGCAGCTCGCTCCTCCGAACAGAAAACCACGTCGAGCGGATCTGCAGCGAAGCATTCGGGGCTTGCAGCCTCGTTCGGCCAATATTTGCGGACCGCCGCCGACGCCGTCCATTCCGGATCCGGGCGAACGGCGGCGAGCGACAACAATACCGATTATTATCCCGTGCCACTGACGCAAGAGACGCTGCGCCCTGGGACCGTGTACGCCGATCCCTACGGGCACATTTTGGTGCTCGCGCGGCGCGTGCCGCAGTCGGAGGGCGCGGCGGGCGTCTTGCTCGCCGTGGACGCGCAGCCCGACGGCACGGTCGCACGAAAGCGTTTTTGGCGTGGCAATTTCCTGTTTGCGCAGGATCCCGCGCTTGGCAGCCCCGGCTTCAAGCGCTTCCGGCCGATCGAGCGCGAGAACAACGGTGTCTTGCGGCGGCTGAGCAACGACGAAATCGCGAAAAATCCGCAGTATGCCGATTATTCGCTCGATCAGTCGAAGCTGGGGATCGAAGCCTTCTACGATCGAATGGATGACGTGATGTCGCCGGCGCCGCTCGACCCTTTGCGCGCGATGAAGGAGGCGATCACGGCGCTCGACGAGCAAGTAAAGGCGCGTGTGACGTCGGTCGAAAACGGGCGGAAGTTTCAGAACGGCGGGCGCGGTACCGCCGACATGCCGGACGGCGCGGCGATCTTCGAGACGACCGGGGCGTGGGAAGATTTCGCGACGCCGGCGCGCGATTTGCGTCTACTGATCGCGATTGATGTGGTGCGCGGATTTCCTGATCGTGTTGCGCGACGGCCCGAGCGGTACGCGATGCCGAAGGAGAAGAGCGTCGCGGACGTGAAGGCCGAATTGCAGAGCGTGCTCGCGTCGGAGCTTTCGACCCGCAAGTTTTCGTATACGCGCAGCGATGGCTCCGTGTGGACACTCGCGCTCAAGGACGTGCTCGACCGCGCAGGCGCTCTCGAGATGGCGTACAACGTGAACGACTGCGTTGAGCTGCGGTGGGGCGCATCGGACAAGAGCGACGAGGGATCGACATGTAAGCGGTTTGCGCCGGGGGCGCAGCGCGAAAAGATGACGAAGTACCGCCCGTGGTTCCACGAACGGCGCCGGCCGGCGCGCGCTAGCGGTTAGTGCATGCCGCAGAGGAGGTCGCTGAGCTTCGGCAGTAGAAAGCGGCCGGGCGAGCGCCTTTCGACGACTTAGCGCCGGCGTTTGCGTTCTTTTTGCTCCCACGTTTTGTCAAGGACCTCGAAAAGCGGCCGTCGCCGGTCCCGCGCGATTAATCTCTGGTTACCTTTCAGAAATTGGCACTTGTCATCAATCTAAAGACCGGACACCGCGCGGTCCGCTAATGACCCAAAGCGTGCATCTGGCCTTGCTTCACCAGTCAACAAGTATTCATCCGGGCTGACCTGACAGTTATTGCAAATGACACTTGCGAGATGGAACTGCTTGCGCTTCCGTTAATTGATGTACCTCGCCGCGGCAGGAAGAGCCTTATGAAAACAAGGTCGCTCGCTCGATGGTTATCCATGCTTGGTGTGGCCGCTCTGTTGACGGTGGGGGCAGCATCTGCCGCAGATGTGCATGTGATGATCTCGGCCGGCTTTTATGGGGTCTATTCTGAGCTGGGCCCGGCTTTCGAGCGCGCGAGCGGCCACCGCTTGGTCACGACGCGCGGCCCATCAATGGGTGACTCTCCGGAGGCGATTCCGACCCGGCTTGCGCGAGGCGAGGCCGCGGATGTTGTGATCCTGGATGGAGGGGCCGCCGACGAGCTAGGCAGGCGAGGACTGGTGCGCGCCGACAGCAAGATCGAGCTCGCTCGCTCGCTGATCGGCATGGTAGTGCGCGCCGGGGCTGCAAAGCCGGACATCGGCAGCGTCGAGGCACTCCGGAGCACCCTACTAGCGACAAAGTCTATCGCATACTCGGACAGCGGTAGCGGCACCTATCTATCGACCACGCTGTTTCCCAAGCTCGGCGTCGCAGACCAGGTTGCGGGCAAGAGCCGAAAGGTACGAGGGCCTCCGTCCGGCGAGCCGGTGGCTGCGGTTGTCGCGCGTGGCGAGGCGGAGATCGGTTTCCAACAGGTCAGCGAGCTGATACGCGTCCCTGGAATTACCTTCGTCGGCACGATTCCCGCCGAGGTCCAACCAATGACTTTCTTCGCGGGTGCGCTCACCAGTGCGGTCCAGCAGCCAGAGGCGGCCAGTGCGTTGATCCGCTTCCTCGCATCGCCCGAGGCGGCGCCGGTGATCTTGAAGGCCGGGCTGATGCCACTCTCAGACCGATAGCCCGCGCAATCGGTGCATCGCTCCCGCCCACAACTGGATTGGCGTCGCCGTGACGAAGTATATCGGCGTGCCGTATTTCGCCAGCTTAAAGGGCCATGCGAATCTTAAATCGGGAGCAGAGGGTCCTAGCGAGACAGGGAAGAATAACCCGTCTTCCCTGATGCCGCTTAAGGACAGGATTGAAGGCCGTGCAGACGTTCACGATATCCGCTTTTGGCACTTAGCAGACATTTTGACCGCGCCCGCGAATGTCCGCTATTGGGGTAAAGCGGAGGTTGACCGCAGTACACGGTAAGCTGCACGGGGTTGCACGGGTAGCTGCACACTGGCCTTTTATGCTTAGATCACGCCGATGCAGTGATCTTTTTTCCTCAGTGCAGAGAATCCGCCAAGCTAGGGTGAAATGGGTATTTTGCGAGTTCTGGTGTTTCTAATCTTTGCGGGTTTTTTAGCCGGTTGTGCAGCACACATTCCGGTATTCGAAACGCAAGATAATGTTCTTCCGGCGTTCGAAACGCGCGATAATGTTACAACAACGACAGCTCAACGCACCCTGACCGCCAACGTAATATCGGAAGCCAAGAAGCCAAAGCCGCCAGCACCAAAGCCTGCTACTACGGCGGCCACGAATCCGCAGGATACGATAAACTCGATCGCCCCAAACGTCGGTTCACCGCAGAAATGGGAAAAAGAACGCGCTGAGGACGAGCGCAAGGAGCAACATTTAAAACAGGTGATCGAAGGTATTTGCCGCGGCTGCTAAGGACAGGTCCGTATCTTGGGATGAGCGGATATCACGAATGCGCCGCAACCTAATGACCGATAAGCGGCATAAGCGCACCTTATGGATTCGCCAAAATCGCACCGTCTGCTAACGTTCACACCGTTCTAGAGGTTATCCGGAGAATATCGGGTGAAACGCTTGAACGAATTTGCACATAAGAAAATGGGAGGGTGTCATGCAGATCAAAACGATCCTTGCTGTCAGTGTTTATTCGGCGATCCGAGCAAGCACTGCTTCTGATCTAAATGGCGCTCGCGGTAATGAATGCACGCTATTGGAGTGGCCTTTTTGCGTAGCTTGAGTAGTGCGCCAATCTCTTACTGGGCACATCGGAGGAAACTATGAAAATTCAGTACGCGGTAGCGTTGGCGGTTGCCACCGGATTGGGACTTGGGTCCGCTGCAATTCGGGGTCTACACGCTCAATCCAAGCCGCCGGTTTATCTTGTGATTGAGATTAACGAAATATCCGATGCCGACGGCTTCAAGGCTTTTCTTAAAATGGATCCATCTAACGTCGTGGAAGTTAAAGACGCAGATGGCCGCTACCTCGTGCGCACAGAAAATGCAACCGTCCTCGATGGAACTGCGCCAGAGCGTTTTGTCATCATTGCTTTCGATAACGTAGCGAAAGCAAAAGCCTATAACGATAATATTAAAGAGGCTGCTACAATCCGCATCAAAACAACGAAGTCGCGATCGTTTGTTGTCGAGGGTATGTAGAAACATTATTCCTCGTAAAGATTAGTCGCGATGCCGCGTCCGTTGGCGGCCTCTTCATTGTGGTAACAGGACCGAATATCGAATGTCCGCCTTCGGGGATAAAGCGGACATCGCGCTGACAAATGCGTAGTGCAAATCATCTCTAGCTGAGCACCATCACGCGCTTTAGTTAACCGTATTACGCGAACGGTGTCGGGGTATTGTGTCAGTTGGTTTTGGCACGGCGTATTTTCACGCCGTTAACGCACCGTACGCGCCGCCTCACATTCCCCACCTACCACGGGGTTTGCAAGCAAGGCCTTCGTTGCAGCGCGGGTGTTGCCTAATGTGTTGAGGATGATCCGATGCATTGGCCTGTGTACGCGGTTCGGCAGGTTGGGCGATGGCTGGGTAGTTCAGGCATGAAGCTCCACCAATCGGTATCAACAATATCCCGCGTGCTCACGTTGCTGGCAATCGTCGCTTTTGGCGTCGCTACGGGCGTGCTTTGGCCGATGAATAGCTTTTTGTTAAAATATTTAGGTGCGTTTGTCGGGTCACTGGTAGGCACTCTAACCATTGCAGGTCTGGTGTGGTGCGCGATCACGCTATATTTTTTTGGTGTATTATCCGCTCATCAAGTTATTTAGATTTAAAACAAAGAAAACCTTCGTGCTACCAGCCACGCACCATGACGTGACACCAGTAAGTGTAGAAAGGGCAGCACGAGATAAATTGATCGCTAAAGAGTGGATTGGCGTCGCCCGAGCGCCGCTTGCCGAATCTCTCATAAACTGGAACATCACTCGCTCTGAGCTGAACACTGGTTGCTTGAGGCCGCTGGGCACCGACCAGCAGATTGGACCGACGCTATCCTTGGGTTTTGTCGCACTACCACCATCATCGCGCCGTCTATGACCGCGCTTCACTTCGATGGGGTGGCATATCGATACCACCAGGCGCGAGGCAAAAAAAATAGTTGCTGTGTGAGCTGTCCCACAAACGTTTCGTGCGATCAGCGCAAATATTTGACGGGCCGGGGCTCCTGTACAGGAGGCTCACATGCGCAGAGTAATCAATATCGCGCTGGTGCTAGGCAGCATCTTCATCAACGTGACGGCCTCACCGAACAAGACTGTTGCCGAGACGGAAACGCAAAAGACGCAATTCCATAATGTAATTTCGGTCAGCGGTCTTCATGTCGCACTACCTGAGCATATGAAGAGCTTTCCGGTGGAGCTAGTGCCGCTGCCTTGATTGCGTCTCGAATAATGGCAGGTCCGTCGACCTCCGGCATTTGGCTAGTTCCTTATAAGTAAAAGCAAAGAGGTAGGGCCATCGGATGAAGCGGAAAAACCTCATCGCTCTTATCGGAGCTTGTACGTGCGCGATTGGGTTGATGCTGATTGCATTTCCCTCTCCATCAGTGAATGCGGAGCAGCCCCCTCGGGAGGGGTGCGTCGCCGTTTCCAAGCAAGAATATGACAGTGCCAATAGGCAAAAATTGCTTCACAGCCAGTTTAGTACGTATGCGAAAACGGACCGGTTAGGGCGGCGCTACTACTGGTATTGTCACTCATAGCACCCGATGAGTTCGTGGATGGAAAATAAACCGGTATCGCCGAGCATGACCGCCGACTTTGCCGAGCGGCCTTAGTAGGCAACAGAACTGCTACTAGAGTGCGGCAGAGATCGGTCCATAGAAATTTGCGGTCAATTGCGCGCCAACTGAATTGACGGCCCCGATAACGAAAATAGAAATCCCGGCGGCAATCAAAGCATATTCGATTGAAGTTGTCGCGGAGTGCCGCGTTCAAGAAATGCAAGACAAGCCTGCTCATAGGACACTCCGATGGCGGCCTCTCCGTTATCGAAGGCCCAACCGCGATCATGCTCGTCCCCGACTGATCCTTGAGGAACGCCCAAACCCTGGACATCCGACGCACTCCATGTGGCCCGATACAACAACACGTTACCGTCGTGCCGTTAACAAGAGTTCCTTGCAGTCACTGCAAAACTGCGATGGAATTAAATATATTTTTCACCAAGGTCCCGCGAGATTATCTCGCCTGGTTGGGATCACCGAACCGGCGTTGCCTCTTGAAAAGAAAGCCGCTATCTCCAAGGGCTTTATTCCTGCCGTGGAGCGCCATTGGTGTCGTCCCGACATGCGCAATGGCCCGTTAACGGTTTGCTGCCGCATAGCGCTAAGGCGCAATCGGCGAATTGAATTTACGCGCGGTGTCGATGATCCAGTCACGGTAAAGCAGCAGCGGCGTAACGCCGGTGAGGCCACCGCAGCCTTCTCGGTCGCCCGGCGCCGTCGACCAGCTCACCACGCCGATGATCAGCGGGCCATCGCCGTCGAACACAGGTGCGCCGGAATCTCCGGTGCAGCCACCGAGGCCGATGCGCTGATTCTGGGTTGCGATATCGTGGAGCCGGATCTGAAGTGTGCCAGGATTGCCGGTCACCGTCAGCGTCGCCATCCGCGGCAACCCGAGACCGCGCGCCGTCCCTGCAACCGTAACACCGAATCCGGCAATGATGAGGGTCTCGCCAACGGCGACGCGGCGGGGCGCTGCCAGCGTTGCCGGCAGCACGACATCCGGCAACGGCGCGGCAAGCTTGAGCAATGCGATGTCGGCGGTAGCGCGGCTTGCGGCATAACTCGCGTGGTCAAAGCGCGGGTGGCGCACGATTACGCGTACCGGGATCGGCACGCCGGTCTGGTAGGGCTTGATGGTGTAGTCGACCGGCCGGGTGACGCAGTGGGCGGCTGTGAGCACCAGGTCACGCGCCAGCGCGGTGCCGGTGCAGAGATCGTCGCGCGCATCGACAATCATAACAATCGGCCGCGCCGCCCATCCAACTGCCGGCGGCGCATTGCCGGTAAGGGCCAAAACGGGCGCGCCGAACATAAAGAAAACAATGACGGAAAGAACGCGAGACATGCCCGCGGAGGATAGCACATGACTTCGATTTTACTGACAGGCCTTGCCGTCGCGCCGTTGTCGCTCGACGAGGCCAAGACATTCCTGCGCGTGGAACCACTGCGACGACGATCAGGTCATTGCCGCGCCGATCGCAGGCGCGCGTATGTACGTCGAAACACAGGCACAAATAGCGCTATTCACGCAGAGCTGGCACCTGGCGTTCGATTGCTGGCCGTGGCTTGGCCGTATTGCGACCCCCCAATAACGGACATTGATCGCCGGCTCCGGAACGTCCGTTTTGTGTCACAAGCGGACATTCATTCAGCACTGCTGGCATTCGTAGTCGCGGGCGTCGACGGCAATTTCAGCCCCAAAAGCGGCCTTGCGTTGAATACGGACGGACTAGCACAAAAAATCCCGACGTCATGTTGTAAATTGCGAAACTAAGCGTCACGATTGAGGTTAGAACAACTACGGGAGGGGGCCATGATTACCATTCCCGAACTGGCGGCGGAGGCCTTGGGGTCTCATCTTGCCGAGCGCATGGGTCGCCGGTTTGGCTCGACGGACGCGGGTTTAATAGAACTCGTCCAGTCGGCTGCCCGACTTGCTCTCGACTGTATCGGCAACAGTGACGCGCTCTTTCACAACGTCGAGCATACGATGCTCGTAACGCTCGTCGGCTACGATATTTTGAAGGGACGAAGGCTCCTAACTGAGACAAATGCCAGCGATTTTGCGCACCTCATAGTCGCCTGTCTGCTTCATGACATCGGTTACGTTCGTGGCATTCTTAAAGGCGATAGCGCCGACGGCTACATTGTTGATGCCAAAGGCAACAAGGCCAAGCTGCCGCGTGGGTCGTCCGACGCCGCGCTAATGCCGTATCACGTCGACCGGTCAAAGCTGTTCGTGATGGATCGCATGGGCAAGGTCAAATTGTTCGACGCCACGCGTATCGCCAATGCCATCGAGTTCACACGCTTTCCGCCACCGCATGGTGCCGGCGATAGCTACAGCGAAGACGGCATGCTGGTACGCGCCGCCGATCTCATCGGCCAGCTCGGCGATCCGCATTATTTGCGCAAAGCTAATGCGCTTTATTACGAATTCGAAGAAGTCGGGATGAACAAGCAACTCGGTTATGCATCGCCGGCCGATCTCACCGATCTCTATCCGCAGTTCTATTGGAGTAACGTATCGCCACATATCCAGAGTGCGATCCGCTACCTCAATGTCACGTCGAGCGGACGGCAGTGGATCGCCAATCTCTACAGCAATATTTTTCGCGCGGAGCGCGAACTAAGCCTGTGCGGTCCACAACGCTGAGACCGGCGCTCACGGTGCCTTGAGGGCGGACTCATGGCTCGGAAGCGAGACATATATCAGGACGATTGGCATGTCTGCTTTACTCCCAATTGCAGACATTGATCGCAGGCGCCGGCTAACAATCAGCTTTTTTGTGATGGCCAACAGCGGCCAATGAAATCTCCGCTAATCTCATACTGACTAGGCCATGTGGGCAAAGCTTCAGGAGACGACGATGACGACCAGCACCGTCCAGGCCGCCACCTCCGACACGTTGGGCCGTATAGCTGCCTACGTTGGATATCTCTTTGAAGATATTTCCGACGAGGAAGGGATCGAATTGCATCATTTCGAATGTTCGCAGCCTGCTAGCCGGGGCTTAAATCGCCCTTATGAGCTGGGTGAACTGATGTCTTTGACGTACCCACATTGAGGTCGTGCATGGTCGGCATTGAAATCATGGGTTTGGTCTTTTCGGCTCTCTGTGCAGTTTGCTTGGCTGGCTGCATCTGCGCAGGCTTTGGGGTCGTGCCCTAGCGCAAGGCGACAAATACCGGCAAAGAACGTAATGGCAAATTAGCCAGCGCCGACTGCGACTACGACGTCGTCGTAGTCGAACGAATATTTCCCCAGGGATCGTCCGCAGTTTTTTTCTTGTCGGGGAGTTTCTTAATTGCTGATTTATATGCGTCGGCGACGGCCTTTCGTCTTTCTTGCTCCTCCGGAGTCAGTGGCGGCTTATCAGGGTGGAGGCTTAGGCCAGGCATTAGTTGCTGGGCAAAAGTAATCCCGGG
>JBARNC010000252.1:0-1996 GCA_049802775.1 Pseudolabrys sp. | reverse complement strand
CATCAATCTCGCCTATGGCTTCACACCGGAAGCGCTCGATCTCATAAAGAAAGCCTCCACCTTCCTCGTGGAGATCAAGAGCATCCCGACAGAGATCCGTCCGGAAGCGGTCCAACCGCAATTCACCGCGGATATTCTCAAGGCGCGAGGGCTCACGGCCCCGATCGGCCAGGTGAAGGCGCAACCGGACTCGGCCTACGCCGGAAATTGACGACGGATGGCTCGGCGCCCCGAGCGGGCGCGGAGCCGCTACGGCGCATACCAAGAAAGCTGACGCAAAAAGTCACGCAATGAGTGAAACAGAATTGAGCCATCCCCGCGGCATCCCTGCGGCGCGGGGGAGCGCAGACGGCGACGTTTCCATACTCGCGTTGACGTTGCATCGCGTGTTGCTTTGGCTGCAAAGCCCCCGGCCTTATTTGATGTTCATCGGCTTCGCGTTGTTCCTCGGCTTCTGGTACCTGTCCGTTGAGGTCTGGAAGCTGCCACGCTTCGCCGAGATGCCCGGCCTGACCGCGGTCGTCTCCGAGTGGCTCAGCAGGAACCCGACCTACGGCCTCTCGATCTTCATGGAGGAGTATTACCTCCACATCTGGGTCAGCACGCGCCGTATCGCCATTGCCTTCTTCCTTGCCACCGTGATCGGCGTTCCGCTCGGCCTGTTCCTCGGTTGGTCGAGGCGCTTCAAGCAATACGTCTTCCCGGTGTTCGAACTGCTGCGACCGGTGCCGCCGCTCGCCTGGGTGCCGCTCGCCATCGTAATGTTTCAAGGCAACGAGACGCCGGTGATCTTCCTCACCTTCCTGGCGTCGTTCTACGCGACGGCCCTCAACACCATGCTTGGTGTTGAATCGATCGACGTCTCGTACATTCGCGCCGCCAGCTGTCTCGGAGCCAAACACTGGCAGGTGTTCCGCCACATCATCGTGCCCGGTGCACTGCCCTTCATCTTTACCGGTTTGCAAATCTCCGTCGGCGTCGCTTGGTTCTCGCTGGTAGCCGGCGAGATGGTGTCCGGCCAATATGGTCTCGGATACGTCATCAACACGTCCTATACGATGGTGCGCTACCCCACGATCATCATTGGCATGGGTACGCTCGGTATCGTCGGCTATGTCACCAGCGGCGCGATCCGACTGCTCGGCGACTATATGATGCAATGGCGAACACGTGAGCTTGCGTTGGGAGGCGACAGGTGAGCACGCAGCCCATGTACACGAGGGCTCAAATGCCGATTGCAGGCATGGCCGCGCAGACAGGCCGCAAGGGCGGCGTGCGCATCATTGACGCGGTGAAGATGTACGGAACTCAAGAAGCAGGCGTTCTCGCCGTCGATCACTGCACCTTCGACGTGCCACCCGGCAAGATTACGGTCGTGGTCGGTCCGTCGGGTTGCGGCAAGACAACGCTGCTCAACGCCATCGCGGGTTTCCATAGCCTGTCGTCAGGCAGCATCTATCTTGACAACGAGATGCTTTGTGGCCCCGGCAAGCTCAAGGCCGCGCCCGGACCAGATCGCATCGTCGTGTTCCAGAATGGTGCGCTGTTCCCTTGGAAAACAAATATCGAGAACGTGGCGTTTGGCCCGATCATGCAGGGTTCCATGACGCGCAAGGAGGCTTTCGAAAAAGCGCGCGAGATGATGGCAGATGCGGGCTTGCGTGGCATTGAAGGCAACTTTCCGGGCGAAATTTCCTCGGGCGTGCGCCGCCGCGTCGAGATCGTGCGCGCGCTGATGACCGACCCAAAGATCCTGCTGCTCGACGAACCTTACCGTGCACTCGACTCGCTGACTAAATCAGTGATGCACGAGGCGCTACTGGAGATCTTCTACAAAAATCGCGTAACAATTTTTTTCATCACACACGATCTTGAGGAAGCGATTTTCCTCGGACACCGTGTGGTGATCATGACAACGCGGCCGTGCAAGCCGAAGAAGATCCTCGACATCGATATCCCGCACCCGCGTGACTACAGCGTGCTCACCACTAAGCGC
>JBARNC010000251.1:0-17276 GCA_049802775.1 Pseudolabrys sp. | reverse complement strand
GTTTGTTTTGGGATGGTTCGGTTGACATCGGGAATCATGAGAGACGTCCGCGACATCCCATCGTTATGGGCGCCCGTATTTTTGTTTTTTGCAGCCATAATTTTTGCCCTGCTTTTTTTCTTGCGTGTGATTTGACCGGACAGGGCTGAAAAATGGAAACCACCGAGAAGATGGTCGAAGGCTAGTTTCGCTACATGAAGCGCTCGGTGGCGGTCCCGAACATCCGATGCGACGCTCACGATCTCGGAGTTTCCTGTGGGGTATTACCGCAACGGTATTGAATTGCCCCCGATCATTCACCCGCTACCGCTATCCTTGCCCGGTAGATTTGAATTGTCTCATCCGGCTCAGCGCCGGACACTCCAGATCTACAATCTGCGAGCTGGCCTTGCAGTACATTCAAGACGGCACATAGAGGTCCCGGCCACCGCGTCGGGGCTGACTACCTCAGTTTGGCCGACCCCCACCCATTTCATGTTGCCAGCGTTTGATGACCCCGCGCGGAAATTCACGTTCTTCCAGTCCAACGCGTCGGCAGGCCTCAGGCCACATTTTGAGTAAGGCTTGATCGCGACGGAACAATTCGCTTTGCGAAACCTCACCGCCTTCGGAACTCGGCCATTGTTCCGCCGCCATTTTCAATAGCTCGATCAGGGGAGCTATATCTTGTTCAGTTTTCATGGCTATTCCCCTTCTCTGCATTCTCGGCGATTGTCAGAATAGGGGCACCAATCCGATCCCGCAGTGTTGGCCATCACAAAAACGCGGTATAATTGATTGGTCACGCCGCCTGTTTGGCCAACAGGTGCGCGAGGGCCTTTTTCCCCTCTTTTGTTGCCTCTGCCATGCTTTCAAAAAAGGCGGGCGAGCGCTCTATCGGCACAGCTTTACCGGCACAGTAGATCTCCCACCGCCATGGCTTAGGCGGATTTCCTCGTCTCTTTACGACGAACGAATAGTCGGCTGGGTCAAATTCTTCGCTCATGCATAACAGATGGCGATGGTCGGCTTAATTTTCAAACCGGCGCTAATACGAGACGTGCGCGCAGTGGCGGCGGCAGCCAGGCCACGAAAGGGTGGGATATAGAGGCACCGGCGCTCTACCGAGAGCTGGTGGAAACAATTGAGGGTTGGATAATGTGCGGCCGTTATGCGGTGACTTCTGCCCCAGAAGCGATCCGGGCGCTGTTCGGCTATCCTGAGCAGCCAAATTTCCCGCCGCGCTACAATGTCGCGCCGACGCAGGCCATTGCCATCGTACGCCTGATGGACGGCAAGCGTCGGTTTGCGCTGGTGCGCTGGGGGCTGCTGCCGTCCTGGGTGAAGGACCTCAAAAGCTTCACCTTGCTGATCAACGCACGCGGGGAGTCGGTTATAGACAAGCCCGCTTTCAGCGCGGCGATGAAACGGCGACGTTGCCTGGTTCCGGCCGACGGCTTTTACGAGTGGAAAGCGATCGGGACACGCAAGCAGCGTATTACGTACGCGCGAAATCGGGCCAGCCGCTCGCTTTGGCCGGCCTGTGGGAGACCTGGACCGGCCCCAATGGTGAGGAGCTGGAAACCGCGGCCATTGTCACGACGCGCGCCAATCGCACACTTGCCGACATCCATGAGCGGATGCCGGTGATCGTACCGTTAGAAGCCTTCAACCTGTGGCTCGACTGCGCAAACATCGATCCGCAAACCGCTGGCGCGCTCATCTCGCCGGCTTCCGAGAATCTGCTCGACACTTATGAGGTTTCAGCGGCGGTCAATCATACTGCCAACGATAATCCGGGATTGGTCGAACGGTATACGGCGCCTGCCCAGGCTGAGGCGGCTCCGCAGGCTGACACGCCGCGTACCAAGCGCAAAAAACGAACAATGGGCAGGCGCCGCTATTCTGATGTCCGCTAAAGCAGCTTGCCCGGATTGAGGATACCGTTGGGATCGAGCATACGCTTCAAACCGCGCATCAGTTCGAGTGCGACGGGATCCTTCATTTTCGCCAGCGAGTCACGCTTGAGCTTGCCGATGCCATGCTCGGCCGAGATCGAGCCGTTGTACTTCAAAACGATTTTGTTGACGGCGTCGTTGATCTCACCCCAGCGCGCGAGAAACTGCGCGGAGTCGGCGCCAACTGGCTCGCTGACGTTGAAATGAACATTGCCATCGCCAAGATGGCCGAAAGGCACGGGCCGGCAGCCCGGAACAATCGCCTTGGCTGCCGCGGTTGCCTCCTTGAGAAAATCCGGGATCGCCGCGACCGGCACTGAAACATCGGCCTTGATCGATCCGCCCTCCGGCTTCTGCGCCTCCGGTAATATATGGCGCAGATGCCAGAATGCCTTCGCCTGATCGAGGCTGGCAGCAACAGTCGCGTCCTCGACGAGGCCTTGTGCACTCGCGTCGGCAAGCAATTGCTCCACGCTCTCGCGTAAGCCCTCGCCATGCTGCGATGACACTTCCAACAGCACATACCAAGGGTGCTTGGCCGCGAGCGGGTCACGCACGCCGTGGCCGTGCTTGATGGCGAATTCGATCACGTCACGCACGATCAATTCGAAGCTGGTGACCGTGCCGCCAACACGCGCCTGCGTCAGATTAAGAAGCTTTACCGCGGCGGCGGGAGAGGGCACGCCGACGAAGGCGGTTTCGACCGCACGCGGGCGCGGGAACATTTTCACCACCGCAGCGGTGATGATGCCGAGCGTACCTTCGGCGCCGACGAAGACGTGACGCAGATCATAGCCGGTATTGTTCTTTTTCAGCTTCGACAGGAGGTTCATGACGCGGCCGTCAGCCAGCACGACCTCGAGCCCAAGCACGAGATCGCGTGCGATGCCATAGGCCACTGCACCGGTTCCGCCGGCATTGGTCGAGAGGTTTCCGCCGATGGTGCAACTGCCTTCGGCGCCGAGAGACAGCGGAAACAAGCGATCGACGGAGGCCGCTGCGTCCTGCGCTTTCGCAAGCACAACGCCGGCTTCGCAGGTCATGGTGTTCGATGCAGTGTCGACTTCGTGGATCTTGTCGAGCCGCGTGAGCGAGAGGATCAGTTCGCCGTCGAATGGAATTTGACCGCCGACCAGCCCGGTATTTCCGCCTTGTGGCACCAGCGGGGTCTTGGTCTCGTTGGCAAGTTTCAGGATAGCTTGAACTTCACCGACTGAACCTGGCCGCAGCAGCATCGATGTGCGGCCATGATAGATGCCTCGGCCTTCGATCAGGAAAGGTTCGAGAGCAGCCGGATCGGTGATCGCATATTTATCGCCGACAATAGCCGCAAAGCGCGGCAGCAAGTCGGGCGAAGGCGCACGGCGAAGCTGTTCGTTCATTCTACCGTCTCGGTGCCGCGGCCCGCTTGAGACGATCGTTGATCGCCTCGCCCAGGCCGTTGTGCGGCACCTTCATTACCGCGATGCGCGTCGCACCGGAAGCGTCCAGCGCGCGCAAATGTGAGAAGAGGTTGGCCGCCGCCTCGATCAGGTCGCCGCGCGGCGACAGATTGAACATTGCGCCGGAGGACGCCGGCGCAGGCCCGAAGGCGAGCAGCGCTTCACCCGGTTGAGCGGTGTCTGCATCAAGGCGCAGCGCAGCCTTCGGCGCGTAGTGCGATGTCAACATGCCAGGCGCAACGGGCACGTCTTCGGCGACAGAAGTTATCGCCAGGGCGCCGCCGAGAATGCGCTCAATCGCTTCGCGGGGAATGCCGCCGGGTCGCAGCAAGGCCGGCTGGTCGACGCAAGACACGATTGTCGACTCCACCCCAACGGTGCAGGGACCGGCATCGATGATCAGATCGATGCGGCCACGCAGATCAGCGAGTACGTGAGTAGCGCTCGTTGGTGAAACATGACCAGAACGGTTTGCTGATGGCGCCACCACCGGTCCGCCGAACGTTTTGAGCAGGTCGCGCGCCACCGGGTGTGCCGGCACGCGCACCGCTACCGTGTCGAGACCGGCGAGGGCGAGATCGGCTACGCCACTATCCGGCTGTTTCGCCAACACCAGTGTCAGCGGTCCCGGCCAGAATGCCGCCGCGAGTTTTTCGGCAGCGGACGTGAAAACGCCCACGCGTCGGGTGGCGTTGATTTCCGCAACGTGGGCGATCAACGGATTGAAGAAGGGACGACCCTTTGCTTCATAAAGTCGGGCGATGGTCTCGCCATTGCCGGCATCGGCGCCAAGCCCGTAAACGGTCTCGGTTGGAAAGGCGACCAACCCGCCGGCGGCAAGACAGCGCGCTGCTGCCTCGATCGCCTCACGATCGGCCTTTAAGATCCGCGTTCTGGGCTCGGCGGTCATCGCCTCTCTCAAGCTTGCGTTTAGGGACGCCGGGGTTATAAGACCGGCCATCAGTCGGAGTGTAGCGCAGTCTGGTAGCGCACCACGTTCGGGACGTGGGGGTCGCAGGTTCAAATCCTGCCACTCCGACCAGCGCTCCTCCTCGGACGTTGATTTCTCACAACTATCTGCTGTACATAGCGATTTCAAGACACCCCGAGTACACAAGGGCGTACACAGACACGCATTGCGAATGGTCAGTTTAGTTCGAGACAGCCGGGGCAATCACAAAGCTCGCAAGCGCCTACCGAGTGATGTCAGGGAGGAGTATGGGCGCCTCTATGGCGCTCGCTTTGAAGCCAAGTTTTTCGCACCAGCAAGTAAAAAGCCACACGAGGCGAAGCGCCTCTTCTACGAGTGGCAATCAGAGGCAGACGCGCGGATTGCCGCCATCCGCGCGCAGCGAAATGGCGAGGGGATTTCTCTCATCCCCCAACAGGTCCGTGCGTTAGCGGGTGAGTGGTATGACTGGTTCATTGCGCGTTACCCCGTCGCTGGCCAAGAGAAATGGGAAGACCTTTGCGACATCGTTCAGGTTGCCTTGCGTGAATTTGTGGGTGACAAGGAATGGGAAGGAAATGACCCCCAATGAACTCTGGAAGGAAAATGAAGAACTCAGAAGGGCCGTTAGGCCAGTCCTCGCAGACGTCGGAGAAACAGCGCAGTTCCTAGCGCTGAAGGGAATAGTGCTTAACAATCAAACCCGCGAGCGCTTTCTCGATCTTCTGTACAACGATCTTGCAGCTGCATTCCGTCGGATAAAAAAATTTGCTCAGAACGACTATAGCCGTGGCAACTATCGAGACCGGTTTCCCGAATTCAAAGGCGTGGATACGGGCTTTACGCCTATGCAGCTTTTCGAGCGCTGGGCTACCGAACGCGGACCTGCACGAAGCACTATTGAAAGCTGGCGTTATGTATTCGACGCAATGGCTAAGTATTTCAAAGACCGCAGCGCGGCATCGATCACCGCTGACGAAGCGCAAGAGTGGGTCAATAGCCTAGCGACAAAAGGTCGTTCGGGCCACACAGTTCGCAGGACCTACATCAGCGCGAGCCGCACGGTGTTTAGATGGGGATTGAAGCACAAGCATATTCCGCACAATCCATTCAAAGATGTCGAGGTCACTGTTCGGAAACAACGCAAGCGCCGCGAGACGCAAGCCTTCTTCCCTGATGAATATCGGAAGATCCTCAAAGCTTCGCTTGGAATAACAGACACCAGCAAACCATTCCGCGCGGCTCAGCGCTGGGTGCCCTGGCTATGTGCTTACACTGGGGCGCGGTCTGGTGAAATTACACAACTGCGCAAGAGTGATGTGATTGAACGGGAGGGTGTTTCGGCTATCCGCATTACTCCTGAGGCCGGAACAGTAAAAACTAACAAACCTCGAACGGTGCCCCTGCACGCGCATTTGATTGAGCAAGGCTTTCTCAAGTTTGTGGAGAACCACAGAAAAGGCCAGCTGTTCTACACGCCGGACCCAAATGCTAATGAGGATGACCCACTCAAGCTAAAAAAGCCGCGCTCAACCCAGACGAGGCAACGGCTTGCGACGTGGGTACGCGAGATTGGCGTATCAGACCCAGAACTTCAGCCCAATCATGCGTGGCAGCATACGTTCGTTCTAATCGCTCGTCGCTGTAGGATTTCGGATGGGGACTCGGATGCAATAACGGGCCGACCGCCTGCGAGCGTCGCCCGGAGTTATGGCGCGGCTCTTGGTCACCCTTAGCTCCTTGGCTATCCTTGAGTATCCTTAGTAAACTAAGGAATAGGTAGAGTTATTATCAATATTACATCGTTGGGTTGGCTCGGAGTGAACTCGGAGTGTAACCGGAAACGTTATTGAGGGGTGCTGGTGCTCAAACGAGCCACGCGGACTCAGAAGAGCCAGCGCGCAGGGAGCACAACTCAACAACTGCAGCGTGTGACAGATTTTATTTAGTCCGGTAAACGACCAGCCACTTTGAGGCACCGCAAGTCATGGCCAAACGGCACCTGAAGCTGGTCACGCCAGCCACCGTAAATCGAACAGTTACCCCCAAGCGTCTCCCAAACAGCAAGCTGCGCACCCGCGAGTACCTGACCGAGGCCGAGGTCGAGCGGCTGATGAATGCAGCCAGGAAGAACCGCTGGGGCCACCGGGACGCCACGATGACGCTGGTGGCTTACCGGCATGGCCTGCGCGTCTCAGAACTGGTGGACCTGCGGTGGGACCAGATCGAGTTTGCTTCGGGCACGCTTCATGTGCGCCGGGTGAAGCAGGGCACGCCCAGTACCCATCCTATCCTCGGGGATGAATTGAGGGCCTTACGTCGGCTCAAGCGCGAGCAGGAGCCCAAGTCCCCCTTCGTATTCACGTCGGAGCGCGGGGCACCATTTAGCACCGCGGGGTTTGCGAGGATGATTGAGCGGGCAGGGGAACTGGCTAAGCTGGCCTTCAAGGCGCACCCTCATATGCTCAGGCATGCCTGCGGCTACGCGCTCGCCAACAAGGGACACGACACCCGCGCCCTGCAGGCGTACCTCGGGCACCGCAACATTCAGCACACCGTTCGCTATAGCGAGCTATCGCCGACAAGATTTAACGACTTTTGGAGGGGCTGATTAAGGAGCGACCCTTGACGAAGCGCAGGTCTAACTTTTCAAATTCCGTAGACAGCATTTTTTAAACTTAAGGCCGCTACCGCACGGGCACGGATCGTTTCTACCGACCTTTCCCTTAGGCCGCGGTCCGGGCTTGGCGACAGCGGGTACGTCTTCAATTGGTAAGCCTTTGGGAGCTTTTTCTATAATCTTGTCCATTTGCTCATTCGCCTCCCAAGGGAAATCCAGCATCAATCCCAACCGGAGTGCCCCATTATACCAACGGCTCTGCTTTCTGACTCTCCTGGGGCTCCGTCCGGGGGGCGGTTTGTGATTCATTGGCGCGAGGAGGATTCGCGCCATGGCATCAGCGGTAAGATTGCGGACGGATTTTACGGCCGGTGAGCTTCGGCAGCTGGCCAAGAAAGCCAAGCACGTCAACCAGAGCCGGCGATTGCTGTCGCTGGCAGCAGTTATCGACGGCATGAGCCGTACCGAGGCTGCCATGATCGGCGGCATGGACCGCCAAACCCTGCGCGACTGGGTTCACCGGTTCAACGCGGCGGGCCCAGATGGGCTGCTGGACAACTGGGCGAGTGGGCCGGTGCCGCGTCTTTCGGCAGTGCAAAAAGGCGAGCTCGCCAGGATCGTCGAACCAGGCCCTGACAGGGAAGTCGACGGGGTGGTCCGTTGGCGGCGCATTGATCTTAAGCGCGTCATTGCTGAGCGGTTCGGCGTTGATTATTGCGAGCGCTACGTGGGAACGCTTCTCAGAGAACTCGGCTTCTCGCACATCTCTGCGCGGCCGCGTCATCCGGCCCAGGATGCCGAGACGATCGAAGCTTATAAAAAAACTTTGCCCGCACGCTGAGTGCCCATCTGTCCGATCTACCAAAGGAAACTCCTATCGAAGTCTGGTTCCAGATGCTATGGCGACGGGCTGAGCCGATACTTTGGTAGCCCGAATCAAAGCGATGGAGCTGCCACTATGCAACCGATCGACACCGTTAATCCTACCATCCTCCTTGCTATCGAACTCAGTGCATCAACGTGGCTCGTCGCCGCCCGCGTGCCGGGGGCCGAGAAGCCACATCTGCATAGGATCGATGGCGGCGACACGGCCGCCTTGTTGGCTCTGATCTCGTCGCTGCGGGCCCGTGTTGCTCGCCGGCTCGACGCGCCGCAGATAGGCGTCGTCTGCTGCTTTGAGGCGGGACGTGACGGCTTCTGGCTGCACCGTCTGCTGACGGCACATGGTGTCGCCAGCCATGTTCTTGAACCCACCAGCATTCTCGTAAACCGCCGCGCCCGACGGGCCAAAACGGACCGGCTCGATGCGGAGGGCATGCTGCGCGTGCTTGCGGCCTATCTCCGGGGTGATCACCAAGCCTGCAGCATGGTGCGCGTGCCGACACTGGACGAGGAGGATGCCAAGCGCACGCACCGCGAGCGCGAGAATCTAGTGCATGAGAGGCTGCGTATCGAAAACCGTATTGAAGCGCTGCTGTTCACCCAAGGCATTCGGAAAAGGCCCTCTCTTCGTTCATGGGAGCGTGATCTTGATGTCCTGCGCACCGGCGATGGACGCGAGATACCGCACCATCTTCGGGCCGAATTGGATCGCCTGCGTCGACGGCTCATTACGACCTTGGAGTTGATCCGGGAGGTCGAGGCCGAGCGCGACCAGGCCGCCGAAGCCAAGCCGCAGGATCAGGCCTGCCGCAAGATCGCCGCTCTCTGTCGCATCCGGGGTATTGGCGACAACTTCGCCGCCGTGCTTACGCGCGAGGTATTCTATCGTTCCTTCGACAACCGCCGGCAGATCGCGAGCTATGTCGGCATCACACCAATGCCCTACCAGAGTGGCGGTATGGATCGAGATCGGCGAATTAGCCGGGCCGGAAACCCACGCGCAAGGACGACTATGATCCAGCTCGCATGGCTCTGGCTTCGCTACCAGCCTGGCAGCGAGCTGGCAGAGTGGTTCCGCGAGCGCGTCGGCACGTTGGCCGGGCGCACGCGGCGGATCGCCATTGTGGCCATGGCGCGCAAGCTGTTGATCGCGCTCTGGCGCTACGTGGAGACGGGGGTGGTACCCGCTGGCGCCGAGATCCGAACGGAGACAACAGTCACCGCATAGACAAACAGGAATTGCCACCGGCAGCATTCGCCGGCGGCGATACGGGGAGTGCGACCGTCTTCGTCTTTGGTGGCACAACGCCGCCGCGTTTCAGGTGGGTCGCGTCTCGTCGGGGCTGCGCCTCGTGCATGAGGCATTATGGTGCGGGACCGTGCTCCGGGCCCGACCGCATGTAAGGTGACGCAGCCGTAGCTGCGAGACTCGATAGCCCCGGACCTAACGACGTGCGAAGCCCCGTCAATCAAAATCGGAGAAACGAATGCCACAGACCCGTTGACAGCGGAACCCTCATGTAAGGACGAGGCTCGCATCGGCCAGAAGAACGGCCTCGTCCGCCAATGGGCTAGACGCGGATCGCGACCGCGCCAGCCTGCCGACCAGCGTTACGAGAGTGCCTATCTCTTTGGCGCGATCTGTCCGGCGCGCGGCAAAGGCGCGGCGCTCGCACTGCCCGTCGCTGACACATTCGCCATGCAGCTCCACCTCGATGAGATATCGCGCCACGTCGCCAAAGGTGCACACGCCGTTCTGCTGCTCGATCGAGCTGGATGGCATACGACTGGTAAGCTCCGCGTGCCCGCAAACATCACGCCGATCCTACTGCCTTCGCGCGCGCCGGAGCTCAACCCAGTCGAGAACATCTGGCAGTACATGCGCGCAAACTGGCTTTCCAATCGCGTCTTCGAAACCTACGACGCGATCATCGACGCAGCCTGTGAAGCCTGGCAAAAGCTCATCGCTCAACCGCAAACAATTACATCAATCGGTTTGCGCGACTGGGCAAACATCGGTCAGTCTCTATGACCGTTGGTATTATTCCCGCGTAAGCGGGAATCCGGTTTTATTTATCTGGATCCCCGCTTTTGTGGGGACGAGCGATGCCGAACTTTATAGAACTACCATCGCGCTTTTGCATCCATCTGGGCTGCGAGCGCGCTGAGTTTTTCTGAAATTTGCACCGGGTAATTGACGCCAGGTTCAAGCCGCCGGAGCAGCTCGGGCAACCGGTCGAGTTCGCGCGCAGCGCGCTCGCGGATTTGCGCCAGGGTCGGCGCGGGCTCAATTCGTTTTCCCGCACGCATGACTGGAGCAAGCAGCGACTCGCCCGGCTGAGTATCGTTCTCCAACGATAAAATGTCGCCGCGCATGCCGCCGTCGGTGCCGTAGGAGCGCCAGACTTGCTTGCGTCCGGGCCAGGTGACCTTGCCCTCGGAGAGCTTGCGGCGAGGCTTGCCGGCGTATTCCTGCAGCTTGTATGCGCAATCGAGCGATGGCGCATCGATCGACGCGTCAAGATTGACGCCAATTCCGAAGCCGTCGATCGGCGCTTTCGCCGCCATCATGGATTGCAGCACATCTTCGTTAATGCCGCCGCTGACGAGAATAATGACATCGCGTAAACCGCCTGCATCGAGAATGCCGCGCACTTTTTTTGCCATCGCAGTCAGATCGCCGCTGTCGATGCGTACGCCGCGGATCGCGATGCCGTCGGCCTTCAGCTTAGGCGCGAGTTCCACCACTTTGCGTGCGCCTGCCTCGGTATTGTAGGTGTCGATCAAAAGGATCAAGCCGTCTGGCCGTGCGCGCGCAAAAGTTTCAAGCGCGGTCTTTTCATCATCATGCACCTGCACGAAGGAGTGCGCCATGGTGCCGACGATCGGAATTCCGTAGCGCTCGCCCGCGAACACGTTGGCCGCGCCGGCAAAGCCCGCGATATAGCTCGCGCGCGCCGAGAACAATCCGGCCTCGGCCCCGTGGGCGGTCCGCAATCCGAAATCGGACAGAATTTTTCCAGGTGCTGCGAGCACCATGCGTGCGGCTTTCGAAGCGATCAGCGTCTGGAAATGAAAAATGTTGATCAACCGCGTCTCGACGAACTGTGCCATCGGCAGGGGCGCCGTGATGCGGATCAGCGGTTCGTTGGGAAAGCAGATCGTGCCTTCTGGAATTGCGTGAACGTCACCGGTGAAGCGGAAGCCGGCGAGGTAATCAATGAGATTTGCCCGAAAGCGTCCAGTGCTTTTAAGCCAGTCGATCTCATCGGCAGCGAAACGCAATGTATCAAGATAGGTGAGGGCATCTTCGAGTCCGGCTGCCAAAAGAAAGCCGCGTCGAGCCGGAAGCTTTCGCACAAAAAACTCGAATACGGCCTCGCTGTTCTCGCCGCGGTCCAGATAGGCCTGGACCATGTTGAGTTCGTACAGATCGGTGGTGAGCGGACTGGTCGGGAGGGTCATGGTGCCTTGCGCGCGGCAGGCTCAAGTCGTCGCGGAAAGCGTAGCTCGCGGACCGGTGTGCGTCGACGACGGATCAATAAGTGGCTCCCCGGGCCGGATTCGAACCAGCGACCAACCGGTTAACAGCCGGTTGCTCTACCACTGAGCTACCGGGGAACAAGCCGATGCTACGGCAAGGGGGCCTATAACAAAGCCTACCTGCTTTGCAAAGCGGGTGGAGGCCACGGCCGGAATCGAACCGGCGTGCACGGATTTGCAGTCCGCTGCGTCACCACTCCGCCACGTGGCCAATCTCGGGAAATAGGGCGTCGGGTGCTTCAGCCTATATAGGAGCGAAAGCCCCACGACAATCGCAAGCGTAACCTTGCGTTTTGCCCGTCATTGCCGCACAAGAACCCACCTTTTCCTTGCTGTCAGTCGAGAACCGTAATGACCGATTTTGCCGCCGCACGCCGTCATATGGTGGACGGTCAGGTCCATACCGCTGACGTTACCGATCTGCGGATCCTGGCCGCGATGCTCGAAATTCCTCGCGAGAATTTCGTGCCATCCGGCGCGGCCGGTCTTGCTTACCTCGATCTTGATCTGGTTGTCGGCGATGCCGGGGCCCGCCGGCTGCTCAAGCCAATGGTCCTTGCGAAACTGATTCATGCGGCAGATGTCGCATCGAGCGATCGGGTTTTGGACGTCGGTTGTGGTACCGGGTATGCCGCAGCAATCCTTTCCCGCATTGCTGGGCAGGTGATAACGCTTGAGCAGGACAGCGGCCTCGCACAAACGGCCCGCGCCGCACTCGCTTCGCAGCCCAATGTGAGCGTTGTGAGCGGGCCCCTGGTCGCCGGCTGGCCGCAAGGCGCACCCTACGCCGTAATCTTGCTCGAGGGGGCGACCGAGATCGCGCCTCGGGCTTTTCTAGGCCAACTCAAGGAAGGAGGCCGGCTGGTCTGCGTTCTTGGCAGCGGTCCCGGTGCCAAGGCCATGCTCTACTGTCGCAGCGGCGAAGAACTCGGGGGCAGGCCCATCTTCGATGCCAGCGCGGCTGTTCTGCCCGGCTTCGCCAAGGCGCCGGTTTTTGCCTTCTGATCGGGTCCGTTCCATGCGTTGCGGAAATACCCCAGTTCTCGCGCAATTTGTGGGGGAGGCCTCCCGGGGGGTTTTAACGCTGGGCCGCTGGGCATATGGTTCCCGGTTCGTTGCTCGGCACGAATCTGGCGACGATCAGGTCGCGGGTTTGACGGGAAGTGGAATGACGGGTCGGGGTCTTGGTAAATGGGGGCGCGGGGTTGCGGTCGGGGCGATCGTATGCGCCGGATTTCCGCTCGCGCTGTTGCCGTCGTGGGCTGACACCCTCGAAGGGGCGCTGGTCCAGGCCTATCAGAACAATCCGACGCTCAATTCGCAGCGCGCTTCGGTCCGTGCGACCGATGAAAACGTGCCGCAGGCGCTGTCGGGTTACCGGCCGCGGGTGACCGTCAACGGCACGATCGGCCACGAGTACTGGGACCAGACCAGTAAGCTTGGCAACTCCAACGTCTATCTTCGTCAAACCGCCACCCTCACGCCGAACAGCTACGGCATCACGGCAACGCAGACGCTCTACAACGGCTTCCAGACCGCCAATAGAACCCGCGGGGCGGAGAGCCAGGTGCAGGCCGCGCGCGAGACCTTGCGGGTGAACGAACAGACTGTGCTGCTAAGCGCGGTGACGGCCTACATGAACCTGCTGCGCGATGGCGCGATCCTCGATCTGCAGCGGCGCAACGTCGAGGTGCTGCAGGAGCAGCTGCGGCAGACCCGCGATCGTTTCAATGTCGGGGAGGTGACGCGCACGGACGTTGCGCAATCGGAATCGCGGCTGGCGGCCGGGCGCTCACAGGTGCTGACCGCGGAGGCGACTTACACGGCCTCGGTTGCGACCTACCGCCAGGTGATCGGGGTTCAACCGGGCAAGCTTTCCCCCGGCTCGCCGGTTGACCGGTTCTCGCCGCGCGATTTGCCGCAGTCGGTCGGGGTTGCGACCGCGACCCATCCGGCGGTGACCAGCGCTCAGTATAGTGTCGATGTGGCGCTGCGGCAGGTGAAGGTCGCCGAAGGCGCGCTTTATCCGACGTTGTCGCTGCAAGGCAGCGTGCTGCAGAATAACGAGACCGGCCCAAACGCGTTCAAGACTTTTAACGGCGTTGTGCTCGGCCAGCTCACCGTGCCGATCTATCAGGGCGGGGCGGAATATTCGCTGATCCGGCAGGCTAAGGAGTCGCTCGGGCAGAGACGGCTTGATCTCGACACCGCGCGCGACCAGGTGCGGCAGACGGTGGTGCAGTCCTGGGGCAACCTTGAGGCGGCCAAGGCCAATATCGAAGCGACGCAGGCGAACGTGCAGGCCGCAGAGATTGCGCTCAACGGCGTGCGCGAGGAAGCGCGCGTCGGCCAGCGCACCACCCTTGATGTCCTCAACGCGCAGCAGGAACTGGTGAATGCGCGGGTGTCGCTGGTGAGCGCCCAGCGCGACCGGGTGGTGGCGTCCTACACGCTGCTGGGGGCGGTCGGCCGGCTGTCACCGCAGGTGCTCGGCCTGCATGTGCCGACGTACGACTCCAACGTGCACTACCAGCAGGTGCGCGATTCCTGGGCCGGCGTGCGCACCCCCGATGGGCGGTGAAGCGAATCAGGAACGCCGGCCGCCGCCAGCTTCGTGTCCACAGTTCCTTGCGCGGTCACGACTTTCCATCTGCCAAATCGGCCCACCTCTGGCGTATAAAAGGTATGCGACAACGATTCGTGCTGCTGACGACTTGGTCTACCGCCGCGCGGAACGTAGGGAGTGTGTCGGGATTATTGGGGAATGACGCAGGCGGCTAAGACGCAAGAGCCCTCGATGGAGGAAATCCTTACCTCCATCCGGCGTATCATTGCCGACGATGACGCGAACAAGCCAGCCGAGGCGCCCGAGACCGCTGCGCCGCCTAGGCAGCCGCCGGCTGCCGCTGTTCCTGGTCCGGCGCCGGCTGCGCCGCCTCCGAAACCTGTAACACCGCCGCCGCCTGCCACCTCAAAGCCCGCCGCGCCAACGCCGGCTGCAACCGCTAGCAGCCAGGACAAAATTGACGCCATGCTGGCAGAACTCGACGCGCCGCCCAAGACCACAGCGAAATCGGCGGCAATTCAATCTGCCACGCCCACAGACGTTTTCGACCTGACCGAGTCAATGGCAGCACCCGCAATGCCGCCGCCGGGACCGGCGCCAAGCTTCCGCATCATCGGCGGGACATCAGACGTCGTGTTGGCCACCGATCCTGAGCCGTCATCGGATCGCGCGCTGATCTCGAACGAGACCATTGCGGCCGTCGACAGCGCCTTCAACACGCTTGCGCATACAGTCATCGGGCAGAACGCTCGGACGCTCGAAGATCTTGTGCGGGAAATGCTGCGGCCGATGCTCAAATCCTGGCTCGACGACAATTTGCCGGGCATGGTGGAACGCATCGTACGTGCGGAGATTGAGCGCGTATCCCGCGGTAGGCCGTAACCGGCATGTCGCTTTAAATTACACTCACCCTGCAAACGCAATCGAGAATATCCTGCGGGTCAAGCCTGGCAATGACAGCGGAGAGGGCGGATAGAATCTAGACGCCCTTGTCGCGCCGCTGCTTGAGGGTGCGCGCGAACCCCAAGGCGAGCGCGAGCAGGCCCACTGCCGCGATCACGAACACCGGCACGGCGGTGAAACGGTCGAAGACCATTCCGTTGGTGGCGACGCCCAATGTTTGCCCGAGATAGAGCGCCGATGAAAAAATTGCGACTGCCGTGCCGCGCGCTTCCGGCGTCATCTGCGTTGCGTTGGTTTGCAACGTGTTGTGCAGCATATAGTAGCCGAGCCCGATGCCGGTGATGGCGAAGGGCGCGAGATAGACCTGCGGTGTGAATCCAATCGTCAGGTAGGCGAGCGCGAGCAGCACTCCGCCGCCAGTGACGAGTCCGATTTGACCGAGCCGGCCCACGAGCCTGCGCACCGAGAGGCTGTAGATAAGTCCGCCGATTGCGAAGGCGCCTACAAACAGACCGACGACGGCAAAATTGACACCGAAACGCAGATGCAGGTCGGCGCCGACATATGCGAAGGCGCCAAACATGAATACGCTTTCGATGAATCCCATCGCGATCACCGTGCGCGCCCATGGCGAGCGCAGCACGGTCGCGTAGTCGGTCACGAAGCCGCGCGATCGCGTGGCAGTGGCGTGGCTGGCACGCGTGATCGGATTACGGAGGAATTCGACTAGCAGCGCAACGGTTGCAATTGCGAACAGGGCGGCGAGGAAAAAGAAGACGCGGCGCCAGCCGAAGAAGTCGCCGAGGATGCCGCCGGCTGCCTGGCCGAACAATTGTCCAAGGATTTGCCCTGACAAGAAGGTGCCGAGCACCTGCTGGCGGCGTTCATAGGGGATGACGTCGCCAAGGAAAGCCATCGCAAGTGGAATGATCCAGCCTGCCGATAGTCCGCAGGCAAACCGCGCTGCCACCAGCTCTGGCAGCGACTCCGCCAGCCCGCACAGCAGAACCAGCACGGTCGATATCGCAGCTGCAGCAGTGACGCAGGCATATTTGCCAAAGCGGTCGCCGACCGGACCGATGATGAGTTGCACTGAGCCGTGCGCCAGCGCATAGGCGGTGACCACGATCGAGGCCGCGCCGACGGTGACCCCAAGATCGGCGGAAATCTGTGGTAACAGCGAATCCGATACCCGCACCATCGACTGGCTGGCGAAGGAGGCCAGCGCCAGCAGTGTGATGGCGGAGGTGGCGCTGCCGCGCGAAGCGGGCGGGATGGCGGGCAAAGTTGACTCCGGCAGGCTCGGCGGGCTTTCTACCGCGCGAGCGATTTCAAGCAAAACGACGATGATCGATAAGACTTACCAGCCTTCGGAGGTCGAGGGCCGCATCTATCGGACCTGGGAGCAGGCGGGCGCCTTTCGCGCTGGCCGGCCCGAACGGGTCGGCGCGAAAGCTTACTCTATCGTCATTCCACCACCGAACGTGACCGGCTCATTGCATATGGGCCATGCGCTCAACAACACACTCCAGGACATCTTGTGCCGCTTCGAGCGCATGCGCGGCAAGGACGTGCTCTGGCAGCCGGGCACCGATCATGCCGGCATCGCGACGCAAATGGTGGTCGAGCGCCAGCTGATGGACCGGCAGGAGAAGGGCCGCCGCGAGATGGGGCGCGAAGCCTTCCTCAAGCGTGTGTGGGAGTGGAGAGCCGAGAGCGGCGGCACCATCGTCAATCAGCTGAAACGTCTTGGCGCCTCCTGCGACTGGTCGCGCGAGCGTTTCACCATGGACGAGGGCCTCTCGCGCGCCGTTCTTAAAGTTTTTGTAGAACTTTATCGCGCAGGGCTCATCTACAAGGACAAGCGGCTAGTCAATTGGGACCCGAAGCTGCTCACGGCCATTTCCGATCTGGAGGTTCTGCAGGTTGAGATTAAGGGCCATCTCTGGCACCTGCGCTATCCGATCGCGGGCAAGACATTAAATCCGAACGACCCATCGACATTTATTGTCGTGGCGACCACGCGACCCGAGACCATGCTGGGCGACACCGCAGTGGCGGTGCATCCCGACGACGAGCGCTACAAGAAACTGGTCGGCAAGGATGTTATTTTGCCGTTGGTGGGACGTAAGATCCCAATCATCGCCGACGACTATTCGGATCCCGAGAAGGGAAGTGGCGCGGTGAAAATAACGCCGGCGCACGATTTCAACGATTTCGAGGTCGGCAAGCGGCATAACCTACCGCAGATCAACATCTTCAGCGCCGAAGCCAAGCTTCAACTCAAGGACAATACTGATTTTGTTGGCGGTGCGCCAAAGTCGGCTGAACTCGACGCAACCCTGGCAATGCACGGCACGGACCGTTTCGCCGCACGCAAGGCGATCCTCGCGCGCCTGGAAGAAAAAGGACTGGTCGAAAAGAGCGAGCCGCA
>JBARNC010000250.1:0-1634 GCA_049802775.1 Pseudolabrys sp. | reverse complement strand
CCGAGACGCGCAGTGCCTCGCGCAAGGGCGCAACCCGTGGCGCAACCACGGTGCGGCCGCCGGGGCCAAATACTTGCAGGTAGACGTGGTCGTGCCGCGCGTCGATCGCCACCACCACCGGCAACGTATCATCAGCGGCGATGAACGGCGCGGCGAAAGTTGCAAGTGTCGACAGGCCGATCGCCGGCTTGCCAGCGGCGAGCGCGATCCCGCGGGCGGCCGCGATGCCGACGCGCAACCCGGTGAAGCTGCCGGGTCCGGTGGTTACGGCGACCCGGTCTAAGGCTGCGAAGGCGAGTTGGGCGCGGTCGAGCACGCGTGCGATCAATGGCATCAACGCCTCGGCGTGCCCGCGCTGCATCGGCACCGATTCATGCACACGCACGTCTGAGAGATCGGTGTCGAGAATCGCCACCGAGCAGGCTTCGAGCGCGGTATCGATCGCAAGGACGTGCATCTATGACTGTTTCCTGCAACTCAGCTAGCGCGAATTTAGCATTGTTGCGAGAGGAGCGAATGCTGGTCGTCCCCATGCAGGCGGGGGCCCATAACCAATAAACTGTCGATAGGCTGCGGAGTATAGGTCCCGGCCCTCGTTTAGTTCGGCCGGGACGACGACGCTACATCGGCCTTACTTCGACCACCTCGGGTACGAAATGCCGCAGCAAGTTCTGGATGCCGTGCTGGAGCGTCGCGGTCGAGGAGGGGCAGCCCGCGCAGGCGCCCTTCATATTGAGATAGACAATGCCTTCTTTGTAGCCGCGGAAAGTGATGTCGCCGCCATCACCTGCCACTGCCGGGCGCACGCGCGTCTCGATCAGGTCCTTGATAGTGGCGACGGTCTCAGCGTCCTTGGCGTCGAAAAATTCGTCCACAGCCGCTTCCACCCGCTGCACGTCCTGCGCTAGCAGCGGCGCGCCAGACATATAGTGTTCCATGATGGCGCCGAGGATCGCCGGCTTCATCTGTTGCCACTCGCCGCCGGTCTTGGTCACCGAAATAAAATCCGAACCGAAGAAGACACCACCGACATTCGGAACGTCGAATAGACGGGTCGCCAGCGGCGATTGCGTCGCGGATTCCTTTGATGGCATGTCCATCGTGCCACTTTCAAGCACGGCGCGCCCGGGCAGGAATTTCAGTGTTGCAGGATTAGGGGTGGCTTCAGTCTGAATGAACATCGCATTCGCTCCTGGCTCGCACGGGTTCAAGGCCCGCCGGCGGAAGAATTATAGCGCATAAATGGCGATTGCGCTCGCTGCGGTCAACCGGCGCGAAATCGGCCTTGAATCAGGAACTGGCGTCGATCTCGTCATCGCTCAGATGGCCAGGCACGAGCGCCACTGGAATAGGGAAGGTGCCCGCCGTCTTCGCCAGGTTGGAAACCAGCGGGCCCGGGCCTTCCTTGCCGGTACCGGCCGCCAGCACCAGGATCCCGATGTCGGCGTCCTCGTCGATCAGCTTGATGATCTCTTCGGCAGTATTGCCTTCGCGGATCACCCGGTCAGGCGTGATGCGCGCGATTTTTTTCGCTCGCGCGGCGAACTTGTCGAGCGTTGCATTTGCTGCCTCCTGCTGTTCGGCTTTCATGATGTCGGCGACGCCAAGCCATTGCTGGTTGCGGTCACCCGGCT
>JBARNC010000249.1:0-4012 GCA_049802775.1 Pseudolabrys sp. | reverse complement strand
GCGCTTCAAGCGCCTCGGCTACGAGCACGCGGCGCTCAATGGGCAAAAGGGTTATCATGGTGTCGCGGTGCTCTCGCGCGTGCCGTTCGAACACATCGATATCCAAAGCTTCTGCGGCAAGACCGATTGCCGGCATATCTCTGTGGTGCTGGGCGAACGCGCAAAACTGAATGATCAAATCACCCTGCACAACTTTTATGTGCCCGCCGGTGGTGACGAGCCGGATCCGGACATCAACCCAAAATTCGAGCACAAACTCGCTTTTCTCGATGAAATGCGCGCGCGCTCAGGCTTGCGCCCGGAACAATCGCAGCGCGCTATTCTTGTGGGTGATCTCAACGTAGCGCCCCTCGAGCACGATGTCTGGAGTCACAAGCAGATGCTCAAGGTTGTTTCTCACACACCGGTCGAATGCGAGAAGCTCGTTGCTGCACAGAGCGAGGGTGGCTGGATCGACTGCATGCGCGTCCTCACGCCCGAGCCGCAGAAGCTCTACACTTGGTGGAGCTACCGCGCGATGGACAATTGGCGTACTGTGGACCGCGGCCGCAGGCTTGACCATATCTGGACTTCGGATTCACTTGCCGACCGCGTTTCAACGATCAAGATCGCGAAAGACTACCGCGGCGTCCAGCGGCCCTCCGACCATGTGCCGGTAACCGCGACAATAGAGCTTTGAATTCGCGCGGCTGCAACCCGTCCGTTAGTGCTTATCGCCTGTCTCGAGCGCACGCTTCACGCCCGCGAGTTCTTTCGACCAAGTCTGCAAGCGTTCGGCCATACTGTCGCGCAATTTCTCTGCGACGGCGGGATAGCCTTCCAGCATTTTGCGGAACAGGTTGCGTGAAATACGAACGACTACCGTCGGCTCTTTCGCTATCGCTGTTGCCTGGCATACCGAATTGGTCAGTAGCGCAAGCTCGCCCAGCAGTGTGCCGGGACCGACAGTAATTTCCTTGCCCTCCGACAAAGTACCCGGCTCTAGCAGCAGCGACCCTTCCTGCACGACATAGCCGCCGTCCGCGAGTTCACCAGCATAGAAAAGTACCGCACCGCTTTGCAGATGGCGCGTTTCGGCACCGATTGCGAGAATTCGTAACGCCTGCTTGCCGAGGGCCGCCAAGGGCGGCACCCGCTCGAAGAATGCGACATCGTCTTCGAGGCCCATACGTTATTCGCCTCAGACTCTGGAAGTATGCTGGTGGATCACGGCACCAGCTTATAGCCGCCGGCTTCCGTCACTAGGATCGCCGGCGCGGCGGCATCCTTTTCGACTTTTTGCCGTAACCGGTAAATGTGCGTTTCCAGCGTATGGGTGGTGACGCCGGAATTGTACCCCCATACTTCCTGCAACAAGGTCTCGCGTGACACCGGTCTCTGCCCGGCCCGGTAGAGATAACGCAGGATGGCCGTTTCCTTTTCGGTAAGGCGCACCTTGCTACCTTTCGGACTGAGCAGGAGCTTCGAGCTCGGCCTGAACGTGTAGGACCCGATAGCGAATACCGCGTCTTCGCTTGCCTCATGTTGCCGGAGTTGCGCGCGGATACGCGCCAGCAACACCGCGAAGCGAAACGGTTTTGTAATGTAATCGTTCGCACCGGATTCGAGTCCGAGAATAGTATCAGAATCGGTGTCGTGGCCTGTCAGCATGATAATCGGTGCCTTGAAGGCGTTCTTGCGCAGGATGCGCACCGCTTCGCGGCCGTCCACGTCCGGCAACCCCACGTCCATGATCACCAAGTCGACCTGGCCGTTCTTGGCCGCCTGAACGCCTTTTGTGCCGCTGTCGACCGAAATTGCGTCGAATTCCTCGTGCAGCGCCAGTTGTTCGACCAACGCTTCACGTAGCTCGGCGTCGTCATCGACAATCAGGATTGTACGTTTGTTGGCCATCGTCCAAAGGCCCTTTCTAAGGACTCCGGCGCCCCCTCGCCATAGTCGCGAAGTAGAACATTCAGGGGTAAAAGAGCAAGCAGGAACTGATATTTAAATTGTAATGCCTCAGACCAAGCAATGCAGAAACGATCCTTGTCCCGGATCACAGTACGCCGCAAGCCGGGCAATTCAAGCCGCGGTTGGCTCATAGCAGGAATGCTTGCCCTGCCGGTGGCTCTCGGGCGCGGCGGCATCAAGGCCAACAAGCGTGAAGGCGATGGCAGCACGCCGCGCGGCAATTTTCGGCTCAGGCGACTTTGGTGGCGTGCGGACAAGCATCGGCGCCCCATCACCTCATTGCCGGTACAACGGATTACTACGGCGGACGGCTGGTGCGAAGACCCTGCCGACCGCCACTATAATCGACCAATCAAAGTGTCCTTGAATACGAGCGCGGACCGATTGGCGCGCAAGGACAATCTCTACGATTTCATCATCGAGATTGACCACAACACACGCCCGCGCGTCGCTGGACGTGGCAGCGCGGTATTCATCCATGCGGCACGGCAAGGCTTCGCACCAACCGCCGGCTGCGTTGCACTCGAACTAAGTACGCTTCGCCGGATGCTTTCTCGTCTGGGTCCGCGCACCAGAATTGTAGTCGAGTAACGGTTAGCGCCTTCTCGATGTTACTTTGATCGTTCTCCGAATATCGCGCTGCCTACGCGGATGTGGGTCGCTCCGAGCGCAATTGCAGTAGCGAAATCCGCGCTCATACCCATCGAGAGAAGTTGCAAGCCATTCCGCTTCGCAATTTTTGCCGTGAGCGCGAAATGCGGCCCCGGTGCTTCGTCGAGTGGCGGAATGCACATCAGTCCGGAAATTTTCAGTCTGTATTTTTCATGACACCCCATGAGGAATGTATCGGCATCCTGCGGCAACACGCCCGCTTTCTGCGGTTCGGCCCCGGTGTTAATTTCGGCGAACAAAATCGGATGACGTTGCTGCTTTCCGATTTCTTTTGCCAGAACCTCGCATAGGCTGGCGCGATCGACGGAATGGATCGCCTCGAACAGTGCCACTGCCTCTTTCGCCTTGTTCGATTGCAACGGGCCAATCAAATGCAATTCGATGCCCGCGTGTTTTTCCAAGAGCGGCGGCCATTTCGCCTTCGCCTCCTGCACGCGATTTTCCCCGAACACGCGCTGGCCCGCGGTAATCACCGGCTCAATAGCGTGTGTACCAAATGTCTTCGACACCGCAACCAACGTCACTTCAGCGGGGTTGCGATTGGCGTCGCGACATGCTCGAGCGATCTCGATTCGAACGTGTTCGAGACCCATTGATACAGGGGCGGCGGCCATGCGCTGCCTATATCGCAACATAAACGCAACTTCAAATGAAAGGCCGGGAACGTTGCTTGGCGATGCCGGCACCAGCAATCCCGGCGAGCGCCGTGTGATCGGCCATTTCAAATTGCGGTCTTTCCAACGGATCGCCTTGCTGAGGTACAAGCGTTTAAGCGTCGTTGGTGGACACCTGCGACATGCAGAGCGTGTCGAAACGATTCCCCGAAGCACCGGTGATCGAAAAGCCCTACGAATACGACCGCGCCGCTGGATGCCGTTCACCGCGCATTTGAAGCTAGATGCCACGCGCGGCGATCGGGTCGTAACCGGTATCAAGCCGCCGGCTGCCATTGCATTATGGCGTCTTTCGCCGACTTTTTCAGACGCACTTTTCGTCGATCTTCTCGACCCAATCGAGCGGAATGATATGATGCTGCCCGCCGGATTTGGAGGCGCTTTTGTTCAGCGCGATCTTGTTTGAATCCTTCGTACAATCGACCGTTCCGATATGCGCCCATACCGCACCTCCTTTTTTCAGGGGCTAACCCGTACGTGAAGCGGCTGGTTCCTTGCCGATCTTTCATGCGAATCGTCGCAGCCCGGTTGACCCTTCGGTCTCTTTCGTGTCTGTTCCGCGCGCCTTAAAAAGAGCCGGAAATGACCGCCGATTCGAGCAAAAACGAGCGCTACAACGCCCGCGAGGCGGAGGCCCGATGGCAGAAGGCGTGGGCGGAGCACGGCATCTTCGCCACCAAAAACGACGACCCGCGGCCGAAATACTACGTGCT
>JBARNC010000248.1:0-16076 GCA_049802775.1 Pseudolabrys sp. | reverse complement strand
CTCAAATCCTGGCCCGTGCAGAAGCCGCGCCCGGCGCCGGTAATCATGAGCGCACGGCAACTTTCGTCGGCTTCTGCGTCTTCGATCGCATGGCGCAGGGCTTGATGCATCGCCTCGTTGAAGGCGTTGAGCTTGTCCGGCCGGTTGAAGGTGATCACACGGTAGCCGGTGCGCTGTTCAACGAGGATGGGAGCTTCAATCATCGTAGCTTATTGAGAAACCGATCGAGCGCGCCGACTTCTTTCTTTCCGTCCTCAAAGTCCTCGGCGATACGCTCATAGAGGCGAGCTGCGGCGGAAAGCATTTCATGCTCGGCGTGCTCGTCTCCGACGAAGGACGCGATCTCGTCGAGCTCGGCCACCCAACGATAGGCCTTGGAATACATGGCCGGCACCTGGTTCGAAAGATAGCGGAGGAGGTCCGGCCGGCTCTCAGCGAGTTCGGCTTTCAGCGCCGCGGCCGAACTGCCGCGGGTGGCAGCTAACATCATGGCGGCGCCGAGCGCGGTGAAGCCCTTGGTAATACCGGCATAGGACATTTTGAGCGCCGATGCCGCCGTCAGCGGTCCATCCAGCACGCGCACGACCAGCCCGTAATCGTTTAGCTTGGCGAAATCTTTGGCCGCGGGTCCGGAAGCATAAATCTTGGTGTTCGTGCTGCCTGGCTTCGGCGGCGGACCGATAATACCGGCGCCGACGAAGGGGCAGCCGGTTGTCGCAATCTCGTCCGCTATTTTTAACATCGTTGGCGGGCTGACCGCGTTGCACTCCACGTAGATTGGCTTTTTGTTGACCGCGGTAAACACTGGTGTGAGGCGCTTGGCAAGCACCAGGGCATCGCCGGGCGGTACGATCGACAAAAGAAAATCAGCTTCCGCGAGCGAGCGCTCTTTGACCGGCTGCATACCAGCTTCTCGCGCGCGCTTCGCGCTCGCCTCACTGCGCCCCGCGAGCGAGGTTACGACCGTCACCTTGTTTTCGGTGAGGCGCTGGCCGATGCCAGCACCCATATTGCCCGGCGCGATGATCGCAATAGTCGGAGTCATGAGCCGGTCACGCCACCGTCGAGATTGATACCAGTGACAAAGGAGGCTGCCTCAGAGGCGAGGAACAGCACGGCGCCGACCAGATCTTCTGACACTTCTGCGCGCGGCACACATTGCATGGCGATGATGCGTCTTCTTTCGAGCGATTTCGACAAAGGTCGAAGGTCCCATCGGTGAGCCCGCTGTCGGGGCCGGCACCGCTAGACTGCCGGGGCCCCTGAGTGCCGGTCAATGGCTGCATCCGCCTGGCCGAAGCCGGAAATACAGTCGATTTCGAATTTACTGTGTTGCCCCGAAATATAGTTCGGGTGCACGCTGGTGGACCTTTTGGCGCCTCTGCCGCTACATTAGATTATAGACTATAATAAGGAATAGGGCGCCTAACGGCCCTTGGGGAGGATGTCATATGCGTAAAGTAATCTTGACCGCGAGCGCCGCTCTGCTGCTCGCAGTGGGCCCCGCCATGGCCCAGCAAAAATCCATCAAGATCGGCTTCGTCAGCACCTTCAGCGGCCCTGTCGCCGTCATCGGCGAGGACATGCGCAATTCGTTCGAACTCGCGCTCGATCACATGGGCCGTAAGATGGGTGGATTGCCGGTCGAGGTCACATACGAGGATGATGGCTTTAAGCCGGATGTTGGCAAACAAAAGACGGAGAAATTGATCGAGTCCGATAAAGTCGATTTCATCACCGGTTACATCTGGTCGAACGTCTTGCTGGCTTCCGTGAAACCCGCGTTTGATTCCAAGACCTTCCTGATCAGTGCCAATGCTGGACCGCATCAATTGGCCGGCGAAGGTTGCTCGCCCTTTTTCTTCTCAACCTCATGGCAGAACGACCAGACGCCGCAGGCCATGGGCCATTACATGAATCAGAAGGGCGTGAAGAGCATGTTCCTGATCGGTCCAAACTATGCGGCCGGAAAGGACATGCTGGCCGGTGTTGCCGCCACCTTCAAAGGCAAGATTGTCGGCGAGGAGTTGACCACCTGGCCGTCGCAGCTCGATTTCTCCGCTGAGCTTGCCAAGGCCAAGGCCGCCAATCCGGAGGCGATCTTCATATTCTATCCGGGCAGGGCGGGCGTGCAGTTCCTTGCGCAATACGCGCAGGCGGGCCTGAAGGGCAAAATCCCGCTCTACACCGCTTTCACTATCGACGAGCTGTCGCTGCCATTGCAGAAGGAGTTGGCGCTCGGTGTGCCTGGTGCACAGGAATGGGTGAACGACCTGCCGAACGATGCGAACAAGAAGTTCGTCGCTGACTACATCAAGAAGTATCCCGGCAAGAAGCCGTCATTCTACGGCGCGCAATCCTATGACGCGGCGAATCTGATCGCTTCGGCAGTTGCTGCTACCAAGGGCAACCTCTCCGACAAGACGGCAGTGCAGAAGGCGCTGGAAAAAGCCGACTTCAAGTCGGTGCGCGGCGACTTCAAGTTCAACAACAATCACATCCCGATCCAGAACTTCTATCTCCAGGACGTGGTGCAGGATGCGAAAGGTGATTTCGTGCTGAAGACCGTTGCTACGATCGTTACCGAGAATCAGGACGCCTTCCATGGCCAGTGCGAGATGAAGTGATCTTGGATTACCCAACGACGGCGGCGGCGCAAGCGCGCTGCCGCCGTTTGCTTGACGGGATTCCACGAAGTTTCAAATCATGACGCTTTTCATCGAGCAATGCCTGAACGGATTGCAGTTCGGCCTGTTGCTGTTCCTGCTGGCGGCCGGACTGACCTTGGTGTTCGGCATCATGGACCTGGTCAACCTTGCACACGGCTCGCTGTATATGCTCGGTGCCTATTTTGCCGCGACGTTCGCAGCCTGGACCAGCAACTTCGTGCTCGGCGCTGCGCTGGCGCTCGGTGCGACGCTCTTGGTAGGCATGGTGGTGGAAGTGATCGCGATGCGACGACTCTATGGGCGGGACCATCTCGACCACGTCCTCGGTACCTTCGGGTTGATTCTTTTTTTCGATGAATCGGTACGGCTGATCTGGGGCCCACAGGGTCTGTCACTTCCGCTGCCGTCATGGCTCAACACCTCGATCGAGGTTTTGCCGGGCGTACAGTATTCTGCCTACAAGTTCTCAATCATCGTGGTGACGCTGGTAGTTGCCGCCTTCCTTTACGTACTTGTGATGCGCACGCGCATCGGCATGCTTATCCGCGCCGGTGCCAGCAACCGCGAAATGGTCGGCGCACTCGGCGTCAACATCAAGCTGCTCTATACGCTCGTGTTTGGACTTGGCGCTGCGCTCGCTGGCCTTGCGGGTCTGATGCAGGCGCCGATCCTGACGGTGCAGATCGGCATGGGCGAGAACATCCTCATTCTTGCCTTCGTCATCACCGTCATTGGCGGCATCGGTTCGATTCGCGGCGCGCTGGTAGCAGCGATTTTCGTTGGCTTTATTGACACACTCGGCCGCGCGTTCTTTCCTGATCTTTTGCGCATGGCATTCACCAAGGAGGTGGCGGCAACGGCGGCGCCTGCACTTTCTTCCATGCTGATCTATCTGGTGATGGCGATCGTACTGGTCGTTAAGCCCGAGGGCCTGTTCTCGGCGGGCAGCAAATGACGCGTGTGCTCAATCCGCGCGCTATCGTTGCCGTTGCGCTCGTGGTCATGCTGGTGCTGCTGCCGATCTATGTCGAGCTTACTGGCAGCCGATTCCTGCTCACACTGTTTACCCGCATTGTGATCCTTGCGCTCGCGGCGGTAAGCCTCAACCTGATCCTCGGTTACGGTGGCATGATGAGTTTCGGCCATGCCGCCTATCTCGGTATCGGTGGATATGCGGTCGGCATTCTCGCCTTTGAGGGTGTGCCGACGGGCTTCGTGCAATGGCCGGCGGCGCTCTTGGTTTCCGCGCTGTTTGCGCTGGTCGTCGGGGCGCTCAGCCTGCGCACGCGTGGCGTCTATTTCATCATGATTACTTTGGCTTTTGCGCAAATGGCGTATTACATCGTCGCCGGACTAGCGCGCTACGGCGGCGATGACGGCCTCACCATCCAGAAGCGCAGCCAGTTCTTCGGGCCGCTGAACCTCTCGAACAAGTTCCAGTTTTACTACGTCTGCCTCGCATTGCTTTTTGCATCGATCTATCTGATCTGGCGCATCGTCAATTCGCGTTTTGGACTGGCAATCCAGGGTGCGCGCTCAAACGATACGCGCATGCGCGCGATCGGCTTTCCGACCTACCGCTACAAGCTCGCCTGCTTCGTCATTGCCGGCACATTGTGCGGCCTCGCCGGTGCGCTGCTCGCCAACCACACCGATTTCGTCAGCCCGGCGATGATGTATTGGACGCGCTCCGGCGATCTCATCATCATGGTGGTGCTCGGCGGCATGGGCTCTACCTTCGGCCCGCTGTTTGGCGCGATAGCGCTTTTGGTCTTGGAAGAGGCGCTCTCCGGCATCACCGAATATTGGCAGATCATCCTCGGGCCGCTGCTGTTGCTTGTGGTGCTGTTCGCCCGCGGCGGCATCTCCGGCCTGCTCGGCAAGGTGCGCCATGGGTGATTTGTTGCGGGTCGAGCATCTCTCCAAGCGCTTCGGCGCCATCGTCGCTACAGACGATCTCATTTTCAGTATTCCCAAGGGGCAGTTACATGCGGTGATCGGCTCGAACGGCGCAGGCAAGACCACGCTGATCGCCCAACTTAGCGGCCAACTCGGGTCCGATGCCGGCCGCATTACGGTTTTGGTCTATGGGCGTGTGATAGCCTCCGGCAAGCCGGCAGACATCCGCAGTAACGCTCAGGTTTGCGATGCCTATCTCGGCGAACAGGAGGCCGTCTATGGCTGAGCCTGTGCTCGCGCTCGAAGGTATCGAAACCTGCTATGGCCTGAGTCAGGTGCTGTTCGGCGTCTCACTTGCCATCGCACCGGGCGAGATGGTGACGCTGATGGGGCGCAACGGCATGGGCAAAACCACCACTGTGCGCTCAATAATGGGGCTCACGCCAGCGCGTGCTGGTGCCATTCGTTTCATGGGCGATGAGATTCATGGCCTGCCGTCATACAAGGTCGCCCAGCGTGGTATCGGTCTCGTGCCGGAAGGGCGGCAGATTTTTCCGAACCTTTCCGTGCGCGAAAATCTGCTGGCGACAGCGGCCAAACGGGACGGCGCAGATTGGACGCTCGTCAAGGTCTATGACTTGTTCCCCCGGCTGGCTGAACGCGATGACAGCATGGGCAATCAGCTTTCGGGCGGCGAGCAGCAGATGCTCGCGATCGGGCGCGCGCTGATGACCAATCCGCGCCTGCTCATCCTCGACGAGGCGACCGAAGGGCTGGCGCCGCTGATCCGTGCCGAGATCTGGCGCTGTCTCGCCAGCTTGAAGGAATCGGGCCTGTCGATCCTGGTGATCGACAAAAATGTCGGCGCGCTCTTGCGCGTTGCCGACCGGCATTTCCTGATCGAGCGCGGGCGCGTGGTGTGGAAGGGATCGTCGCAAGAGCTCGCCGGAGCGCCAGATGTGCAACACCGGTATTTGGGGGTCTAAACTATTCTGCCGGCTGCAGTGGCGGGCCGCGGCGGCGAATGAAGGTAAAGCTCGCACCACCGAGCTTGCGATGCAGTCGGTCGAGCAGCAGATAAATGACGGGCGTCGTATAGAGAGTAAGTACCTGCGACACCAAAAGCCCGCCGATAATGGTGATGCCGAGAGGTCGCCGCAGTTCCGATCCCGGACCAATGGCAATCACGAGTGGCAGCGCGCCCAGCATGGCGGCAAGCGTCGTCATCAGAATTGGGCGGAATCGTTCGAGGCACGCATCGTGGATCGCGCGCTGCGGCGACAGCCCCAGCCGTCGTTCGCCGTCGAGGGCGAAATCCACCATCATGATGCCATTCTTCTTCACGATGCCGATCAGCAGGATGATGCCGATGAAGGCGATCACCGACAATTCGGTGCCGGAGATCTGCAAGGCAAGCAGCGCACCCAGGCCCGCCGACGGCAGTGTCGAGATGATGGTCAGCGGGTGCGCGAGGCTTTCGTACAATACGCCAAGCACGATGTAGACTGCGATCAGCGCGGCAAGCAGCAGCAGCGGCTGTGCGCCAACCGCTCGCTTGAATGCCTGCACGTCGCCAGCAAAGTCAGCGTGAATAATGTCGGGGACATGCATCTCGGCGACGGCCTGCTCGAGTGCAGCGGTGGCATCCTCGATCGCAGTGTCGGGCGCCAGGTTGTATGTGATGGTCACAGAGGGAAATTGGCCCTGATGGTTTACTACAAGTGGAGCGATGCCACGCTCGATTTGCGTCACCGCCGATAGCGGCACCTGTGCATTCCCGGTCCCGGGGACATAGACCTGGGCGAGGTCGGTCGGGTCGCGTTGATAAGGACGATCGACTTCCAGGATCACGCGATACTGGTTGCGCGGGCCATAAATCGTCGAGATCTGCCGCTGTGAGAACGCATTGTTGAGTGCGTTGTCGATATCCTGGACGCGCACGCCGAACCGCGCGGCTGCCTCCCGGTCGATAGTGACGTTGGCCTGCAAGCCGCCTTGCTCGCGGTCGGTCGTCACGTCCACGATACCGGGCACCTGTTTCACACGATCAAACACGCGCGGCACCCACTTTTGCAATTCGTCGATGTCGGAGCTCCACAGTGTGAACTGATATTGCGAATCGCTTTGTCGACCGCCGACGCGCAGGTCCTGGGACGCGAACATGAATACGCGGATGCCCGGAACCTGATTAAGCTTGGCGCGCAGCCGCGCCACCACCTGCTGTGTGCTGACGTTGTTGCGCTGGTTGAGGGGCTTGAGACTGATGAACAGACGACCGCGGTTGACCGAAGCGTTGAACGGCGAGGCGCCGACCGAAGATCCAAGGCCAGCGACTGCTGGGTCGGCGAGCGTAATATCCATCGCCTTCCGCTGTAATTGCTCCATTGCCTCGAAGGAAATGTCGGTCGAGGCTTCAATGCTCCCAAAAATTAGTCCGGTATCGTCCTGTGGGAAGTAGCCTTTTGGCACCTTGATATAGAGCCCGATAGTAAGGACGATCGTTGCGGCGAACACGATCAGCATCAGAGCGCGGTGTCCGAGTGCGAAGGACAGTGTGCGGTCGTAGAAACGGATCATGCGCGACAGCAGGCCCTCAACCCGGCGGTCGAGCCAGGTAGTGTCGCGGCTCGGTGGCTGACGCACAAAATAAGCGCATATCATCGGCGTTACCGACAACGACACCACCGTGGAAATGGCGATGGCGAAGGCGAGCGTTACAGAAAATTCGCGGAACAGCCGCCCAACGATGCCGCCCATGAATAGCAGTGGAATGAAGGCGGCAATCAGCGAGACCGAAATCGATACCACGGTGAAGCCGACTTGCTTTGCGCCCTTCAACGTCGCACGCAAGGGCGACGCGCCACGTTCGAGATAACGAAATGCGTTTTCTATCATCACGATGGCGTCGTCCACGACGAAGCCGACACATACCGCAAGCGCCATCAGTGACAAATTATCGATGGAAAAACCCGCAACCCACATCGCCGCGCAGGTGCCCGAAAGCGCCAGCGGCACCGTGACGCCGGCGGCCGCCGTGGGCGCCGCTCGCCGCAGGAACAGGAAAACAACCAGCATCACCAGCACGATGGTGGCGCCAAGCGTGAGCTGCATGTCATGGACGCTGGCGCGGATGGTCTGCGTGCGGTCGGTCAGCACTGAGATGTCCAGGCCGGCCGGCACCCATTGCCGAAGTTCCGGCAGCAGCTCGTAAATGCGGTCGACCGTGTCGATGACGTTGGCGTTGCCCTGCTTGGTAATAATGAGGAGAACCGAGGGGTCTTTGTTGTACCAGCCGGCGGCGCGGCTGTTGCGAACGCTTGCTCGGATGGTGGCGATGTTCGAAAGACGAATCACCGTGCCGTTTACGGTCTTCACGACCACCGGATCGTATTCATTGGCATCGCGCAGCTGGTCGTTGGTCCCGATGGTGACGGCACGTTTGTCGCCGTCAAAGGTCCCGATGGGTCCGGCTGCATTGGAATTGGAGATCGCTGTGCGAACGTCTTCCATGGACAGGCCCATGGCGGACAGCCGCGCCGGATCGACACGCACGCGGATCGCCGGCTGCTCGGAGCCGGCGACCGTAACGTCAGCAACGCCGTCCACCTGCGACAAGCGCTGCGCGATCACGCTGTCGGCCGCGTCATAGATGGCGCTCGGCTGCATGGTCTTGGAGGTGAGTGCCAGGATCAGGATTGGGGCTGCTGCCGGATTGGCTTTCCGGAATGTCGGCAGCGTCGGCATGTCGCTGGGCAGGTCGCTGAGCGCGGCGTTGAGCGCTGCCTGCACATCGCGGGCGGCGCCCTCGACGCTGCGGCTTAAGTCAAACTGAATGGTGATGCGCGAGAGGCCGAGCGAAGAGACCGAGGTCAGTTCGGTGACGCCAGAGATCTCACCAAGACGCCGCTCAAGCGGGGCGGCGACCGTGGCCGCCATCACATTGGGGTCGGCGCCCGGGCGGCTGGCGCTCACAAAAATCGTAGGAAATTCGACGGTTGGCAGGCTGGCGACCGGAAGAAACGTATACGCCACGGCGCCAACAAGAAATAATCCGACAGCCAGCAGCGTGGTGCCAATCGGCCGGCGGATGAACGGGTAGGAAAAGTTCACAAGCGGCCCCGGGTTGGGCGAGCTATCCGGCGCGGAGCCGGTGGCAGCGTGGGCGCGAGCCGTGCGCGCAGGCGCTCCATGTAAAGGTAGATCACTGGCGTGGTGTAGAGCGTGAGCAGCTGGGAAAGCAGCAAGCCGCCGACAATAGTGATGCCGAGCGGATTGCGCAGCTCCGAGCCGGTACCGCCTTCCAGCGCGAGCGGCAATGCGCCGAATAGTGCCGCAAGCGTCGTCATCATGATTGGCCGGAAGCGCAATAGTGCCGCCTGCACAATCGATTCCTCAGGCGAGAGGCCCTGATGCCGCTCGGCGTCGATCGCGAAATCGATCATCAAAATCGCGTTCTTCTTCACGATACCCATCAGCAGAACGATGCCGATCAGTGCGATCACCGACAGGTCATAGTCGAACACCATCAGCGCCAGGAGGGCACCAACGCCGGCCGAAGGCAGTGTCGAAAGAATCGTGAGCGGGTGGATAAAGCTTTCGTACAGCACGCCCAGCACGATGTAGATGGCGATGACTGCCGCCAGGATCAGCCATGGTTCGCCGGCCAACGACTTGGCGAACTCGGCGGCATCGCCGGAATAGCTGCCGGTCACCGAGGACGGCATGCCGATCTCCTGTTGCATCGAGCGGATGGCCGCCACCGCATCGGAAAGTGCATAGCCATCGTTCAGATCGAAGCTGATCGTGACGGAGGGAAACTGCTCCTGATGCGCGATGGCGAGCGGCGCTGAGATCGGCACGAAGCGGGAGAACGAAGACAATGGCACCTGATTGCTGCCGGTCACTGTGTTGGGCGTGGCAGTGATATTGGTATTGGTCGTGCCCGTTGCGGTGTTGCCGACGGTGGCGGCGGTGCCGGTCGATGTGCTGGCGCCGGTGACGTAGAGTTTCGAGAGCGCGTTGGGATCCTGCTGGTAGCGCGGCTGAGCTTCCAGAATAACGCGGTATTGGTTGGCCTGGCCGTAGATGGTTGAAATCTGCCGCTGACCGAAGGCGTCGTTGAGCGTATCGGTAACGCTCTGCATGGAGACGCCAAGCCGTCCGGCCTGCTCGCGATCGACATCGACCTGCACGCGCGGGCCGCCTTCCTGGGCTTCAGAAGCAACCTCGCGCAGCGCCGGGTTTCCGCGCAGGCGGTGCACCAGTTTATCGGCCCACTCGATCACTTGGGCGCGATCGGTTGATAACAGCGTGTATTGATACTGCGCACGGCTCGCGCGCGTTGAGATCTGGATGTCCTGTGTGGCTTGGAAGTACACGGTCATGCCGGCAACGCCGGCAACGGCACGTTTCAGTCGCTCGACGATCTCTTCGACACGCGCGCGGCGAGTATCTTGCAGCCTCAAGGTGATGGCGAGCCGTCCAGCATTGGGCGTGGCATTGATTGGGCTGACCCCAATGACGGATACGACCCCGGTCACGTCTGGATCGGACCGGATCGCGTCTTCCACCAGGCGCTGGCGGCGCTGCATTTCTGTGAAAGAGACGTCAGTGCCCGCTTCCGTCACTGCAGTGATCAGGCCGGTATCCTGCAGCGGCAAGAATCCCTTGGGCACGACAATATAGAGAACGATCGTGGCGACGAGCGTCGCGAGGGTAACAATCAGCGTTTCGCGCTGGCGTTGCAGCACCCATTCGAGGCTTCGCCGATAGGCCTCGACTGTGCGCTCGGTCAGGTCGTGGAAGCGGGCGGTGAATATGTTGTTAGTGCTGCCGTCAGACTCCCCAACATGCCGCAGCAACCGCGCGCACATCATCGGCGTCAGGGTTAGCGAGACGATGGCCGAAGCCACCACCGCGATGGTGAGGGTGAGTGCGAATTCGCGGAACATGCGCCCGACTAGGCCAGTCATGAACAGCAGCGGGATGAATACCGCTATCAGAGATAACGTCAGCGAAATCACCGTAAAGCCGATTTCCTTTGCGCCGCGTAGTGCCGCCTCCAGCGCGCCTTCGCCACCCTCCATGTGGCGGACGATGTTTTCGATCATCACGATGGCATCGTCGACCACGAAGCCGGTGCCAATGGTCAACGCCATCAGCGATAGGTTGTCGAGCGAGAAGCCGCAGAACCACATCACCCCGAAGGTGGCAATCAGCGACAGCGGCAGTGCAACGCCGGCGATAATGGTGGCGCGGATGGTACGCAGGAAGATCAGCACCACCAGCACGACCAACGCGACGCTCAGCACGAGGGTGAACTGCACATCGTGAATCGAGGCGCGTATGGTGGTGGTGCGGTCGTTGACGATCGTGAGCTGGGCGCCCGCTGGCATCGCGCGCCGAAGGCGCGGCAGTTCGGCGCGGACGCGTTCCACCGTGTCAATGACGTTGGCGCCGGGCTGGCGCTGCACATCGACCACGATCGAGGGTTGGCCCCGGTACCAGGCGCCAACCTTGGTGTTCTCTAGTCCCTCGACCACGTCGGCGACATCGCCGATCTTCACCGGCGCACCGTTGCGGAATGCCACGACAATGTCCTTGTAAGCATTGGCGGCAGTAATCTGGTCGTTTGCGGCAATGGTGTAGGACTGGTGCGCGCCGTCGAGTGCGCCTTTAGGACCGGCGACGTTCGCGCCGACGATCGCCGTGCGCAGATCATCCAGGGCGATGCCATAAGCGGCGAGCCGTGACAGGTCTGCCTGAATACGGATCGCGGGCCGGATACCGCCCTGCACCGATACATGGCCGACGCCGGTCACCTCGGAGAGCCGCGGCGCCATGATCGTGTCGGCCATGTCGCTGAGCGTGCGCAGATCGATCGTCTGCGACGTGAGCGCAAGCGTGATGATCGGCACGTCCGCTGGGTTCACTTTGGAATAAAGCGGCGGGTAAGGCAGGTTGCGCGGCAGCGTGGAAGCGGCGGCGTTGATCGCCGACTGCACGTCCTGCGCGGCGGCGTCGATGTCACGGTTCAGGTCAAATTGCAGCGTGACCTGGCTGATGCCAAATGAACTTGATGAGGTCATTGTCTGCAAAGCTGGGATCTGTCCGAATTGGCGCTCTAACGGAGCGGTTACTAGCGCTGCGATGGTGTCAGGATTGGCGCCGGGCAACTGAGTCGTAACCTGGATGGTCGGGAAATCCACCTGCGGCAGTGCGGAAATCGGCAGCCACCAGTAGCCGAGGAATCCGCCGAGCATCACCGCGACGCCGAGCAGGGAAGTCGCGATCGGCCGGTGAATGAATGGCGATGATACGCTCATTGCTGCGCGTTCGGTCTTGCGTTGCTGCCCCGCTGACTTTGCTGTCCGTCGCGCGGCCGCGCGCCTTGCGGCGCTGCCGGCGCATTGGCGCTGCCGATCGAAACTTTGCTGCCATCAGTCAACCGGACGAAGCCGGTGGTGACGACGCGCTCGTTCGGCTCTATGCCGGATCTTACGACAGTCTGCGTCTCATCTTGCTTCTCCACCACGATCGGTCGCACGGCCACTGTGTTGTCGTCTTTGACCACATAGACGAAGGTGCCGTTCGGTCCGCGCTGCACTGCGCCGGTTGGGATCACCACCACCTGTTTGAGCGTGTCGATCAGCAGGCGGATATTGACGAACTGCCCCGGCCATAGCTGCAAATCCGTGTTGGGAAATTCAGCCTTGAGCTTTACTGTCCCCGTGGTCTGGTCGACCTGGTTGTCTACCACCCTGAGCACGCCGTGGTCGATAACCGCATCATTGTCCGAGCGTTGCGCTTCGGCATTAAGCGGTCCTTTGCCGACGGCGGCGTTCACCTGCAGCAAGTCCTGCTGCGGCAGATTGAACAGCGCCGAGATCGGACGCAGCTGAGTGATCACCACAATCGCGGAATTTGTATCGGCGGACCGCACGTAATTGCCTTCGTCCACCATCCGGATGCCGATGCGGCCATCGAGCGGGGCGGTAATGGTCGTGTAACCGAGCATCGCCTGGGCATTGTCAATCGCCGCCTGATCAGCCTGCACCAGTGCTGTGTTCTGTGCCACCAGCGCTTTCTGAGTATCAGCCTGCTGCTTGTTGATGGCAGCGGTGGCAGCGAGCTTTTCGTAACGCTCAAGATCCATCTTGGAATTGGCGAGTTGCGCCTCGTCCTGTGCCTTCTTGGCCACCGCCTGGCCGAGTTGGGCCTGATAGATAACGGGATCGATTCTAGCCAGTACATCGCCCTTCTTGACGTCGTCGCCTTCCTTGAAGCTGACGCTGAGCAGCTTGCCGTCCACCTGCGGACGCACAGTAACGGTGTTGAGTGCCTTGACCGTGCCGACGGCGTCTAGAAAGACCGGCACATCGGCGCGCGATACGGTCGCGACGAGCACCGGCACCGGCCCCTCGGTGCCGAAGCGGTTAGCCCGCCGCTGCTGCGCCGCGGGGCCGCCAAAGACGTAATAGAGCGCTGCGACAATAGCGATCAGAATGATCGCGATCGCGAGCGTGCGATGCTTACTGCCGCGCGCTTTTGCCAAAAGCTGTTTGGGGAATTCACCGTGCATCGGCGGCTTCTATGGGTTTTGGCAGCCAGCCGCCCCCGAGCGCCTGATAAAGACTCACGATTGCCTGCACGTGCGCGAGCCGCGCCTGTACCAGCGCGTCGTCGGCTACGTAAAGCGTCTGTTGTGTTTGCAGCACGGTGACCAGGTCGACAGTGCCCTCGCGCAGGCGCTGCTCTGCGATGTCGAAGGCGCGCCGCGAGCTCGTGACCACTTCACGCTGTAAGCGCTCGCGTTCCGCAGTTTGCCGAATTGCGTCGAGCGCATTCTCGACATCGGCAAAGCCGGAAATGACTGCCTTGCGGTAAGTCTGCAACAACTCGTCCTGCTTGCCCTTTTGCAGATCGAGATTGCCGAGAAGCTGACCACCATGGAAAATCGGCTGGGTCAGGCTGGCAGCGGCTGTGTAAATGACCGATTCCGGCCGCAGCAGTAGTTTGAGGATCGCGCTCTCATAGCCGCCGTCACCGGTGAGTTGGATACTTGGCAGGAATTGCGCGCGCGCGTTCACCACATTGGCGTTGGCTGCGGCGAGATTGGCCTCGGCTTCGCGGATGTCGGGACGCTGCGCCAGAAGCTCGGATGGCAGGCCCGGCGTCACGCGTGGGTAGGCGATGCTGCGCAAGCTGCCGCCGCGAATTTTCACGCTCTCGGGCGAACGCCCCATCAGCACCGCGAGGGCGACGCGGTTCTGCCGCAAAATCTGTTCGAGCGGCGGAATGACGGCGCGCAGGTTGTTCACAAGGCTTTCCTGCTGCGCAGTATCGAGCGCGGAGGCAGTGCCTGCCTGAAGCCTCTGGTTGATCAGATTGAGCACGCGAGTCGCGCTCTCAAGATTCTGACGCGCGACGCGCAATCGGTCCTGCGTTGCCAGCACCTGAAAATAGGCGTTGGCGGCCGCCACTAGAGTGGTAAGACCGACAACCTCCCGGTCGTAGCGGGTGGCAACCGCGGTCTCTTCAGCCGCGCGGACCAGGGAACGGTTCTTGCCCCAAAAATCGATCTCGTAACTGGCGTTGAGCGTGGCCGTCAGGTTGTGGGTGATAATGGCGACGCTAGCGCCCGACCGCGAAATGCTGATAACGTTCGTGCTACCGGTGGTCTTGGACTGTTGATTTTCCTGGGCGTTGCCGTTGAGATCGATAATCGGCAACAGGGCGGCGCCGGCGATACGGGCATTCGCATCCGCCTGCACGATGCGGGCGATCGCTGCGGCAATATCGAGATTGCCCTCGCGCGCCGCTTCGATGATTTCGGTCAGTTCGCGCAAGCGGAAGGCGCGCCACCAGTCGAGCGGCGGCACAGCTACTTCCGCTGCTGCCGGACTGCGTGGGCCAGCGCTATAAGCGGGCGGGATATCGAGTCCCGGCTCCGGCTTGTCGCCCGTCAGCAGGCAGCCCCCAAGGGGCACCGTCAGGCATAGTCCATGAAGCATGGTCCAAAACGGGCGCCCCCGCGCTTTCGTTCCCGCCTCCTTTGTCTTCCCAGCCCCTAGCATTCCCAAGACTTTCAGATCCCGGCAAAAAGCGAAAGCGACTCGGCCAATTCTACTACCGTTTGTCGCTGACGGGTCTGCGTCCTGGGGGCCAATTGGCCAAAGCCTGCCGGCCAGCCGGCGAGATTTTCGCCGCGATATTGGCGAACACGCCCTGGACCGCCTGGTCGAAGGCAAGCCGCGCTGCTCGCGTCTGGGCGGCCGCCGCGCGCATAGCCTCGACGTCGAAGGGCTCCTGCCGCAGCACGTCATGAATATGTTGGCGCGCAGAATGGTATTTTGTCTGCGCATCGTCGATGGCCGCGTGGTTTTCATTAATTTGGCCGCGCAGGATGTCGGCATCGGCGGGCGGCAGCGTCGCCGCCAATCGTTCGACGCGCACGAACACATTGGGATCCCAATAAGACGGCGCCGGCGCACGGATCGCCATGGCAAGTGCGACGCCGACGAAAAACAGGTTGAGCGCGAGCGAGCCGAGCAGCAGCCAGCGCGAAGAGCCATGCGTCACGGCCGGAAAGGCATGGGCGATGCTCATGGCCGCCCTCCAGTGAATACATCGGGCTCGAACGTGATCGCGCCGATACCGCCGCCGCCGACAAAAGCAGGCGGTGCACCCGGCCCGTCAAACCGCCGGTCAAGGCCGGCGATGCCGACGAAGAAACCGAGCACGGCACAGCAAGCGAGAGCCGCCATGCGCGGCCAGGCTGGCGCGAACTCCCAATTGAGCAGCACAGCAGGCAGCCGCCACAGCGGCTGTTTCTGCCGGGGCAGGGGCCCGCTCAGCCGGGCGAGCACACGCTCGACCGCAGCCTCGTCGACGGGCGGTGCCCGCATGTGGCGCCTCAGCGCCTTGTCGAGAAATTCGTCGAACTGCTCATTGGACATTTCACTTATCCTTATCGATCACGCCGAGTGCTTGGCGCAGGTTCTGCTTACCCCGTATCAGCAAGGTCTCGACCGCCGACACTGACGTGTCGAGAATTTCCGCCACCTGCGCATTGCTCATGCCTTCGCCGTAAGTGAGCACGATCGCACTGCGCTGGCGCGCGGGAAGTTTGTCAATCGCCGTCGCGAGCATACGCTCGCGCTCATCATTCTCTACCTTCTCGCCGGCACTGGGCGCCGGGTCGATAATGTCGCCGGCCGCTTCCAACGCGACCCACGGCGCACGCCGCTTGCGGTCGAGACAGAGGTTAACCACCACGCGAGTGAGCCATGTCCGGAACTGCGCCAGGGGCTGCCAGCGCGGCGCATGGGTCCAGACCCGCATGAGGGCCTCTTGCGCGACGTCCTCCGCCTCGGCCGCGTTACCGAGAATGCGGCGGGCAAGCCCGAGCATGGCCGGCAAATGACGGCGCGAAAGCATCTGGAATGCCCGCTCGTCGCCGCGCGCGACCCGGGCCATGAGCGCCTCGTCGCTGTCATCCATCGCAAT
>JBARNC010000247.1:0-29777 GCA_049802775.1 Pseudolabrys sp. | reverse complement strand
CGTTAGAATACGCATGAGCATCACCCCCCATTTTTTACGATAGAAACCAGATAAGATAAAGGCTACTCCGAGTCCTCGGCTGAGAGAAAGACTAGGTGAGGTCGATATGGTCGTGCTCAACCGTATTTACACCCGGACCGGCGACGACGGCACGACCGCACTCGGTACAGGCGCACGACGCAAGAAGTACGACCTTCGGGTTGAAGCCTACGGAACCGTGGACGAAGTCAATGCTGTGATCGGTTTGGTGCGTCTGCACACCGGCGGTGACAAGATCCTCGACGTTGCGCTTGGCCGAATCCAGAACGATTTGTTCGATGTTGAGGCTGATCTGTGCCTGGCCGAGAAAGGGCCGGGCGGAGCCCGGCTGACGGTCACCGATACCCAGGTCACGTGGCTGGAAAGCGAAATCGACCGGCTCAACGCCGAACTCGCTCCGCTAAAGTCCTTTATCCTGCCTGGCGGTAGTCCTGCCTCGGCCTACCTGCACCTTGCCCGCACCGTCTGCCGGCGTGCCGAACGGATCATGGTCGAACTTAAGGACAAAGCGGGCGAGGGGGTGTCGGAGCCCTCAATCAAGTACGTCAACCGGTTGTCGGACTATCTGTTTGTCGCCGGCCGATATGCCAACAACAAAGGCGCCGGCGACATCCTGTGGGCACCCGGCCAGAACCGCTAGTTTGCGTGCGGCGCAGCATAAACGTTGACAGGCTAACAGCGCCGCCTTTAGCTTCCGCCCGCTCTCCTCAAGCGCCCATCCGGATGGGGGATCATGAAAATTCTGGTGCCCGTAAAAAGGGTGGTCGACTTCAACGTCAAAATTCGCGTCAAGCCGGACGGTTCCGGCGTCGAGCTTGCCAATATCAAGATGTCCATGAATCCGTTCGACGAGATCGCCGTCGAGGAGGCGATCCGTCTGAAAGAAGCTAGCAAGGCGACAGAAATCGTGGCCGTGTCGATCGGGCCAGCGCAGGCTTCCGAGACCATTCGTACCGCGCTCGCTATGGGTGCCGACCGCGGCATTTTGGTGAAGACGGATGGTGTGGTCGAGCCGCTCGCAGTCGCGAAGATACTTAAGGCGATCGTCGAAACGGAAAAACCTGGCTTGGTCATTATGGGCAAGCAGGCGATCGACGACGACTGCAATCAGACCGGTCAGATGCTTGCGGCGCTGCTGAATTGGGCCCAGGGCACCTTCGCCTCCAAGCTCGCAATCGATGGCGACGCTATTAGTGTGACACGGGAAGTCGACGGCGGTTTGCAGACCGTGAAGCTGAAGATGCCGGCGGTCATCACGACCGATTTGCGCCTTAACGAACCGCGCTACGCCTCGCTGCCAAACATCATGAAGGCAAAGAAAAAGTCAATCGAGGAAAAAACGCCCGATGCCTACGGCGTCGACGTCAAATCTCGCCTGCAGGTGTTAAGAACCAGCGAACCGCCGGGACGCAAGTCCGGGGTAAAAGTCGGTTCCGTGGCTGAGTTGGTCGGCAAGCTCAAAGACGAGGCAGGGGTGCTCTGAAGATGTCCACGCTTCTCGTCGCCGAGCACGGCAACAACACGCTCAAAGATTCCACCAGTAAAGCGCTCACCGCCGCGAAGGCGATTGGCGCGGATGTTCATGTGCTCGTTGCCGGCAAAGATTGCAAAGCGGCAGCAGACGCGGCCGCCAAACTTGATGGCGTAAAGAAGGTGCTGGTCGTGGACGCCGCATCTTACGACCATCAGCTCGCCGAGCCGCTGGCTGCGTTGATCGTATCGCTTGCGGGCAACTACGATGCCATCGTCGCGCCGGCGACGACCACCGGAAAGAACGTGATGCCTCGGGTCGCTGCGTTACTCGACGTTATGCAAATATCGGACATTACGAAAGTCATTTCGCCCGATACGTTTGAGCGGCCGATCTATGCCGGCAATGCGATCCAGACGATAAAATCATCGGATGCGAAGAAGGTCATCACCGTACGGACCTCAACTTTTCAGGCGAGCGGCGCGGGTGGTTCCGCAAGTGTGGAAAATGCAACGTCATCAGCCGATCCTGGCCTATCGACATTCGTCGGCGAGCAGTTGTCGAAATCCGACCGGCCCGAGCTGACCTCGGCCAAAATCATCATTTCTGGCGGGCGCGCTATGCAAAGCCGCGAGAACTTTACAAAGCTCATTGAGCCCGTAGCTGACAAGCTCGGCGCCGCGGTTGGAGCCTCTCGCGCTGCGGTCGATGCTGGCTACGCGCCGAACGACTGGCAGGTCGGACAGACTGGCAAGGTGGTGGCGCCCGAGCTCTACATCGCCGTCGGAATTTCCGGAGCAATTCAGCATCTCGCCGGGATGAAAGACTCCAAGGTGATTGTTGCGATCAATAAGGATGAGGAGGCACCGATCTTTCAGGTCGCCGACTATGGTCTTGTGGCCGATCTCTATCAGGCCCTGCCGGAATTGGCGGGGGAACTCGACAAGGTCAAGCGTTGACGACATCGTAATTTTGTCGTTTCGCCGATGGTTTCATGCGGCAGTACGTCGTAAAAGTGTGAAGACAGAACGAAAGCTAACCGAATTCGAAGCCAAGAGCCGGACTTTCGTATCGATCGGAAAAGAACATGGCAGTCAAAATTCAGAGTATCGGGGTAATCGGTGCCGGTCAGATGGGCAATGGCATCGCCCATGTCTGCGCGCTGGCGGGATATACGGTTCTGCTTAACGATCTGTCCGCTGACCGCATAAAGGCTGGACTGGCGACCATCAACGGCAATATGGCCAAGCAGGTCGGCAAGAAAGCAATCACCGAGGATGACCGAAAGAGCGCGTTGTCACACATCAAACCTGCGGAGAAGTACGACGCGCTGTCGGGCTGCGATCTGGTAATCGAAACCGCGACCGAAAAGGAAGAAGTCAAGCGCAAGATTTTCTCTGACCTGTGCGCTTCGCTCAAATCTGACGCCATCCTCGCGACCAATACCTCGTCGATCTCAATTACTCGGCTGGCGTCATCAACCGACCGCCCTGAGCGCTTCATCGGCATCCATTTCATGAATCCGGTGCCGCTGATGGAGCTTGTCGAGTTGATCCGCGGCATCGCCACCGACGACGCTACTTTCGAGACCAGCAAGGCCTTTATCTCCAAGCTCGGCAAGACCATCGCGGTGTCGGAGGACTTTCCTGCCTTCATCGTCAATCGCATCCTGCTGCCGATGATCAATGAGGCGATCTACACGCTGTACGAAGGCGTCGGGAACGTCGAGGCGATTGACACTGCGATGCGTCTCGGTGCGCATCATCCCATGGGGCCACTCGAGCTTGCCGACTTCATTGGTCTCGATACCTGTCTGTCGGTCATGCAGGTGTTGCACGAGGGGTTGGCCGATTCGAAGTACCGGCCTTGCCCGCTGCTTGTGAAGTATGTCGAGGCCGGCTGGCTCGGCCGCAAGACGCAGCGCGGCTTCTATGACTATCGAGGCGAGAAGCCGGTCCCGACGCGCTAGTCGGCAATTCTAAACGACCTACTCTAAATTGGACGAGGGCGATCGCCGCGATTGTGTCGGCGGCGGTTCACTTACCGTATTCATCGTGCCGGCGCACCCAGGCCATGGTCCATGGCAAGGCGCCTTCGTCGCGGCCTTTCGGCGCAAAGTCGAGAAAATTGTAGGTGCCGACCAGAATGTCGAGCCCGCGCGCATAGGATGAATAGGTATGTAACACCTCGCCGTCTTCGTTCTTGATGAAAGCGCTCAAGCCCGGTGCTTCTTCGCTCGGAAATTCTGTTATCGTGTAATTGTATTCGACTTTGCCGCCCGCCTTTTCCTCTGGCGTAAAAGAGACATGGAAATCGTGGTTGAAGTCGCTGCCGAATGACGACACCCATTTGAATTTCCATCCCATGCGCTTTTTGTAAGCCTCTATCTCGGCAAGCGGCGCGCGCGATACCACTACTAATGTCACATCACGTTGGGCGAGGTGAATTACGGTGCCGTCGAAATGATCGGCGAGGAATGAGCAGCTTGGACAGCCTTGCACCCAGCCCGGGCCGAGCATGAAGTGATAGACGATGAGCTGACTCTTGCCAGCGAACAGGTCGGCAAGCGTTTCTTTGCCCGCGGGACCTTCAAATACATAGGTTTTCTCGACCTTGACCCAGGGCAGCGAGCGCCGCGCTTCACTCAGTTGATCGCGCCCTTTGGTGAATTCCTTTTCTTTGGCAAGCAGCGCTTTGCGTGCGGTCAGCCATTCTTTCTGTGAAACGATTGCGTGTTGCATAGTCACTCTCCACTTGCGATCAGGTTTTTACCGGAGTCATCTAGCTGATGCCGGCGCCGCCTGGCTCGGTCAGGATGGCGATGCGGCCGACACCGGGAACGTCGATTGAACGCATCAGTCTTCACGCGGCCATCGACGTCATCGACGGCGAGACAGGACATCCAGCCCTCAGGGATACCGTCGAACTGCGGGTTGGTGAGCGCAAACAATCCGCCGCCATAAGGGTTTCCCATTTTCGCGACTCAGTAGGCGCCGTCTGGCATTGCCATCGTGTCGAAGGTCCAGCCGACGTCGCCGCCATAGAATTTCTTTGCCTTCTCGGCATCGCGCGTCATCAACTCGCTCCAGTAGAAATGTCCGTGTGACCATTCATACGCCATGGGTAACTCCTGTCACTATGCGGTGAGGTATTTGTCGAGCTTCTCCATCGCGCTGCTCCAGCCGTCCTGGTGGCGGTCGCGTGCCTCCTCGTCGAAGAATTGCTCGTGCATCAGCGTCATCAGCGTTCCGCCGCCGTCGCTTTTGAACGTGAGCGTGACCAGCGACTCACGTTCCGGCGCAGACTTCCAGGCCCAGGTGAACACCAGTTTCTTGTTGGGGATTACTTCTCGATAGACCCCGCTGACATCGTGCTCTTCGCCGCCCGGCGATTGCATGACCCAGCGGTAGCGGCCACCGGTGCGTGGGTCGCTTTCCACGCGCAGAGCTTTCACTTCGCCCGGACCCATCCAGCGTTTCACTTTTTCCGGATCCGTCCACGCGCCGAAGACTTTTTCCGGCGGCGCGTTGAACCGGCACTTAATGGTGAGCATTGGTTTGGTGGCCATGAGTCTTCCTTCAGAAACGCGGCGAGTTCGTCGAGCTTTTCGGTCCAGAATCGCTGATAGCGATTGAGCCAGTTGTTGGCTTCTTGCATTGGCGCGGCGCGCAGCCGGCAGGCGACAGTGCGCCCGCTCTTAGCTCGCGTCACCAGCCCGGCATCCGATAGCACGTCGAGGTGCTTCATGACCGCCGGCAGCGACATCGAAAACGGCCTGGCGAGCTCGCTGATCGACAAGTCTCTTTTTTCGCTCAACCGAGCGAGCAAGGCGCGCCGCGTCGGGTCGGCGAGCGCAGCGAACGTGCGATCGAGGTTGGGTCTGAAATAGTAAACCATTTGGTTAAGTATAGCTCTGCATCGACGGCTGTCAAGACGAATTTTTCGTTCATACGTCTGTAGAAATGGTTTGGTGTGGACCCAACTTCCCTCGCTGCAGCAATGGTGAGCGCCCAGATGAGCGCCGCGCAGATGGCCATCGCGGCGAAGACGTTGCGCATGAATGCCGATGCCGCGGCGTCCATCGTTCAGGTGCTTGAAGTTGTCCAGCAGACATTGCCAGTCTCGCCAACGTTGCCGCCGGCGTCGGGCGAAATCTCAACATTACAGTGTAGTGGCAGCCTGACCGGCCGGCACGCGTTTATGAGCCGACTGCCGCCTTGATCAGCTTGATGGCATCCTCGCTCGCCCATTCGGCAGGTCCCGCGATGGTGCCGATCTCGCAACCCTGTCCGTCAATCAACAAGGTAGTCGGCATACCGAAGGCACGGCCAATGGCTTTGAGGTCTTGAAACGTGCGAGCGGTCGGGTCGGCGTAGTAGGCGAGCTTCTGCACGCCGACTTCCTTGAGCCAGGCCTTCGGCTTATCGCCATCCCGGGTGTCGATATTGACGGCGACGACCTCAAATCCCGGTCCGCCCAACCGCTGCTCCAGCGCATCGAGCGCCGGCATTTCCTTGCGGCAGGGCACGCACCAGGTGGCCCACAAATTGAGCAGCAGAACCCGTCCGCGCCAGTGGTCGAGCGTCAGTGTCTTGCCGGTGGCGTCCTGGAAGGTGAGGGCGGGCAATTTGAGCGGATTCTTGGCAACGTTAACGGCCGCCATCTCGCCACGCACGAATGGCGCGACTTTCTCGGCCAATTCGACGGTCGGACGGCAGGCGGCGTCGCCGCCCACATTGCGCGTGAGGGTCGCAATCCCGTATACCCCCGCCAGCCCAACGACGACTCCGGCGATTCCGCCCGCCAAAACCATGGCGAGGCGTTTTTTGGCGAAGCTGGATTGAGACCCGGTCATGAGCGCTTTGGTGAATATGCCATGAGCAACAAGATGTGGGGTGGACGGTTTACGTCTGGTCCCGGCGCCATCATGGAGGAAATCAATGCCTCCATCGATTTCGACCGGCATCTCTATCGTCAGGACATCGCCGCGTCCAAGGTCCATGCCGACATGCTGGCTAAGCAAGGCATCATTGCGGCCGACGATGCGAAAAAGATCGCTCACGGTCTAGACACAATCCTGTCAGAAATCGAGGCCGGCAAGTTCTCGTTCAAGCGGGCATTGGAAGACATCCACATGAACGTGGAAGGGCGGCTGTCCGAGCTCATCGGGGAGGCTGCCGGCCGCCTGCACACCGCGCGCTCGCGCAACGATCAGGTGGCGACCGATTTCCGGCTTTGGGTGCGCGATAGCATTGATGCTCTTGAAGCCGCGCTCGCTGGCTACCAGCGCGCACTAGTTGAAAAGGCGCTGGCGCATGCGGGCACTGTAATGCCCGGCCTGACTCATATGCAAACGGCTCAGCCGGTGACCTTTGGACATCATCTGCTTGCCTATGTGGAGATGGCGGCGCGCGACCGTGGACGGTTTATCGACGCGCGCAAGAGACTCAACGAATCTCCGCTCGGTGCTGCAGCGCTCGCTGGTACCTCATTCGCACTTGATCGCGACATGACCGCGAAGGCATTGGGCTTCGAGCGGCCGATGGCCAACTCGCTCGATGCGGTGTCAGACCGGGATTTCGTCATGGAGGTTCTTGCTGCTGCTGCAATCACATCCGTGCATCTATCGCGGCTGGCGGAGGAGATCGTGATTTGGACTTCGCCGCTCACCGGTCTCGTAAAACTGTCCGATAAATTTACCACTGGCTCGTCGATCATGCCGCAGAAGCGCAATCCGGATGCCGCCGAATTGGTGCGTGCAAAGACCGGGCGCGTGGTCGGCGCGCTCAGCGCTCTGCTAATCGTGATGAAGGGCCTACCACTTGCCTATGCCAAGGACATGCAGGAGGACAAGGAGGGCGCAATGGACGCTCTCACTGCGCTCTCGCTGTCGATTGCGGCGATGACCGCTATGGTCACCGATATTGAGCCCGACGTGGCGCGTATGAAGAGGGCTGCCGGCGAGGGTTACGCGACCGCCACCGATCTTGCTGATTGGCTGGTCCGGACTCTGAAAATTCCATTCCGCGAGGCGCATCACATCACCGGCCGGATCGTGGCCAAGGCGGTAGAGGCAGGCATCACACTGCATCGGCTGCCGCTCTCGGTGATGCGTGAAATCGAGCCGCGAATCGCCGACGACGTATTCGGCGTTCTTTCGGTCGACCGTTCAGTGAAGAGCCGCACGAGCTACGGCGGCACCGCACCCAAGAATGTACGCGCGCAGGCGAAAAAGTGGCTCCGCAAGCTGGAAAAAGAGAAATCCTGACTTCGCCTTGTTTGCCTGTTTTGCTATCTTTCCTCGATGCAAGGAGGGCTTGCCGTGAGGCACTGTGAACGTCCTTTTCTCCGTATCTCCCTGATCGGCGCCCTAGTTGCGGCGCTCGGCTTGGCAGCGTGCGGCCGCAAGGGACCGCTCGATCCGCCGCCGGGAGCTTCGCTCGCAGGCGAGCAAGCGACGACGGCTGGCGGAGAGACTCAGCCCGACAGGCGCATTCTTGGGCCTGATGGAAAACCGATCGCGTCGGGTAACACGAATAAACGTATTCCTCTCGACGTTCTGCTCAACTGAGCGTGTCATGCACCACTTTGCTTATCGCGACGGCGTGCTTCACGCCGAGGCGGTGAACCTCGATACGCTCGCCGCCGCGGTTGGCACACCGTTCTATTGCTACTCGACGGCGACGCTCACCCGTCATTACGAGGTATTCGCGGGTGCCTTTGCCGATGTGCGCGCGCTCATCTGTTACGCCATGAAGGCAAATTCCAATCAGGCGGTCGTCAGAACGCTGGCCAAGCTTGGCGCCGGCGCGGATGTCGTATCGGGTGGCGAACTCAAGCGCGCGCGGGCAGCCGGCATTCCCGCGGACAAGATCATGTTTTCGGGGATCGGCAAGACCGCTTCCGAGCTCGCGCTCGCGGTCGATGAAGGAATTCTTTGCGTCAATATCGAATCCGAACCGGAGCTTGAACTGCTGTCGTCGATTGCGGCATCGAAGGGACGCACCGCGCATGTTTCGGTTCGCGTCAATCCCGATATTGATGCCAAGACTCATCACAAGATTGCAACCGGCAAGGCCGAGAACAAGTTTGGCATTCCGATCAGCCGGGCGCGCGAGGTTTACACCCGTGCAGGCAAGCTCAGGGGCCTCGAGGTCGCCGGCGTGGATATGCATATAGGCAGCCAGATCACTGAGCTTGATCCGTTCGGCAATGCATTCTCGTTGCTTGCCGAGTTTGTGCAAATGCTGCGTGCCGACGGCCACACTATTTCACATATCGATCTCGGCGGGGGCTTGGGCATTCCTTACCGCGACGACAACGAGCCACCGCCGCACCCTGAAGCCTATGCTAAAGTCGTCAAACAGGCCACGCGCGATCTTGATTGCCGGCTGATTTTCGAGCCTGGCCGTCTGCTTGTCGGTAACGCCGGTATTTTGGTGACGCGTGTGTTGTTCGTGAAGCACGGCGAAGCCAAGAATTTTGTCGTCGTAGACGCGGCTATGAACGATCTCATTCGCCCGACGTTATATGACGCGTATCATGAGATTTGGCCCTTGGCTCGACAGTCACCGTCCGCCCGCCGCATTCGCGCTGACGTCGTAGGGCCGGTGTGTGAAAGTGGCGATTTCCTCGCCATTAACCGGGATATGGTGGAACCGCCAAGTGGCGCATTGCTCGCTGTCATGTCGGCGGGCGCCTATAGTGCGGTTCAGGCCGGCACCTACAATACACGCGCCTTGGTACCGGAAGTGCTGGTTAATGATGTGAAATGGGCGCTAGTGCGTCCACGCCTTGAAGTTGACCAATTGATTGCGCTCGATCGCATGCCGGATTGGCTTTGAGCGCATAAATACGCGCGTGGCCGGGTAGGTCCCTGCGTGTTACCGTGGTCACAAATAGATTCTCCCGAGCCCGAGCGACGGAGCGGCTTTTGGACGAAGTGAGCGACCAGCACCCAGATCGGGAGCAGCCGACCAGGCTTTTCATCGCGCGAGCGCTAACCCGCGCGCGCGGCAGTCTATTGTGGGAGCGGCTATGGCCAGCGCTCGCTGCACTGGCGACGGTGGTCGGACTCTTCCTCGCCTTTTCTTGGGCGGGTCTGTGGTTGGTGCTGCCGCCGCTTGCGCGCGCCATCGGTCTCTTCGTATTCCTGATCGCGATCGCGGCAGCGGCATTGCCGTTACTGATTTTACGACTGCCTAGTGTCTATGACGGGTTGCGCCGGCTAGATCGGAGCACCGGTGAAGCGCATCGTCCGGCTACCACGGTCGCAGACCGCATTGCCGCCAACAGTCAGGATCCAGTAGCGCAAGCACTCTGGCAGGCGCACGTCGAACGCGCCCTGCTTTCAGCGCGAAAGTTTAAGGCCGGCTGGCCGGCGCCGCGGCTGTCGTTGCGCGATCCGATGGCATTCCGCGCGCTCGTGGTCATTCTTTTGGTAGCGAGTTTCTTTGCTGCCGGCGGCGAGCGTGTAAGGCGCGTTGCGGCAGCTTTCGACTGGCGCGGCGTGGTCGCGCCGGCGAATTTCCGTATCGACGCGTGGGTCATCCCGCCCGTCTATACCGCTCGGCCCCCGGTGATGCTGCCGGGCTTGCGCGCTGGCGAAACTGCGCAGACGGCGGCACCGGTGGCAGTACCGGTGGACAGTCAGTTGGTGATCCGCGCCACCGGCAAAGTGCGTTTCGATATCGTGCAGCATGGCGGCATCGAGAATGCACCGGTCGAAGCGCGCGCGCCTCTCCCTGCCGGAACTGAGGAGCGACGGCTGCTGATCAAAAGCGACAGCTCTGCCGCCGTCCATGGCGTACTGGGTAGCGATCTGGTCTGGAATTTCAGTGCGATTCCCGATCGTCCGCCGAACATCGAGTTGACCAAGGATCCGGAACGGCAGGCGCGCGGTGCACTGCGTCTCGATTACAAGATGGACGACGACTACGGTGTCGTAGAAGCGAAGGCGACATTCGCACTTAAAGACGAGCAATCGTCCGACAAGCCCCGCCATTCGCTGTTCACCGCGCCCGACTACGCGCTTTCCTTGCCGCAGGCCCGCACCCGTTCTGGTGCAGCGCAAACAACGCATGATCTCACCGAGCACCCGTGGGCTGGCGCCGAGGTCATCATGACGCTCACGGCGCGGGACGAGGCTGGCAACGAGGGACGCAGTCAGCCGCACGAGCTCACCCTGCCGCAGCGGATATTCGTCAAGCCATTGGCACGCGCGCTTATCGAACAGCGGCGTATCCTGGCGCTAGATGCCGAAACCAAGCCGCTGGTGTTGACGGCCGTAGACGCTCTCACCATTGCGCCGGAGCGCTTCACGCCCGACTCCGGCGTCTATCTCGGGTTGCGCTCGATCTATTACGATCTTGAGAACGCAAAGAGCGACGACGCACTGCGTGAGGTGGTCGCGCGGTTGTGGGATATGGCGGTTCAGCTTGAGGACGGAAATGTCTCTCAGGCCGAGCAAGCGTTGCGTCAGGCCCAAGAGGCGTTGCGTCAAGCGCTTGAACGCGGCGCGAGTGACGAAGAAATCAAAAAACTGATGGACCAGCTACGCGCGGCCATGGACAAGTTCCTGCAAGCGCTCGCCGAGGAGATGCGCAAGAATCCGCAACAGCTTACACGGCCGCTTGACCGCAACACGCGGACGCTCAGCCAGCAAGACCTCAAGAGCATGCTTGATCGGCTCGAGAACCTCGCGCGCTCCGGCAACAAAGACGCAGCGCGCCGGCTGCTCGAGGAATTGCAGTCGATGCTCGAAAACCTGCAGATGGCACGGCCGGGCGCTTCGGGTGGAGAAGACGGCGACGACGACATGATGTCGGCGCTCGACGAATTGGGCGACATGATCCGCAAGCAGCAACAGTTGCGCGACAAGACCTTCCGGCAGGGTCAGGACAATCGGCGCGACCGTCAGCGGGGTCAGCCCGGGCAGAGCGACCGCCAGATGGGCGATTTGCGCGAGGACCAGAAAGGCTTGCGGGATCGCCTCAACAAGCTCCTGGAGCAACTCCGTCAACGGGGGCTCGGCCAACCGGGTCAGCAGGGCGAGAGCAACGAAATGGAACAACTCGGCGATGCCGGTGAGTCAATGGGCCAGGCGGAAGGTCAGCTCGGCGAGGGTGATGCCGACAATGCAGTCGATAGCCAAGGCCGCGCACTGGAAGCGATGCGCAAGGGGGCCCAAGGGCTGGCGCAATCGATGCAGCAGCAAGGCATGGGGCCAGGCCCAAATGGCCGGCCCGGCCGCGGGCAGGCTCGTGCTCAGCAGGACACAGATCCGCTCGGCCGTCCGATGCGTGGCCGAGACTATGGCGACGATCTTACGGTGAAAGTGCCGGGCGAGATCGACGCTCAGCGTGCGCGGCGTATTTTAGAGGAGCTACGAAAGCGCTTTGGAGAGAGCTTCCGCCCGCAACTCGAGCTTGATTACATCGAGCGGTTGCTGAAGGATTTCTAATTGCGGGATCGCGAGGTCGTGGCGCTGGAATTGCAGGTCATTGGCGCTGGCCAGTGTTTCGCGCATCGCCTCCTGAATCTGGTCGATTACTTCTTTGCGGGAACCGCATCCTGTGCGCTTGAAAAGCGCACCATTACATCGATTGCATTTTCTGGCGGTGATACAAGGCGGCTACGGAAATCCAGTTTTTTTCCCAGGCCGAGAATGCTGCGGCTCGGCATCGCGGTCCAGGTGTAGATTTCCTGTCCGGCCGCGTCGCGCGCAGCAAATCGGACGCGTGGCACCTCGGTTGGCCGATTGGTGATACTGACGATCGTGCCTTCAATCACAAGGGAAGACAGACCCTCCTGCGCTTCCTTCGAAATTCGCATGTTGTCGAATTTCAAATTGCGTAAATTGACCGGTAGTCCGACGAAAGAAAACAACGAAGCGGGCTGCGATGTCGCGCGTAATGTTCGATGCGTCCGCAAACCATGTCGTCTGGCAGCGCGCGCAACGCACGGTACGGCCGGCCGGGCCGAGAGAGGCCGGCTCGCTCATGTACGTAGTTGAACAGCTCGGGCAGGCAATCAGCATGGGATCGATGGTATTTTGGGTATCCAAACCTACCAGCCGTCCGTTAATGGATTGGAAACCATGGCAACCCCCGAGCCATTGGATGAATTGGTGGAATCCGGCCCCGCGGCTATGGCGGCGCTGTGATAATCTTGTAAAAAGCGCAGTTCCGGAAGGTTGTGCGGGGCGGGGGAGCTTTCCGTGCGCACCCGAGGACCACGACCGGGCAGTCATTCGACGGTCTTTAACGGGAATTTGTTGGAGAGGGGTGGGTGGTCCGATTCGAAAATGTGGGTTTGCGCTACGGGCTGGGGCCCGAGGTCCTGCGCGACCTCACGTTCCGCATCGACCCACATTCATTTCAGTTCCTCACTGGTCCTTCCGGCGCTGGGAAGACCTCACTGCTACGGCTGCTATTCCTGTCAATGAGGCCGACACGAGGATTGATCACTCAATTCGGCCATGATGTTGCGACTCTTTCGCGCGATGCAGTGGCGACACTGCGCCGCCGCATCGGCATCGTATTTCAAGATTTCCGCCTGCTCGATCATATGACCACTTATGAGAATGTCGCGCTGCCGCTGCGAGTGATGGGCCGTCCAGAGGACAGCTACCGCGATGAAGTGATCGAGCTGTTGAGTTGGGTCGGGCTCGGCGAGCGGATGTGGGCACTGCCGCCGGTGCTCTCTGGCGGCGAAAAGCAACGCGCCGCAATCGCGCGCGCGGTCATCGCACGACCGCAATTGTTGCTTGCCGATGAACCCACCGGAAACGTCGACCCCACTCTGGCGCAGCGCCTATTGCGGCTTTTCATCGAGCTCAACAAGTCAGGTACGTCGGTAGTAATTGCAACCCACGATATCGCGCTGATGGACCAATATGATGCGCGCCGGCTGGTCTTGCATGACGGCCGGCTGCATATTTACGACTGAGGACTTGTGATGGCGGAAATCGGCACAGGCAGATTGACTACGCCATTGCGCATCCCGGCGGAGCCACTGCCGCGCTTCGAGACACCGCTGGTACCACGCAATTCGATTTCCGGGCGTGCTCTCGTCGCTGTCGTTGCGATCATGACCTTTCTTGCGTCGCTGACTACTGGCGCGGCTGTGCTGGTGAGTAAGGCCGCGGGCGAATGGCAATCTGATATTGCGCGTGAAGTAACTATCCAGGTCATCCCCGCGCCTGGCCTCGATCTCGACGCCACTGTCGACAAAGCGGTATCGGTCGCGCGCGCATCCAGCGGTGTCGTAGAGGTGCGGCCTTATTCGAAAGAAGAATCCGCCAAGCTGCTCGAGCCTTGGCTCGGGAGCGAGCTCTCCCTCAGCGAGTTGCCTGTGCCACGCCTGATTGTGGTCAAGATCGCAGCGGACGCAAGGCTAGATCTTGCGCAATTAAGACGTGTGCTGGGCGATCAGGTGCCGGGTGCCATGCTGGATGACCATCGCGGCTGGATTGATCGCATGCGCGCCATGGCTGGCACAGCGGTCGCCGCAGGCATCTGCATCTTAATTCTGATGTTCGCTGCGACCATATTGTCGGTCACTTTTGCAACCCGTGGTGCGATGGCAACCAACAAAGCGGTGATCGAAGTTCTTCATTTTGTCGGCGCGAAAAACGGGTTCATCGCCAGACATTTTCAGAACCATTTTCTAGTACTCGGTCTGCAGGGGGGGATCATTGGTGGCGGTGCCGCGATGACTCTGTTTGCGGTCGCTAGCATGATTAGTCGGTGGTTTTCCGGGACCGCGGGCGGCGACCAGACGTCGGCTCTTTTCGGTTCGTTTTCCATTGGTGTTGCTGGCTATGCCGCTGTGCTCGGTCAAGTCCTGTTGATCGCGGCGGTGACCGCCTTGACCTCGCGACGAACGGTCAACAACACGCTTGAAATGATCGACTGACATGTTTGCTGGTGTTGCTCGCTGGATCGGGTTCCTGACCATGGCGGCCGGTGCCACCGGGCTCATACTCCTCGCGGGCGGATTCGTCCGGTTTGTCTCCAGCATCGCGAGCGATGAGGTGTCGCTCGAGAGTAAAGCAGACGGCATCGTGGCGCTTACCGGCGCCGCCGGCCGCATACCCGATGCCATTGAATTGCTCGCGACCGAGCGCGGCAAGCGTCTTTTGATCACCGGTGTGCATCGCGCAACAAGTTCGCGGGAAATCGCGCGAATTACGCCACTCTATTCCAAGTATTTTACCTGCTGCATTGACCTCGATCGCTCGGCACTCAATACGTTCGGCAACGCGCTGGAAACCAGGCGCTGGGCACGGGAACACAATTTCAATTCCTTGATAGTCGTGACCTCGAACTGGCACATGCCGCGCGCTATGGCCGAGCTCGCTCACCAGCTACCCGACGGGACGCTGATCGCTTACCCAGTCATCTCCGAAAAGGTAAAGACGGAGCCATGGTGGTCGAATACGGATACTGCGCGGCTACTGTTGGCAGAATACTTGAAGTATCTGTTCGCGCTCATGCGTATGCGTCTTGATCCCGACGGCGCAATATAGGGGGCGGTGTCAGTGACCATTCTCGTTCGCTCGGTCGTCTTTAACCTGCTTTTCTATCTGAACACGCTCGTCTATCTGATTGCCGCGCTGCCCACTTTCTTCATGCCCTATCGCGCCATCATTGCGGTGGCGAAATCATGGGGCCGCACAAATCTTGTACTATTGCGTGTGGTCGCCGGGATCGATTGCGAAATTCGTGGGCGCGAGAAAATCCCAAAGGGACCAATCATTGTCGCCGCCAAACACCAGTCGGCATGGGAAACGTTCGCGCTGCTGCCACTAATCGACAATCCGGTGTTCATCCTCAAACGTGAGTTGCAGTGGATTCCGATTTTTGGCTGGCTCACTATCAAGGGCCGAATGGTGCCGGTTGATCGCGGCGGCGGCTCGCACGCTCTCGCTGCCATGACCGAGCGTGCGCGCATCGAACTGGCCGACAATCGGCAACTTATCATTTTTCCGGAGGGAACTCGGCGGCCGGCCGGGGCCGAGCCACGCTACAAAGTCGGCGTCGCGCATCTTTATGCGGCCGAAGGCGTGCCCTGCGTTCCGATTGCGCTCAACTCTGGACTGTTCTGGCCGCGCCGGTCGCTAAGGCGCTTTCCCGGCACAGTGGTGGCAGAGATTCTTGACCCGATCCCACCGGGACTTGGCAAGGAGGCATTTTTCGAACGCCTGCAAAGCGACATTGAAAGTGCGACGGTACGGCTGATTGCTGAGGGCCGGGCGAAAATGGGACGGTGAGCCATTTCGCAGGCTGCTATGTCAGCCGGTGGCCGACTCATGCACTCCTTTGAGCTGTTCGGCGAGCACGCCCAAATCGGCGTCTCGGATTCCAAGCGCTTGCAGCTCTTTCACGCCCGCCAGTACGTAATCGCGGCAAGAACCTGACCGGCCGTGACCCTGGCGAGCGTAGTGCAGTTGCTCAGCAAAGCTCAGTCGCCCGGCATATTGGCGATGGCCGCGGTCGACCACGTAGCAAAGCGCATGCACGCTTTCTTGCGGGTCATCGTCAAGCCAAACCCTGCGCCAGGCCTCGCGATAGACCCGAGTGACCTGTTCGCGAGCGCGCAGGTATTCGATTGTTTCTGATCGCCGTGCGGAGGCCACCCGGTACGCTATGCCCCGGCAATTGCCGCCGCGATCGAGGCCGAATACCAGGCCAGGCTTTTGTGGAGTCCCGCGGTGCACGAACGAGTAGACACAAAGCGCGCGATGGGCGCCTACCAGGCGTGCGTTACGCCGCTCGAGAAAATCGAAGCCGGCCCGCCACATCAGCGAGCCATAGGCGAAGACCCAGAAGTCCTCGTTGCTTTGAGCGGGAGGTGCGTTCATCGTGGCAGGGAACGGACCACGGCGTTGAGGAGCCGGCGACTTGCGTCCGCCTAACAGGATGCCGGATTCCCTGCAACTCATCCACGGGCTTAGGCGCAGAAACGCCTTATTCGGCGGGTTTTAAATTCAAATGATGGGTAATCCAACGAGCCTGCAGTCGCGTCGAACCGGACTTCGCTACACGATTCTACTTTTTATCGTGTTGGCACTGATGGCCGGGTGGACCGGTTTTTGGAAATTTGCTTCCGGCAAGGCCCAGGAGACGATCGAGGGCTGGCGTGCGCGAGAGGCCAAGGCGGGGCGAATCTATAACTGCGGATCGCAGACTGTTGGTGGTTACCCGTTCCGCATTGAGGTGAACTGCGAGAGAGCCTCAGCACTGTTCCGCAGCAACCAGCCTCCGGTTGAGCTGAAGGCTAGCAGTCTGGTGGTGCTGGCGCAGGTTTATCAGCCTGGCTTGCTTATCAGCGAATATCACGGCCCACTCACCATTGGTGAGCCCGGAAAATTGCCGGACATCGTGGCTGACTGGAAGCTTGCGCAGTCGAGCGTGCGCGGGACACCGGCGGCACCCAGTCGCGCGTCGCTCGTATTCGAGCAGCCGGCAGTCGATCGCGTGAACGGCGGCGATCGCCAGAGCGTGTTGCACGCCCAGCATTTTGAAATTCACGGCCGTATGGTCGAGGGCTCAGCCGCCGATAAACCCATCATTGAGATCGCCTTGCAGCTCAATCAGGCATCAGCGCCGACACTGCATCCAGCCGCTGCGCAACCAATCGATGCCAACGTCACGGGGGTCCTTCGCGGTTTGAACGATTTTTCGCCCAAACCCTGGTCTGTGCGTTTCCGTGAGATGCAGGCGGCGGGTGGCCGCATCGACATCACCCAGGCGCGCGTGCAACAGGGCGAAATCCTTGCGGTCGGCGGCGGCAGCCTGTCAATTAACGGCAATGGCCGGCTCGAGGGCCAACTGCGCGTCACAATGGCGGGGCTGGATCAGTTCCTTATCGCAATCGGCGCGCAGCAGCGGGTGCAAAGCTCGTCTAGCATGGACAAGCTTGTTGGTGCGCTCGACCGCCTTGCGCCCGGTCTCGGCGATGTGGCGCGTCAGCAGACGGGCGCCAATATTGCGCTCGGCATTAACATGCTCGGCGAGCAAACTACGCTGGAAGGCAAGCGGGCGGTAACGCTGCCGCTGCGTTTCACTGACGGTTCGGTATTTCTCGGACCGATCCCAATCGGCAATATACCCGCGTTGTTCTAGCCTTTTTCCGACGCGTAAGGCTTCGGAAGCGGTTCCAGTCCGGGATGCGGACGGCCGAAATCCGGTGCAGGCGAATCCTGGCCGATGTCGACGATGCCCTTGCGGATCGCCCGTGTGCGAGTGAATTGCTCGAACAACGCGTCGCCGTCGCCTTTGCGGATTGCTTTGGTCAATGCCGAAATATCCTCATTGAAGCGGCCGAGCATTTCCAAGACCGCCTCTTTGTTGGCCAGGAACACGTCGCGCCACATCGTTGGGTCTGAGGCGGCGATGCGTGTGAAGTCGCGGAATCCGCCGGCCGAGAATTTCAAAACTTCCGAACGCGTCACCTTCTGCAATTCGTCGGCAGTTCCGACTATCGTGTAGGCAATCAGGTGGGGCAAATGGCTGGTAATGGCGAGCACCAGGTCGTGATGGTCTGCGTCCATGGCGTCGACATTGGCGCCGAGCAAGCGCCAGAACGCGGCGAGTTTGTCCACCGCCCTGGTGTCGGCGCCCTTGGGAGGCGTCAGGATGCACCAGCGGTTGACGAATAGTTCGGCGAAGCCGGCATCCGGTCCGGAATACTCTGTGCCTGCAACGGGATGCGCCGGAACGAAATGCACGGTCTTCGGCAGATATGGGCTCATGTCGTGCACGACCGCACCTTTCACGGAGCCGACATCGGAGACGATTGCGCCGGCGGCAAGGTGCGGGCCGATCTCCTTGGCCACAGGGCCACAAGCGCCTACCGGGACGCAGACGATGACCAGATCGGCGCCTTTGACCGCGGCGGCATTGCTTTCTACCACTTGATCCACAAGGCCGAGTTCGGCGACGCGCTCGCGCGTCTGCGGCGATCGTGCAGTCGCTACGATTGCGCGTGCTGCACCTTGCGCTCGCGCTGCCCGCGCGATCGAGGAGCCGATCAACCCGACGCCGATCAGAGCCAGGCGATTGAACAGGGGGCCGGGTTTACTCATGCCGGATTTCCCATGAACTCCTTGAGCCCTTGCACCACGAGCCGATTGGCCTCCTCTGTGCCGACGCTCATTCGTAGGGCATTCGGCAGCTTGTACGCCACGACCTGGCGCAGGATGAGCCCGCGCTTGATCAGGAAGGCATCTGCGTCCTTGGCAGTGCGGCCCTTAGTTTCCGGGAAATGGATGAGCACGAAATTTGCCGCGCTCGGCGTTACGGGAAGGCCAAGTTTGCCAATTTCCTCCGTAAGCCAGGCGAGCCAATGCGCGTTATGCGCGCGCGCGTAATCCACATGCGCGGTATCGCGGATCGCCGCGATTCCTGCGGCGATTGCAGGACCATTGACGTTGAATGGTCCGCGGATACGATTGACCGCATCCACCACGTGTGCGGGACCATACATCCAACCGAGTCGAAGCGCCGCCAGCCCATAGATCTTTGAGAAGGTGCGCGTCATCACCACGTTGTCAGTGGTTGCGACTAACTCGATGCCGGATTCGTAATCGTTGCGCTGTACGTATTCCGCATACGCGGCATCGAGCACGAGCAACACATCTGGCCGCAGTCCATTGTGCAGCCGCTTGACTTCATCGAACGGAATGTAGGTCCCGGTCGGATTATTCGGATTGGCAAGGAATACAATTTTAGTTCTTGGCGTCACTGCCTTGAGTATCGAATCCACATTCGCTGTAAAATTCTTTTCCGCCGCGGCAATCGCCTTCGCTCCGGTGCTCATCGTCGCGATTGGGTAAACCAAAAAACCGTGCGTCGTGTAGATTGCTTCGTCGCCATCTTTGAGAAAGGCGCGAGCTAGCAGATTGAGCAAATCATCGGAGCCGGCACCGCAAACGATACGGTCGGGGTCAAGGCCGAACGCAGTACCGATCGCCTCACGCAAGGCGGAAGCTGAGCCATCGGGATAATCTTCCAGGTGCTCGCCGGCTGCACGGTAGGCTGCGATTGCGTTCGCGCTCGGCCCCAATGGCGTCTCATTGGAGGAAAGTTTGAACACTTTGGCGACGCCGGGCGCGCTGCTCTTGCCTGGAACGTAAGGGGCAATATCGAGCACGCCGGGGCGCGGTTGCGGGCGGTTCGCAGTCATTAGCGGTTTTCCGAACGATCAGGCCTTATCGGCGGCAACCGTATAGCGGGTTGCGTGGCTCCCGACGAGGGCTGCCGAGCGCACCGTGGCGCCAGCCTTAACCAGGGCCGCGGTGATTGACTCAAGGCTCGCATCTTTAGGCAGGCTCACCAGTAAGGCGGCGCCGTCGAAGGCGCGGTCGGGTACGGCGATGAAATCGGCGAGTGCGGACAGCACCTGTGCGGCGCCCGCGCCCCAGCCGGAGACCCGGATGCTCCACACTGCGGCTTCGGTCGCCATCGCGTCGGCCGCGACCCGGGAGAGCACGAACACCGGTAGGGCCGCCGGGTGGTCGGGGCGTTCGACGAAGGGTAGGCGCGCAATGATCTTGGGAGCGGCGTCGAATTCCAGTGCGCTCCACCAGGCACCCGCCGAAGCTATGTCGAAAGCGGGCACGAGCCCAAGATCGCCTTTGGAGTTGGATACCGCAGCGACCACGCCGGCTGCGCCCATGTGCGGGACAAACGGAACGGTGAAGCCGAAATGAAAACGGGCAGAATCCCGCATCAGCGCGTCGCCTGCGGACAGATCGGCATGTACGGAGAATGGCGCCTGCACGTAGGTAAAAGTTGAGATGATGACGCGCCAGATGCTCTCGACGGTGTCGAGTGGCAAAATGCCTTTGTGGCGCTTGACGAGCCGGCGCATCATTTCAGCCTCGCGCGCGGGTCGGAACGCCGACGAGCCGGCATCCTGGCTGCGTTTGACCGCGATCAGGCGGTCGATGATCTCGCTGCGCTCGATCAGGAGCTGGTGCATCGCCTCGTCGATACGGTCAATCTCCTTGCGCAGATCGCCCAGCGAGGGTGCTTCGGGTGGCTTCGCCATAACCGCATTGTTAAGTGGGCCCGGCCCTGAAATCAAAGAAAACGTTGACTGTAACCTGCAAGGTTGACACTAAACCTCTCTTAATTGGCCCGCGATGCAGGTGACGCGTCGGGAGCGCACGGTTGACATGGGTGAAGCCAATTTGACCAGCACGTTTGCGGCGGCGGACTCACCGCGCGAAGCGGATCAGCCGCACGAGTCGCTCGTCGCTCATTTTGGAGCTGATAAGCCACTGAAGCTCGACGCCGGCGTAGAGCTGGCCCCGTTCCAAATTGCCTATAAGACCTATGGGGAACTCAACGCAGCGCGCTCGAACGCGGTTTTGATTTGTCATGCACTTACTGGCGACCAGCACGTCGCGAGCGTGCATCCGGTCACGAAGAAGTCAGGTTGGTGGGAGACGATGGTCGGCCCCGGCAGGCCGATCGATACCGAGCGCTATTTTGTGATCTGTCCCAACGTTGTGGGGGCCTGCATGGGCACCACTGGCCCATCGTCGACTGATCCGAAGACGGGCAAACCCTGGGGGCTGGATTTTCCCGTCATCACTATCCGCGACATGGTGCGCGCGCAGGCCATGCTGCTTGATCATCTCGGCATCGACTCGCTGTTCGCGGTCGCAGGTGGTTCGATGGGGGGCATGCAGGTGCTGCAATGGGCGGTGAGCTATCCGCAGCGCGTGTTCTGCGTGCTGCCGATTGCCTGCGCCACCCGCCATTCGGCGCAAAACATCGCGTTCCACGAGGTCGGCCGTCAGGCAATTATGGCCGATCCGGAATGGCGTGGTGGCCGTTATCTTTTGGAAGACACAAACCCGCGCCGTGGTCTCGCGGTCGCGCGCATGGGCGCGCATATTACGTACTTGTCCGATGCGGCGCTTCATCGAAAGTTCGGCCGTAAATTTCAGGATCGGACAAATCCGACTTTTTCATTCGACGCAGATTTCGAGGTGGAATCCTATCTGCGTCACCAGGGAATTTCTTTCGTCGAACGATTCGACGCCAATTCCTATCTCTATCTTACGCGTGCCATGGATTATTTCGATCTCGCTGCCGACTATGATGGCGTGCTGGCCAAGGCCTTCAAAGGTACGCCGACGCGGTTCTGCGTAATCTCGTTCACAAGCGATTGGCTATTTCCGACCTCGGAGTCACGGGCGATCGTGCATGCGCTTAATGCGGCGAGCGCGCGAGTGTCGTTCGCCGAGATCGTAACAGACAAAGGTCATGATGCCTTTTTGCTCGATGAGCCTGAACTGTTTGCGATCGTACGCGGCTTCCTCGATGGTGCCGGCAAGGCACGCGGCTTGCGTTTTAAGGGCTGAGTTATGAAAATGCTGTCGACCCGCGATGCCGATCTCGCTGTGGCTAATATCGCGCGAACGCCTGGTGGCGCCCGCGTCGACTTGGTCCTGGTCGCCGAGATGGTCGAGGACGGCGCAAAGGTGCTCGACGTCGGATGCGGCGACGGCGAATTGCTGCGCCTGTTGAGCGAAAGCCGTGGTGTCGACGGCCGCGGCGTTGAGCTGTCGCGCGAGGGCGTCAACGAATGTGTCGCAAAGGGGCTGGCCGTGATCCAAGGTGACGCCGACACGGATCTTGGCGACTACCCGGACGATGCTTTCGATTACGTGATCCTATCGCAGACGCTACAGGCGACCCGGCACCCCCGCGTCGTGCTTGAGCATATGCTGCGCATCGGGCGTCACGCCGTTGTGTCGTTCCCGAATTTCGGCCACTGGCAGGTCAGGCTCCAGCTGCTGTTCGCTGGCCACATGCCGCGCACCGATATCCTTCCGTTCAGCTGGTACGACACGCCCAACATTCACCATTGTACCATCAAGGATTTCCGCCAGCTCTGTACGGAGATCGGCGTGAAGATGGAGAAGGCTGTGGCGCTTAATGCCTGGGGCTCGCCTTTACGGCTCAATGCGCCGTGGTGGTTTTGGAACCTTTTTGGGGAACAAGCCGTGTTTCTGCTTAGCCGGAAGGACTGAGCCGGCATTCCTTCAAGCGTAAGTACCCGTCGGAATTGCTGCACTGCAACTTTAACTGTGTTGCGGCTCCATTTCTTTGACTCTAAGTATTATTTTATAGAAACTAAGTATTTATATACATTTATAAGTAAACATTCTTATAATGGTGGTATAAATTATTTTATGGGCGCATGCACGATCGAATAGCTGGTATGCACACCACGAAATGACCTCTCAATAATCACGAAAATGCCACATGCTGGCGGCGCCTAGACACAACACCCGGCGCTGATTCTATGCAGCTCGGGCGCGTTGCTTGTATAATTATGGGGACTACTCTGATGACAATTAAGACAAGAGGGGCGACAGTTTTGTTGTGTTCGGTGGCGGTTGTGGCTTTTGCAACGTCGGCCATCGCAAGCCCCGTCCACCACTATCGGCACCGTGCGGCGCAGGCCGAGCAAGTTGCGGCTCAACCGCAAACGGCTGCGGCCGATCGGGACGTCCGTTATTCAACCCAAGCGGCCACTGTCACGGCTGGCCACACCGTCATTCGGAACCGCCGTCAAAGTCGCGTGTCTCTGGCTGAAGCACGCGCGCAGGCGCGATCGCATTCGAATTCAGCCTATGGCGGCGCTACCAGCAACGGGCTGGTCAGTGAAGCTCGCAAATACATCGGCAGCAATCCGACCGGGCGGGGCAGCCTGTGGTGCGGTGCATTCATGGACCTGGTGCTCAAGCGCACTGGCCATGCTGGTGGCGGCAATCTTGCCAGTGCCTATGCGCGCTACGGAACCCGTGTATCCGGCCCGCAAGTTGGTGCTATCGCGGTGATAGGTCGTCATGGCGGTGGCCATGTCGGCGTCGTGAGCGGGGTCGATCCGAACGGCAATCCAATCATCGTCTCCGGCAATCACAATCACACGGTTGCTGAGTCGGTTTATCCGGCCGGGCGTATCAGCGCCTATGTATTACCTGGCGGCTGAACCAGGCGCACTGGAGAAAGTAATCGCGCCCCGCCCCAGCGAGCGGGGCGTTTTTTTAAGATACTGCAACGTCGACGGCATCGCCGACCACAATATCGCCAGCGGCCATCACCTCGGCATAGACGCCGCAATCGGTGTGGTCGAAATTGTCCATCAGCGTACGTGGGATGGTCAGATCGCGGATGCCGGTATCCGGATTGACGTCCGTCGCGGCGCAACGCTGAATGCGCTTAACTACTTTCAGTCGGCCTGTTTTGCCAATCGTAAGCGTGCATCCGAGCAGATCGAATTCATGCCACGCCGGCCAGCCAGCGACGTATAGGTTGCCGCGAAAGCGTAAGGGGTTCACCGACGCTCCTGTGGCATTTTCCACCGCAGCTACTGAAGCCAAATTGATGATCGACACCACCTTCTTGGCCACGTCCGAGAAGCTGTGGCCTTTGCTGTACAGCACTTTGGGAGGTCCGCGCATCTGGTCTGCACAATAGTCGGCAAAGAACTGCTCAATTGCGGCTCGACCCTCGTCTGTACGTAGATCTCCGCGCACGGCTTGGTTTCCTTGCCAATAGATGGTCAGGTTATGGCTAGCTTCGTCATAGTTTGTACTCAACGCTGCCAAACGCTCGTTCCGCATCAACATTAGAAAGCGCTGCTTTGGAAAATACGTTGGCGCTGCCGGGTTGAAGCCGCATGGCCCATTCTCGATGGCATAAAGCCGGTCGTCTGGGATCGTCTGGCCGGCCGCAAGCCGGGTCCGTTCGAGCGTTTGCGGGGAAAGCCCTTTGACCGGATACCGGTAAATGGCTTGGATCGTAGCAGGTCCAGACGTCATTGATTCCCGGCCATTTACCGGCCGTCCCGGAAAGCATTAACGCTGACCTATATCAAGCAATTCGGCTCTTCAAACTACGATAAGGGCACCCACATAATGCCTAAGGCAGGCCGCCGGAACGGGGCTCGCCGCATTTCCGGTGCCATCATGGGCCGAGGGAGTTGAGAAATGAATTTCGAGAAATTCACCGACCGCGCCCGCGGATTCGTGCAGTCCGCCCAATCGTTGGCCTTGCGGGAAGGCCATCAGCAATTCGCTCCCGAACACCTCCTCAAAGTATTGCTCGACGATCCCGAGGGGCTCGCGACCGGTCTGATCGATCGTTCCGGAGGGCAATCCAGGCAGGCATTGCAAGCAGTGGAAGCATTGCTTGCCAAGCGGCCGAAGGTCAGCGGCGGCGGCGCGGGGCAGATCTATCTCGATCCGGCGCTGGCACGTGTTTTCGACGCGGCCGAAACCGCTGGAGAGAAGGCTGGAGACAGTTTCGTCACTGTCGAGCGGTTGTTGCTTGCGCTCGCGTTGGAGAAGGACAGCGAGGCCGGGAAAATTCTAGCCAAGGCCGGCGTCACGCCGCAGAATCTCAATGCGGCCATCAATGCGTTACGCAAAGGCCGCACCGCCGATTCTGCATCCGCCGAGAACGCTTATGATGCACTGAAGAAATATGCCCGCGATCTCACTCAGGCCGCGCGCGAGGGCAAGCTTGATCCAGTAATCGGCCGCGATGAAGAAATCCGCCGTACTATTCAGGTGCTGTCGCGCCGAACCAAGAACAATCCGGTGCTAATTGGTGAGCCCGGGGTCGGCAAGACCGCAATCGTCGAAGGTCTCGCGCTGCGCATCGTTAATGGCGATGTACCGGAAAGCCTTCAGGATAAGCGCCTGCTCGCGCTCGATCTCGGCGCCATGATTGCCGGCGCCAAATATCGAGGCGAATTCGAGGAGCGGCTTAAGGCGGTGCTTCAAGAGGTCATTTCCTCCGACGGCGGGATCATTCTCTTCATCGACGAAATGCACACGCTGGTCGGTGCGGGCAAGGGCGATGGTGCGATGGACGCTTCCAATTTGCTTAAGCCGGCGCTAGCGCGTGGCGAATTGCACTGCATCGGGGCCACCACGCTCGACGAATACAAAAAGCACGTCGAGAAGGACGCTGCGCTCGCTCGCCGATTCCAACCCGTTTACGTTTCGGAACCGAGCGTTGAGGATACAATTTCGATCCTGCGTGGATTGAAGGACAAATACGAACAGCACCATGGTGTGCGTATTGCCGATTCGGCCATCGTCGGCGCCGCGACACTGTCCAACCGTTATATCACCGACCGTTTCCTTCCCGATAAGGCGATCGACCTGATCGACGAAGCCGCGGCAAGGCTAAAGATGCAGGTGGATTCGAAGCCCGAAGAGCTAGATTCGATCGACCGTGAAATTGTGCGTTTGAAGATCGAACAGGAAGCCCTGAAGAAAGAATCGGATCCCGGCTCGAAAGATCGTCTCAAGCGCCTGGAAGGGGAATTGAAAGGACTGGAAAAACGCTCGGCTGATCTCACCAGCCGCTGGAAAGCGGAAAAGGAAAAGCTCTCCGATGCGCAAAAGCTTAAAACTGAGCTCGACCAGCTCCGTGCCGAGCTTGCCAACGCGCAGCGCCGAGGTGAATTCCAGCGCGCCGGCGAATTGGCCTACGGCCGGATTCCCGAGCTGGAGAAAAAACTGAAGTCGATCGAAACGGCCGAAGCCAAGGGTGCGATGGTCGAGGAGACTGTAACCGCCGATCACGTAGCCCAGGTCGTCTCGCGTTGGACTGGCGTGCCCGTAGACAAGATGCTCGAAGGCGAAAAAGAAAAGCTCCTGCGTATGGAAGACGCGCTAGCCAAGCGCGTTATTGGCCAACAGGACGCGGTGCACGCGGTGTCGACCGCCGTGCGGCGCGCACGTGCCGGCTTGCAGGATCCGCACCGGCCGATCGGCTCTTTTATGTTCTTGGGGCCAACCGGCGTCGGCAAGACCGAACTGACCAAGGCTTTAGCCGAATATCTGTTCGACGACGAAAACGCGCTGATCCGCATCGATATGTCGGAATACATGGAAAGACATGCAGTCTCCCGCCTGATCGGCGCACCTCCGGGCTATGTCGGCTATGAGGAGGGCGGTGCTCTCACCGAGGCCGTGCGGCGCCGGCCTTACCAGGTCGTTCTGTTTGATGAGATCGAGAAGGCACACCCCGACGTGTTCAACGTCCTCCTTCAGGTGCTCGATGACGGCCGGCTGACCGACGGACAGGGCCACACGGTCGACTTCCGCAACACTCTCCTTGTGATGACATCAAATCTTGGCGCTGAGTTACTGGTCAGTCAGCCGGAGGGCCAGGACAGCGATGCGGTCAAAGATCAAGTGATGGCAGTGGTGCGCGCAGCTTTCCGGCCTGAATTCCTCAACCGGGTCGATGAAATTATTCTGTTCCACCGCCTGAAGAAAGCGGAGATGGGACGCATCGTCGACATCCAGATCGCGCGGATGCAGAAGCTTCTCGACGACCGCAAGATTGCGATTACGCTCGACCCGAGTGCGCGCGATTGGTTGGCGGACAAGGGTTGGGATCCGGCTTACGGCGCGCGGCCGCTCAAGCGGGTGATCCAAAAGTCGGTGCAGGACCCGCTTGCCGAGATGATCCTCGCCGGCACGATCAAGGACGGCGAAAAAGTTGTCGTTTCCGGAGAGAAGTCGGGGCTGACATTCAACGGCAAACTGGCGCAAGCGGCGTAAGCACGCAGTAGGAGTGGTTTGAGGATTATCGCGTCGTCGGCGCACTTGATGCTATGCGCGCGGGCTTGCGCGCCATGATGCCATCGAGGCGCTCACGCTCCTTTTCGAAAGTCGCCAGCACTTGGCCTTCCAATACGCGGCCGCGCGGCAGCTTAATGCGCATCGGATCAACGAAGCGGCCGTTGACCAATATCTCATAGTGAAGGTGCGAGCCAGTCGAGAGGCCGGTCGATCCGACGAAGCCAATCACCTGTCCTTGTCGTACACGTGTACCCTCGCCGATGCCGCGGGCATAGGCGATCATGTGGCCGTAAGCGGTTTCATAACCGTTGGTATGGCGAATGCGGATGTATTTTCCGTAACCCGATTCCCAGCCAACTTTCTCAATGGTGCCGTTACCTGAGGCATAGATTGGCGTGCCGCTATCTGTTGCCCAGTCAACGCCGGTATGCATTTTGGTGTAGCCGAGGATCGGATGGCGGCGCAGGCCGAACCCGGAGCGCATGATACCGGCGAGCACAGGTTTGCGAACCAGAAACTTTTTCGCGCTCTTGCCGGTCTCGTCGTAGTAGTCGACCAACCCATCGTCTGGCGACTGAAAGCGATAGAATTTCTTCGTATCGCCTCCGACGGTCAGCGTTGCGAATAGCACCTCATTACGGCTGTCGGCGACTGGCGTTTCCTCCTCGCCGGCGTAGAGAACCTCGAAGGAATCGCCCGGCTGTACTTTGCGCTGGAAATCGACGTCGTAGGAGTAGATGCGGATCAGATCCTCGATGATAGGACGGGGGATCCGGTTGCGCAGCGCGGTCTCGTAGACGCTTTGATAAAAGCGAACGCCGGAAGTGTCGCTCTCGTCGTTGTTGTCCTCGGAATTCTCGGCGACCTCGGTATCGATATTCTTCACGTCGACCGAGACATATTTACCGGTGTCCGCCAGCGCGACCACCACATAGATTCCCGAATCCCCAGCGATAATCACACGGATCGGTTGCAGCCGTTGGGCACCCGACACCGGCGCCATCAATATCCGTAATTTTTGACCTTCCTTGATGCCGCCGATCATGCCGCGGGGCCCGAGTACGCGTGCGATGGCGCTAATGTCGGTGGGCGTGGCGCCGAGATCGTGCAAGATGGTAGGAAGGCTTTCTCCCTTCTTGGCGACGATCAGCTTTTCGTTCAGCGCGTTACCGCCGGTCGTCTGAGTCGTGGTTTTGGGTAGTAATGTAATGTTTTCAGGGACGACGCGCGCTTCGAATCCTGCATAGGGATCGACATTGCCCTCACCGGCATAAGCGAGCTTGATTCCTGTGATGTTGGCCGCAACTGGCAAATGATTGGCGGCTTTGTCGGTCCATTCCGAGGCCTCGCGAATGCGCGCTATCACTTCATCGGCAGGCGTGAGCAGTGCGATTTTCAGTTTCGGCATAATGGGCGCCATGTCGCGCATTACGAAAGCAACTTCGGCGTCCGGTTCGGCGGCCGGGGCATCGCCCGCCGGGGCGTTCCCGCCAGGCGTAGATTCAGCTAGCAGGCGTTGCGGATTGAAGGGCGGGATATTGGCAGAGAGAACGGAAACAGTAAGTGACAGATTGCCGGCGATGCGCACGAACGGACGCACGCGTACGACTTCGTGGTTACCGACCCGGTTGATGGTGGAAACGCGGATTACCTGGCGGGCGAACGTCGGTTCTTCGGCGGTTGGAAGGCGATCGCTTTTGTGGGCGCCCCTGTCGCCGCCGACGCCGAGCGCGCCGCGGAGCGCAACCTCCACTCGTTCGGGCAGCGATGCGAAATTGGTTTCCCCGTCGAGTGACGTGAAAACGGCGCCGCCCATGAGAGCAGCGCCGCAGAGGGCGGTCAGGATCGTACCGGCAAACCATTGCACCGAAACGCGGCGACGATCGACGAATCCGCTCGAGTCTCCGTCGACCGACAAAGGCGGCTCATTGCCGAGCTCAATGGCGTCAGCTTGCCTCGATCGGATTGCGCCGCGCGACCGTGTCTGGTCCAAGCTCGCCGTCCCCTGCGCCTCGGATCGAAGGTGGCTTGCCGCAACCAAACTAGCCCCAGATGCTGTCGGCAGGCCGCGTAAATCAATGGCCGGCACGATGCCGGGTGGTCCATGGTCCGTCAACGAAGACGCCCGAACCTGATTGACTGGCCTGATAGACTGCGGCTGAAGACCCCCGTTGCGATTCCGTCCCTCGAAAGGACCCCAAGGACGACGCAGGATTATGGCCTGAGTACGGCGCGATGTAGTTTAAAGCACCGGTTTCCGGCGAGCGTGGATATCCTTGGCCCTAAGTCCCGCAATACCGTTAAGTCCCGCAATACCGTTATGGACCAATAAAATGGGCGTTTTTGGTTGACAATGCGCGGGGCCGAAGCCTATATACACCCACCGGCGCGCCGTCCGCTTTACGGCGCGATGGCGCGCCTCTGAAGCTCCTCACTGGACAGTGAAACGGCACCCGATAGTTCTCGGATGCACGGGCTTCGTTGGCTCTTCGGTTCACCGAAGAGTGGGGACCGCCTGATCCCCGGGCTGTTTGAAAAGTGAATCGGAAGAAAGAGAAACGTGGACGGCGGGGTCCTTGCGGGCCGCCTTTTTGCAGGAAGCAATTCTTTGCGAATAGCGGCTTGGAAGAG
>JBARNC010000246.1:0-1578 GCA_049802775.1 Pseudolabrys sp. | reverse complement strand
TGCGGTGACAGGCCTCCGGATCCCGGCAATAGCAGAGCAAAGCAACGCGCTTACCTGATTTGATCAATGCGATCAGCTGATTGAGCGCTGCTTGTGCTTCCGAAGTCTTGATGTGCTGGTCGTAAATGCGCCACAGCGCATTTGTGTCGCCGCTACGCGCTGCCGCTCGCCCCTCCGCCGGAGTGCCGAGTTTCTGCAAATGGATATAACCGATGCCAGCTTCGTCGAGTGAAGCCACGAGCTGGCGCTTGGAAAAGCCTGGCCGACGTGACGCTGCCACCGCGCGGGTGTCGACCAGCAGCTCGATTTTTGTTCGTTTGAGCTCATCGAGCACCGCGGCGGGCTTTGCCTGTTCGTAGCCGATTGTGAACAGCGGCCGGGGTTTCGCTGGTTTTTTCGGCTCACCTTTCATTTCAGCCTTTCGATCAGGGCCATGGCGGCCGCCGGCGCCCGTACTTTCGCTTCATGGATAAAATAGACGAAGACATTACGGGGCCGCTTTTTAGCTGGCATTTTGGTCACGCGCGGCAGATCTTTTGGCTCGCCGCCTCGCGCCCAAGCCTCGGCGCGGGCGGCCCAGCCATCGAGCGCCTTGGGTGGATAGCCCGCCTTGAGTTTGTCGTCGCCCTTCTGCAAGCGCGCATAGACAAAATCGCCGGTGATGTCTGCGATGGCCGGATAAGTCTCGTGCTCGGCGAAGACGACAGGCACTTCGAACTGTCGCAGCAACGCCACAAAGCCTGCCGTCTTGAAACTGTCGTGCCGGACTTCCACCACGTGACGCAGTAGCTGACCATTGAAATTCTTCGGCAGTAATTCGAGAAAGCCGCCGAAATCGGCTTCGTCGAATTTCTTATACGGCGTGAATTGCCAGAGGAGGGGGCCGAGACGGGTGCCCAGCTCCGTTACGCCGGAGTTGAGGAAGCGTTTGATCGAATCGCTAGCTTCCTTGAGGACGCGTCGATTAACCGCGTAGCGTGGACCTTTGAGCGAAAAAACAAATCCCTCAGGGACCTCGGAGGCCCATTTGCGAAATGTTGTCGGGGTCTGGGAGCGGTAGAAGGTGCCGTTGACTTCGATCGAGGTCAGGTGCGCGCCGGCATAAGCGAGCTCGCGCGCATGCGGCAGGGATTTCGGGTAGAAAACACCACGCCAGGGCTCGTAGGTCCAGCCTCCAATTCCGACATAGATGCTGCCTGGCTTTGTCATGCTGCTGTCATGTCGGCGGTATAATATCATTTGTAAGTGGCGATGGATATTTCCATCGTCACGGCGGCCACTGCGACGAGGCGACGCCGGATGGACGCGCGCTCTTTCGTATGTGGTCGTTTCTTTTTTCGGGAGTTCCTTCCGTGAACAAAAGGCCCGGGAGTTCTCCCGGGCCTTTGTATCTTTTAAGTTGAGGAGTACCGACTAGAAATCCATGCCGCCGCCCGGGGGCATGGCGGGCATCGCCTCTTTCTTCTTCGGCACCTCGGCGACCATGGCTTCCGTGGTGATCAGCAGGCCGGCGATCGATGCCGCATCCTGCAGGGCGCAGCGCACGACCTTGGTCGGGTCGATGATGCCCTTGGTCAC
>JBARNC010000245.1:0-9641 GCA_049802775.1 Pseudolabrys sp. | reverse complement strand
CCGGTCGAGGCGATCAAGCCCGACACAGAGGCCGGGGCCGAGAAGTGGCTCAAGCTCAACGCTGACTACGCGAAAACTTGGCCGAATATTACGGTCAAAAAGGCTCCCCCGGCTGACTCCAAGGAGTGGGAGGGCAAGGCACCAGCACCGGCGCGCTCACAGCGGCCGGTCTTGCGTTCGGCAAATCAGTTCAGGAGCTAGTTGTCAGTCCAAGTAGGATTGAGACGGTCCCGACATATGTCGTCCGTGACCACGACCGAGCCTTCGGCAGCGTATTCACACGCCACATCCCAGGCGATGGGCATTCGGGACCGGACGCGTTCACATCGGCAAACACCCACCACGTGCCGGTCGCACCGAACGTAGACTTCGTTGCATGCGATCCACAGCTCTTCAGCCGAGAAGCCTACCGCCGCAACTGACCGCTAAGCGCGCGATGGCCAGTGCCGCTCGTGGAACCACGGGCGGTACTCCGTCATCTTGTCGCGCTGCGCCGATGGCGCATGCCGGTTACATGTCGATGCCTCTTCGCTGTTCTCTGGCGCGCCCCACCGCAGCTCGACGCAGTCGTTCAGGTTATACGCCATCTCGAGATCGACCGCGCGGTCAATCACGTCTTTTAGCGAGAGCGCCCACGCGGAGCCATCGCTGCGCGTATATGAAAACTTTCGTGCCAAAAGCTCCGACGCGAGCACGCTCTCCAATTCGGCCTTCACGTCTGCGACGCTCTTCTCCTTCGGCATTGCGTACCGCTCGGGCCGCCGCGCCACGCGATCTGAAAACCCGCGCACCACGTCAATCGCGATCAACAGACGCAAATCGCGCGCCGGCGTCGCGAAATCTTCCCACGCGCCCGTCGTCTCGAAGATCGACGCGCCGTCCGGCATGTCCGCGTCGCCGCGCCCGCTGTTCTGGAACTTGCGCCCATTTTCAACCGAGGTCACGCGCGCCTTCACTTGCTCATCGAGCGCCGTGATCGCCTCCTTCATCGCGCGCAAAGGGTCGAGCGGCGCCGGCGACATCAGGTCATCCATTCGATCGTAAAAAGCTTCGACCCCGAGCTGCGACTGATCGAAGGAAAAATCGCCATACTGCGGATTTTTCGCGATTTCGTTGTTGGTCAGCCGCCGCAAGGCGCCGTTCTCGAGCACGATCGGCCGGAAGCGCTTGAACCCGGCGCTGCCGACCGCGGGATCCTGCGCGAACAAGAAATTACCGCGCCAAAAACGCTTGCGCGCGACCGTCCCGTCGGCCTCCCCGTCGACAGCGAGGAAGACGCCCGCCGCGCCGTCCGACTGTGGCACGCGCCTGACGAGCATCAATATGTGCCCGTATGGATCGGCGTATATGGTCCCCGGCCGCAGGGTCTCCTGGGTCAGCGGCACGGGATAAAAATCGGTGTTGTCGTCGTTCGCCGGCGTTCGGCCGTTTCCGGAATGGACGGTGTCGGCGACGGTCAGCAAATAATCGCCGAGCGATGCCGCGAGCCCCGGCTGGTTCGCGCTTTTTTGTTCGGGCAGGAAGGAACCAGCTGCCTCGGGGTTGCTGAACCATTGGTAGCAATTCGGCGGCCCGCCGCCCCCGCCGCGCGAGCACTTCGAGTAACCGAACGGCAGCCCCATCTTGAAGGCGAAATATGCGCGCAAAAAATACGGAAGGTCGGCGCAGTCGGGGCGCATGACGAGCCCCATCTCGTCTTCGCCGAGGCCCAAATAGTTGAACAGAAAATTGCGCGATCGATCGCGCAGCACTTCATGCAGCGCCGGTAACGATAGCTCCACTTCGAGCGGCGCGTCGAAGAGCTTCGCGATCCATGCAGAATACAAGTTTTCCGTCGCGCGATTCCATGTATTGCGCAAGGGCCAGACGCTCCCCGACGTCGCGCTAGGCGGCGGCTCGTCGTCGCGCACAACGATTTCTCGGGTGATCGTGCTGCATTCGGCCGGCGCGTGGTCGCGCGCGAGCGTCGCGTGCCACGTCCCCCCGGCTGGCGACGGGATATCGGCGAACCAGAAATACGGCGGTCCGCCGTGCCGCTCACGCGATTTTACCACAACGCTTCCATCGGGCGCGATCAGTGAAAGTTCGCCCTCTAGTGGCTTCTCCGCGGCGAAGACGACGCGCAAAGGCGCGCCCTTTCCCGGCGCGATCGGAGAGGATACGACCGCGAGCTCGGCCGCGTCTTCGCAGATGCCGGATGGACCTCCGGCCTGTGCGCCCACTAGTGAGAAAAGGACGACGAAAAAGACACCTGCGATCAGCAACAATGCTGTCACAGCAGCAGCAAACTGGCGTCCTAGAAACAATTAAGCCCCCTTCCCGGAGCGCTTCCCCTGACCGCCTAAACAATATTGCGAAAGCTTTAGCTTGAATCGTGGCAAAATTCATTGCCTGGGCCAGCGCTCCGAAGAACTCGTTCTTCTGCATGCCGTCGCCGAGGTCAACGATCTGCCGCGAGTCCGCCCTGACCCGTTCTATGTCAGCCTGCATTAATTATTACGTAGGCTGTATTTGAAGGATTTAATTCGTTGCTCAGATTTTTCCACAGAGCTGCGTTCTATTTCACCAGAGGTAATGCCCTCTAAAATCGCGGAGTTAACATAGAGTCCCGTATCCAAGCCTTCATCGTCGTCGTTTAGGCGGCTAACGATAATGATATCGACGCCTGCTTTGACGGCGGATCTGATGACATCAGGAAACGAACTCGTCTTTGAACGAATAGCGTCCATAGAAAGATCATCCGACAAAACGACGCCATCGAATTTAAGATCTGTTCGCAGTATTTGATTGATGGCACTTGATCCGTCTTGTGTAGCTGCTCCACCCCATTTCGGTGTGTTTGCCAAATGACCAACCATAATTGAATCAACTAAACGTGCGCCTATGAGGTGCTGGTACGGAATAAGTTCTTTGGGTGACCAGGATAGTTTGACGTCTGCTATGGATTCGTGACTATCTGTTGATGATGAGCCATGTCCGGGAAAATGTTTTATCGCGGTAAGAATTCCTTTCTTATGATGTTCTTCTATGAATATTTGGGCGTTGCGGCTGACGATTATAGGATCCCGCGAAAAACTTCGATCTAGGGAGCCTATGATTGGGTTCGTGGGATTGGTATTTAGGTCAACAACCGGAGCCAAATTCACATTGAAACCGATATCAGACAATTTCTGAGCAAGCCGCTCATATTCGTTTCTTGCATTTTCTTCACTACTGCGACCAATTTCTGCTGCGGATGGCGTATGTCGAAAGCCATATCGTTCCCCGAGTCGTTCAATTATCCCCCCTTCTTCGTCAATGGCGATCAATGGATTAAATGAACAATTGCATTGCCGAACTTCCCGTACCATCGTTTCCAGGTCTAACTTTGACTGAACGTTACGGGCAAGAAATAATACTCCCCCGATTAGCCCGCGTTCGAGATCTTCTATGACGTAATGAAAACCCGGATCAGTATTATTGATTCCATAAAAACCGACGACAATCATTTGACCGACCGATCGGCGTAGAGCCTCTTCGTTTATGGCTGCTGTATCTCCCGCATCGCCGGCCACACCGGTTACGATCAGGATAGAGAGCATCAGGAGGACGCCGCGGGCCCCGCGAAACACGGCTTTCATCGAGGCCTCCTTTGACTAGAACCAACGAATTGTGCCGCATTTTTAGTCGCCAACTCAGCAAAAACGCCTGGCACTGCTCGGGTACCAAGTACCGAACGAAGTCCTTTTGCCGCTTTACGGTATCGCTGCACTAGCAAATGGGTTTGCAGGCTATGCGCAAGGTTTGAACGCGGCCATCACGCATACCAGTCTAACCTACTTGATCCACCCAGCCTTGACGCGCGCATTTATGATCATTGCCTCGCAGTCCTTACGAGAGACCCTGAAACGATCGAGGATACCTTTATGCCTGATAGTTTTCCCGTCCTTGGATTCAATCCAGCCATCAAGATCATCGGTCGCACAATCGGCAAGATCTTCAATAGACTTTATACCGTGTTCACCGAAGGCGACGAGCATTCGCGTCGTTACACCTGGAATATCCTTGAGTCCGGGTTCAACGCCAAGTTCCTTTCGCTTAGCATCAAAATTCGACTCAATGCGCTCTGATGAGCGTCCAGGTTCTGAGCTTGGCACTAGGTTCGTTTGATGCGGGTAAGTGGGTGTAATCGGTTCGAAACCTGACGCAGGTTTTTGCGAATATGCGGCGATCAGGCGCCCTATGCGATCAAGCATCCATTTCATAAGGCAGGATTCTAGCTACTTTGGTTGCGCTAAGTCGAACAAATTTATTTTCGCTCGGAAACACTACAGGCAACAGCCTTGACGTAGTGGCTATCTCGGATTTTTCTCGATCTTCATCGTTTCATTTCATCGGTTGCTAGCGCCTTTTTCACATCCGACTGGGAAATTCGGAACTGTCGAGCAATCCGTGCCGGTGTAAAACCAGCTTTAAACGCAGCACGAATAGCGTTCAGCTTACCAAGAGCCAAAGGAGGCGCGACCACTTTGACCAGAGTCTTGCGGGGACTTTTATCTGACGCGGGAACTTTTTTGCCGCGTCGGCGCTGCTCGGCAAGCACCGCTGCAAGCAGTCGGTCAAGCTGATCGTCATCCAGGTATCTGATTGCGCTCGGTAGATTTTTCGGTAGCGCATATGATTGCAAGGAAGCCGCGGCACTCCCGTCATCGGTCGCTAGCGAGGACGGGGGCGAGTTTACCGATGGCGACAAAGGGACTCTTGCCGATGCTGTCGAGAACAGATCAGGTGTCGTCGACCGAGTGCGACCGCTGCCCATACGCCAATCATGCCGTTCTTGGCATTCGGCGGCAAGAGTACGCCGATGCGACGCCGTTCAGAGCAGCGCTGCAAACGTGCGCCGGCGTAAGGGTATCGCAGCGAGCAAAGCGATGATGATCCGTCGCGATAATCGAAGGCGCCGATTTCGAGATCGATTCCGCGGCGTCCGCCCCTGGTGATCGATACGTTAAAGACCACGCGGTCATCGTTCCCGACTTGCGAGGCATGGGCCTGTCGTCCCATCCCGAGGGCGGTTACGAAAAGGTCGCGCAGGCTCGAGACCTCATCGGCATTCTGGATCAACTTGGGTTCCAGGAAGTCGCTCTCGTCACCCACGACATCGGCAACATGGTGGGCTACGCTTTTGCGGCGCTGTTTCCGCAGCGCGTGACAAAATGGGTGGTGATGGACGTGCCGCTGCCGGGGATCGGCCACTGGGACAAGCAGTTGAAACACCTGAAGGCTTGAAACTTCAACTTTCGTGGTCCCGACGTCGAGCGGCTGGTCGCGGGACGCGAGCGAATCCTGCTCGACCGCTTCTACAATGAGCTTTCAGCCAATCCGTCGCGGATCGACGAGCAGACGCGCGACCACTATGCCGCGCTTTATGCGCGTCCATACGCCATCCACAACGCCTTCGGCGGACAGTATGCCGCGTTCGCGCAAGACGCTATCGACAATCAGCAGCTCGTCGCCAAGGGCAAACTGAAGATGCCGGTGCTGGCTATTGGCGGCGATCATTCTTATGGCGCACATCTCGCGACCGAAATCGGTTTCGCCGCTGCTGATGTACGCGCCGCGGTGATCAAGGATTCGGGTCACTGGATCATGGAGGAGCAGCCGGAGCAGGCAGTGAGCATCATCCTCTCGTTCCTAAAGGACGAATGAGTCCAGGGCCAAGCCAAGTCCTCCGCGGCCGCTAGCGTACTGATGACGCTCGCACTCAAGGCATGGGGTCAAAGACTGAGCAAGCGAACTAGAGCAAAAAGACCAAAATGCAGTCGTGCCGCCACCCAAATTCAAGCCTCGCTAATGTCGCATGTTGGCCAAAGCGGACAACGCTGGTTGCACCGCATATGTCCGCTTATGACCTAAAGCGGACATCATGGTCGGCAGAAGTGTATCCCCCGGCTTTTTGGTCGGGGGATTTGACGCGTGAGCGGAGACGCTCGAAAGTCAACGCGGCTGTGCAGTTGCACTCTCTGCGCGACGCATTTGGGTTGTAACCGCCAGCTCGCCTATTTTTTTCCCCATATCTTTGCCCACTATCGTCGAAAAGCGGTAGTGGAATCCCGCGTATATGCGGGCCATGGAGACCTCCTCGCTATAGTCCTGCAGCCGGGTCCATTTGCGGATAACGCCGGGTGCGGTCGGACTGCTCATTGAAATTTCTCCGATATCATTGCCCACCACGCCCTGAAGAACAGCAGAAACTGCAGCCGACGAAATGCAATGCGCGCACGGATATTCCGGGTGCATCGGCGTATCGCCAAGCGGCCGCCATGAGGCATCGCGAGGTGTAGCGCTGTTGTTGGTCTGGTCCGCGTTTCGGATCGCGGTGACGGGTCGCCACAGGTTATAGGTATATTTGGCATCAAACACGGCGATCAGAGCGTCATTTGCTGCCATCGAGGTCAATGCGAACAGCCGTGCGCAGTCCACGATATCCATATCCTTCGTCATCGCGACCTGTCGAACGATTGCATTGTAGCTCCTTGGACCAGTAATGAACCAAAAACGCCCGATTGTTGTCTGCTCGGGCGTGCGTTTGACGCTGTCGATCCTTCCGAGCTCACGAATTTCATTAACGTCCCTTGTCCAAGTCTCCGAAGTGAGCGCCGGCGGCGCGGCGGGGCGAAATTGAGAGCCGCTCGCCATCACCCACGGAGTGACGGCTCCTGATGTGGAGAATACTGGAACAACGGTTGGTACATACATGCCCGGGGTGGTATGTGGCCGATACGTTTCTTGGGCGTCCATTCCATCGTTTGCGCGGAGCGCGATTAAATCGGCGGCAGCCCTTTTTCCGAGGTCGACGCCTTTTACTTTCGGTTGACCATCGGCAATGCCGATGAGCATTGTTGCCAGTGTTGCATCTAGGGTGCTCTGCTGATCCGGATAGAGAGCAAGCAAGATATCGTGGCCCGCCGAAGCGGCTGCCGCCTCTTTCGAAGCCGTCCGATCAGCCGTCAGGTTCAACTTGTAGGGTAGATATCTGCCCTCGACACCGTTGACAGCTTCGAACATTGCGACGTGCAGCATCGCCATCCCACGCGAGTGACTGAAAGGCAGCACTTGTTTTTGGGCAGCGATCTCATCGGATTTTATGTTCCAGTCTATGATGACGTCTGCACGCGTCGATGCAGGAATAAACGCAGCAGCAACAGCGGCGGCGAGCAGCAATTGGCAGCACCAGTTTTTCCGGATGAAGTTCATGGTCAAACCCTCCAGTTATTGCGTCTGCCGAATTAAGTCGGCGTTCTTGCAAAAGTGGGTTCATCAATTTGCGGCATTTTCCATTCAGACCAATTCCGTTCGCGTGCGAACGAAAAAAATTCCGCTGAAGGAGCACACGTTGGATACATTATACGACGGTCCAAATTGACCTTCAGTGACCTGCTTCACAGACCAATAATTGCAATCCCTCGACGGCCTCCCAATACCATCGCACTACGTTTCGCAAGCGTTCGCGAGGTCAGATCTTGGGTGAACGCGAGCAACGCCTGCCGGAAGACACTACGAGTAGAAATGTCCGCTTTTGGCACAAAGCGGACATACCGAGTTGCACCGCACATGTCCGCTCTTGGGGGTAAAGCAGACATGCCGTTTTGCAATGCAAATGTCTGCTAATGACCCAAAGCGGACCTGGGCCATTAGCCGGTATACGTTAAGGCGACATAAGGAACGCCGTCATTCATAAATGTGCCGAGGTCGCGCATCCCCATTTTCTGGTGCGCTCGGAGCGAGGCGGCGTTGTCGGCCCGCACGAAAAGCATGGCAGGGCGTCCAGGAAGGCGCGCTCGCAATTCTTCAAACATCGCGCGGGCGAGGCCCCTGCCGCGCTCGCTTTCAGCGACACAGACAGGACCGTAGAGATAACATTCCGACGGTGCGGGATAGGCGCTTAGCATGGCCTGAATGATCGCTTTGTGTGCATTCGCGGCCAGCGAAGTGCCCAATACGTAGCCGACAACTTTACCGTCGCGACGCGCCACGACGACCGACTTTTCCAGTATCGCCTTTGTGAACCAATCTGCAGGTTGGCGCACTGACAGAGTGCCACCATTAGCCGGTAGGTTGGGTTCCTGAAGCACGATGATGCCGGAGACGTCATCCGGCGTGGCGAGAGAAATGTCGTATTCGTTCGTCATCTAAACAGCGCGTTTATGGGAAGCTATTCTACAAATACTAAACGCACCTCTCGGCGAAAGTAATCCCAGCAAAATGTCCGCTTCTGGCGCAAAGCGGACATCGTAGTCGCAAGGTGCTAGCCTTTAAGCATTGCATAAGCTGTGGCCTTACGGCGGCAAATGAAGCGGCGCGAGTTCATCACACTCTTAGGCGGTGCGGCGGCAGCGTGGCCGCTTGCGGCGCGCGCGCAGCAAAGCGAACGCATGCGGCGCATCGGAGTGCTTCAGGGCGGCGGCGATACGGACGATCCGCGCTCGCAGCCCAACATCGCTGCGTTCCGGCAAGCGCTGCAGCAATTGGGTTGGACCGACGGCCGAAACGTGAAGATTGACTATCGCTGGCCCGCGGGGGATGCCGACAAAGCTCGCAAATACGCGGCGGAACTAGTCGCGCTTGCGCCCGACATTATCCTGGCTTTTAGCGCCGCGAGTTTGCCGCCGTTGTTGCAGGCAACACGCACCGTGCCGATTGTGTTCGTGGGCGTCGCCGATCCGGTCGGTGCTGGCTTTGTCGAAACCCTGTCGCGGCCGGGCGGCAACGCCACTGGCTTTATGCTGTTCGATTACAGCTTGAGCACGAAATGGCTGGAGCTGCTCAAGCAGATCGTGCCGGGCGTAACGCGAGTTGCGGTCCTTCGGGACCCCGCAATAACCTCCGGGATCGGCCAGTGGGGCGCGATCAGTTCCGCGGCGCCGTCGCTCGGGGTGGAGGTGAGCCCGGTCAACGCGCGCGACGCGCCGGAGATCGAGCGCGGCGTCGCGGCCTTTGCGCGTTCCGGCAATGGCGGCCTGATCGTGACAGGGAGCCCGTTGTCGCTCGTTCATCGCGAACTGATCATCGCGCTTGCGGCGCGGCACAAGCTGCCCACGGTCTACTTCCTACGCCCCTTTGTCACCGACGGCGGCCTGATCTCCTATGGGCCCGATTTGGTCGACCATTCCCGGCGCGCGGCCGGCTATGTCGATCGCATCCTCAGGGGCGAGAAGCCGGCCGACCTCCCGGTGCAGGCGCCGACCAAATATGAACTGGTGATCAACCTTAAGACCGCCAAGACGCTTGGGCTTACGATGCCGTCGTCCGTGCTCGCGCGCGCCGACGAGGTGATCGAATAAACTTGGCCGATGTCCGCTATTGGCACTTAGCGGACATGGGCTTGTGCGCTGCAAATGTCCGCTATTGGGGGTAAAGCGGACATGGCTCGGACATCGCAGAATGTCCGATTATGACCCAGAGCGGACATGCAGTGACTGCGGTCCGATGTTGGCTTTCGGGGTAAAAGCAGACATCAACAGTGGCACGACGACCGCCTTGGGTTCTTACGAAGGAGGAGGGTATGAACGACAGGACGAAGGCCGATAAAGCCTGGGAGGCGCGGCAAGAGGCTGCCCGCTACCGCATCTTCAACGCTGCGACTAACGCAGCGGAAGCGA
>JBARNC010000244.1:0-1652 GCA_049802775.1 Pseudolabrys sp. | reverse complement strand
GGCCGTCACGAGCACCTCAACGACGATCTTCATGTCGTAACACTCTCGAAACAGCTGATTGCCGCGCCGCCAGTCACTCTTTGGCCAAACGTTGTCCGACGCGCAACGATGCCGCCTGATGTGGAAGGACTCCTACTGACCGAGTAGATTGAGTAGTATGAGATGATCGAGTAGCCTTGGCTGACGGTAGATTTAGGCTGATTTGCCTTTTTGAATCGCCCCTATGTGTTGCAGTGCATGAGTCTGCTTTTGGCACAAAGCGGACATCGGCTAGTGCACTGCACATGTCCGCTTTCGGGGGTAAAGCGGACATCGAAGTTTGAAGCCAGAATGTCTGCTAATGACCCAAAGCGGACATCGCCCCCCTTTCAGTTTGCTAGCTTAAGCCGATACGATGCCCTGTCCTGATCCTCGGGGGCAGCAATGAGACGGCGCGAGTTTATCAGTTTACTCGGCGGTGCGGCTGCGGTTCCGCTCGCTGCGCGAGCGCAGCAGGCAGAACACGTGCGGCGCATCGGTGTGCTCCTGAATTTGGCCGCGGACGATCCGGAAACAAAGGCTCGTCTTGCAGCGTTCCTGCAAAGGTTGAAAGAACTAGGCTGGAGCGAAGGCCGCAACCTTCGGATCGATTACCGATGGGGCATGGGCGACCTCGACCACCATCGCAAAAATGCAGCCGAGCTGGTTGCGCTGTCACCGGACGTTATCCTGGTTCACGGCAGCACGATTATGGCTCCGCTGCAAAGAGCGACCCGTACAGTGCCAATCGTGTTCGTGTCGGTTGCCGATCCGGTCGCCGGCGGTTTCGCCACAAGCCTGTCGCGGCCCGGGGGTAATGCCACAGGCTTCACGTCAATCGATTACGGCATGAGCGGAAAATGGCTGGAACTGCTCAAGCAGATTGCGCCCCAGATAACACGGGTGGGAGTCATTCGTGATCCCGATCAGATCTCGGGGGGAGGCCAGCTGGGCGCAATTCAGGCAGTGGCGTCGCTGTTCGGCGTAGAGTTCGCTGCGCTCGGCGTGCGTGACGCTGGTGAAATCGAGAGTGCCGTTACCGCCTTCGCGCGGCAGCCGAATGGCGGCCTGGTCGTAACGACGAGTGCGCTGGCGCAAATTCATCGCGATCTGATCATTGCGCTCGCCGCCCGGAATCGTTTGCCCGCAATCTATCCTTACCGGCTGTTCGTCACCGGCGGCGGCCTGTTATGCTATGCGCCTCAGATTGTCGAACAGTACCGCAGCGCGGCTTCGTATGTTGATCGCATTCTTAAGGGCGAGAAGCCCGCAGAACTACCTGTGCAACAACCCAGCAAGTACGAGCTGGTAATCAACCTCAGGACCGCCAAGGCACTCGGCATCACCGTGCCGCCGTCGCTACTCGCACGTGCCGACGAGGTGATCGAATAAATGGCGGAATATCCGCTATTGGCGGTGGTCTCAAACCGGTCGACGCAACACTTCATCTTTGAGGGAAAAGATGGAGTGTACAGCGAGGGATCAGCGATTTCGTCGTGGTTTCACCGCGGTAGAGAAGACGGAGCTGTGGAGTCGCTGGGAGAGAGGGGGATCGCTGAAAGCGCTTGGGCGAGCGTTTAATAGGCCGTCATCTTCCGTCTATTGCCAAATAGCTCCGCATGCGCAGAGATTTA
>JBARNC010000243.1:0-18030 GCA_049802775.1 Pseudolabrys sp. | reverse complement strand
GCGCGATTGTGAGTGCGCCTTCCAGCAGGGAAAACGACGAGTGCACGTGCAAGTGCACGAAGTCGAGACCAGCCATGGGTGATTCCTTGTTGCACCCAGAGTGGGGATGCGTCGGCATTAAGTCCACAGGCAAAGCAACCTGCCGCGCAGGCTATCCCCGTCATCCTGAGGCGCGAGCGCATCGCCTTGCGCGCGAGCTTTCGAAGGATGTGCCTGGCTCTCAAAGGTTACTCAGCACCTGGGTCCAGATGGCAATCATTCCAACCAACAACGCCAATGAGGCCAGCGCGGCGACTTCTTGAATTACAACTTTGAACATGGCTTTCTCCCGCGAACAAAGAAAGAATATAGTTCTCTATTTGTTCTACTGTCAACTTGGGGGTGTATGTTCAAAAATAATGCTGTTAGATCAAACTGTTATATACTTATCCTCATACAATATATTACGTGGACGGACGCGCGGCCGTCGATCAATTCAGTGCATTTCCACGATCTTCCCTTCCCGCAACGTCACGCGCCGGTCCATGCGGGCGGCCAGATCCATATTGTGGGTCGCGATCATGGCAGCGAGACCGGAGGCGTTCACCAACTGGGTAAGCGCGTGGAAAACGTGCTCGGCGGTGTGCACGTCAAGGTTTCCGGTCGGCTCGTCGGCCAAAAGGATGCGCGGGGCATTCGCGACCGCGCGGGCGATTGCCACCCGCTGCTGCTCGCCGCCCGAAAGCTCCGACGGTCGGTGATCGAGCCGCCCACCCAGCCCGAGATACCCAAGCAGCTCTACCGCCCGTGTCTTTGCCTCGCCGCGGGGGAGCCCGCGGATCATCTGCGGTAGCAGCACGTTTTCGACCGCTGAGAACTCCGGCAGCAGGTGATGCGACTGATAGACGAAACCGATCTCGTTGCGGCGAATACGGGTGCGTTCATGATCGGCCAGAATTGCGGTTGAACGGCCTCCGATATAGACGTCCCCATGGTCAGGATGCTCGAGCAGGCCGGCGATATGCAGCAGCGTTGATTTGCCGGCGCCCGAGGGCGCTACCAGCGCCACCGACTGTCCACTCCAAAGGGCAAGTTCGACGCCATTGAGCACGTGGACTGTCTCGTCGCCCTGGCGGTAATGCCGCTCGACGTCGTGCAGGAACAGGATCGGGGCTTCCTCTTCTCGCTGCTGCTGGCGCTGTTGCTGCTGCTCCACCTTCACCTCGACGTCGGTATACGTCTCACTCAGAGCGCAGCGCCTCCACCGGATCGAGGCGCGCCGCACGCCATGACGGATAGAGCGTAGCAAGCAGCGAAAGCATGAGCGCCATCACCACCACCGCAGTCGTCTCGCCCGAATCCATGTCGGCTGGGAGATGCGAGAGGAAATAGAGCTCAGGCGAAAACAGTTCGGTATTGGTCAGCCAAGACAAAAATTGCCGGATGCTCTCGATGTTGAGACAAATAAGGACGCCGAGCATAAAGCCGACAATGGTACCAACCACGCCGATGGAGGCGCCAGTGATCAAAAACACCCGCATGATCGCGCCTTGTGTCGCCCCCATGGTGCGCAAGATGGCGATGTCCTGACCCTTGTCCTTCACGAGCATGATCAGGCCGGAGACAATATTAAGCGCAGCAACCAACACGATAAGCGTCAGGATCAGGAACATTACGTTACGTTCAACCTGCAATGCATTGAAGAACGTCGCGTTGCGCTGGCGCCAGTCGATCATAAAAATCGGTCGCTGCGCGGCGTCCTGCACCGCCTTGCGATAACGGTCGACGCGATCGGGATTGTCCGTATAGATCTCGACAGCGGTGACGTCGCCCGCTCGATTGAAATAGGCCTGCGCTTCCTTGAGTGGCATGAATACCATGGCGTTGTCGTATTCCGACATGCCGATCTCGAACACCGCAGCGATCTTGTAGACCTTGATGCGCGGGGTCGTGCCCATTGGCGTCACTGCGCCGCGTGGTGCCACGAGCGTAATATTGTCGCCTGAACGTAGCGAAAGCTGGTCGGCGAGCCTTCGTCCGATCGCAACTCCCTGCTCCTCGTCAAAGCCCTTGAGCGTGCCCTGCTTGATGTTGTTCGCAACGGATGGAAGCTTTTCCAGATCCATCAGGCGAATGCCGCGTATCAATACGCCGCCGGCATTGAATGGCGAAGACGCAAGCGCCTGCCCCTCGACGATCGGCGCCGCCAGCCGGATTCCCTGGACACCGGCGACGCGCGCGGCGACCTCCTCCCAATCAGTAAGCGGCTTTTCGAGTGGTTGGATCAGCAGATGGCCATTGAGGCCGAGGATTTTGTCGAGCAGCTCTTTTCGGAAACCGTTCATCACCGCCATGACAATGATGAGCGTGGCGACGCCCAGCATGATGCCAAGGAAAGAGAACCCGGCAATCACCGAGATAAACCCTTCCTTGCGCCGCGCCCGGAGGTAGCGCAACGACAGCATCCATTCAAACGGGGAGAAGGGCCGCGTCCCGCTGGGCTCGGTCATCGAAGATTGGTTCCCGCGCTCGACTGTTCACATGATTCTGGCGGATTCGTGCCGAAGGTGCGAGAGCAAAGCCCTTGGCAACACACAGGATTATTGGCACGAGCCGTCATCCTAGGGCGCGAGCGAAGCGGGCCACTCCGAGCCGACTTGGGTGCGCTACCGCGACAGCAAATCGAGCGCGGCGGCGGGACTGAGATTTTCCCGGCTGCCATCGGCGCGCTTTTTAAGCTCAACCTTGCCCTCCGCCAGGCCACGAGGGCCGACCAGCACCTGATAGGGAATCCCAATCAAGTCGGCGGTGGCAAATTTCGCGCCGGGGCGCTCATCAAGGTCATGATAAAGCACTTCGATCCCCTTTGCAGTGAGATCACGATATATCTGCTCACAGGCGGCATCAGTGTCTAAAGCGCCCTGCTTCAGGTTCAGGATCGCCACTTTGAAGGGCGCCACCGGTTCCGGCCAGATGATGCCGGCGTCGTCATGAGATGCTTCAATGATGGCGGCGACCAGGCGGCTCGGCCCGACGCCGTACGAACCCATGTGCACGGGGACTTCCTTGCCATCGTGTGTCGCGACAACCGCCTTCATTGGTTCGGAATATTTTGTACCGAAATAAAAGATGTGACCGACCTCGATGCCGCGCGCTGACACCTGCTTGTCGGCAGCAACTTTGGCAAAAGCGGCGGCATCATGGATTTCCGAGGTCGCGGCATATTGCGCGGTCCACTCGTTGACGATGCCCTGGAGCCCAACAACATCGTTGAAATTCACGTCGGCCGCCGGGACCGCCATATCCAGATAGTCTTTGTGACAGTAGACTTCCGATTCACCGGTCTGCGCGAGGATTATGAATTCGTGCGACAGATTTCCGCCGATCGGTCCTGACTCTGCACGCATTGGAATCGATTTCAGTCCCATGCGCGCGAAGGTGCGAAGATAAGCCACAAACATTTTATTGTAGGAATGTGTCGATCCGGCCTGATCAAGATCGAATGAGTAAGCATCCTTCATCAGAAATTCGCGGCCGCGCATCAGACCGAAGCGCGGGCGAACCTCGTCCCGAAATTTCCATTGAATGTGATAGAGATTGAGCGGCAGATCTTTGTATGAACGCACATAGGCGCGGAAAATTTCGGTGATCATTTCCTCGTTGGTCGGCCCGTAGAGCATCTCGCGCTCGTGCCGATCATCGATGCGCAACATTTCCTTGCCGTACGCTTCGTAGCGTCCGCTCTCGCGCCAGAGGTCGGCGGACTGGATTGTCGGCATCAACAGCTCGATCGCGCCAGCGCGATTCTGTTCCTCGCGCACGATCTGACAAATTTTCTGCAACACCCGAAAACCAAACGGCAGGAAGGCATAGATGCCCGCGGCCTCCTGTCGCATCATGCCGGCGCGCAGCATCAGCCGATGTGAGACGATCTCAGCCTCTTTCGGCGTTTCGCGCAGGATGGGCAGAAAAAAGCGGGACAGGCGCATGGATTTCTTGAAAGATTCGAGGATAACGAAGTCAGAGAAAGCGGATCGGCCGCAAAAACACAAGGGCCGTGTCGATTTTTCGGGAATTTATCGAGGGCTGCGGCGTCTATATCTTATGCTAGATCGGCTAAAGGGTTTGAAGAGAGCATGCGGGCGGGTTTCAGGCAGGTTCTAATGGTGGCGGTCATCGCCATTGCCCTGCATACCGTGCTGTGGGCTGCCTTTCCTCCGCTCGCTGCCGCTTCGGCGGTCGATTCGTTCACGGTCATTTGTCACAGCGAAACCTCCGCACCTAACGAGCTGGCACCAGGCCACGACCCGCTCGCGCCGGCCCACGCGCCCTGCTCTTTTTTATCGACTGCCGTGTAAGCCTGACTAACGGCGTGGCGGGCCGGAAATCGCCATCAACAAATCATACGGAATAAGGCCTCGCGTGTAGGCCACATATAAAATTCCGAAAATCACGGTAGCGACCAGTGTGGTCCAGCCGAGCTTACTCCAGACCCGATGTACCGCGGGCGCTCCAGGATCGGTGCCCGGCGCAACGTCCCCGCTTTCCTCCTGATTGTGCACACCCCAGGGCAGCACGGCGAAAAGCGTTACCCACCAGATCAAAAAGTAGATCGCGATGACGGTGGTGGTGCTCATTGACAATTACGCGCCTACCAAAAAAGTACGGTAGGTCGAAGCATGCGCATAGCCCTACGCCTGCTCCAACTCAACTAGCGTGCCGCAAAAGTCCTTCGGATGGAGAAACAGAACGGGCTTTCCGTGAGCGCCAATTTTCGGCTCGCCGTCGCCGAGCACACGCGCACCTTGTGCCTTGAGTGTGTCCCGGGCAGCGCGGATATCGGGCACCTCGTAGCAAACATGATGGATGCCGCCGTCGGGGTTTTTCTCGAGGAACTTGGCGATCGGTGAACTCTCCCCCAGAGGTTCCAGCAGCTCGATTTTTGTGTTGGGCAAGGTAATGAACACGATGAAGACCCCATGATCGGGTTGCGCCACTTTGCCCGAAACCTCCGCGCCCAAGGTGTCACGATAGACCTTGGAGGCCTTTGCGATATCGCGCACAGCGATGGCGACATGATTGAGACGACCGATCATGATTTTACCTACTCCAGCAACGCTCATCATACCGTCAATACGTGCACATGGCACATCGGCTTCTTCCCCCAGCGCTCGGCGACCGCAGCGCGGACGGCGCGCCGCAGCGCTTCCGCGACCGAACCGGGATCGCGCCTACGGCCGCGCGGCAGTAACTCGAAGGTTTCGCTAACCGCATCTCGCACAGCTTCGTACATGGACCCACCGTTGCGGTCGCGTTCCGGAATGCCAATTAGATCCAGGGAAGGATCATCGACCATTTCACCCCTGTCGGTCATGGCAAGCGCGACAGAAACGGCGCCGGCGAAACTCAGCCGCCGGCGGTCAGCAACTGTGCGGCCCTCGGCTTCGACCAGAAGCGTACCATCCTTGTAAATCCGCCCGGCCGGCACCTCATCAATAATGCGCGCCTGCGGCGACAGCTGCACCAAATCGCCATTGCGACATTGCACGACCTCGCGAACGCCACAGCGGCGGGCGAGCGCAGCGTGCTCATGCAGATGTAGCGCCTCGCCATGGACCGGGATGAGAATCTTTGGCTTGACCCAGCCGATCAACTCTTCGAGCTCGGCTCGCCGCGGGTGGCCCGACACGTGCACCAGATGTGTGCGATCGGTGATCACATCGATACCCTGCTCGATCAGCAGATTCATGACACGGCCTACCGCTTTCTCGTTGCCGGGAATGGTGCGGGCGGAATAGATCACCATGTCTCCGTGCGTAAACGTAACTTCAGGGTGCTGATCTTCGGCGATCCGCGACAGCGCCGCGCGCGGCTCTCCCTGACTGCCGGTGCAGAGCGCCACGACCTTGTTCGGGGGCAAGTAGCCGTAGGCCTCGACGGGCCGAAAATCCTGCACGCCTTCGAGATGCCCGGTCTCGCGCGCAATCTGCACAATGCGGTCCATGGCGCGGCCAATGACCACCACCTCGCGGTCGGCGGCCCTGGCGGCATCAGCGGCTGCACGCAGGCGCGCGACGTTGGACGCAAAGGTCGTCACGGCCACCCGCCCGCGAGCGTTCTTGATAAGCTCGGTGATCGTTTTGGCAACGTCGGCCTCGGACGGCGAACGACCCTCGCGCACCGCGTTGGTGGAATCACCCACCAGCGCGAGGCACCCCTCCTCACCCAGTGCGCGCAATTTTTTCTCGTCGGTTGGATCGCGTAGAATTGGTGTCGGGTCGATTTTCCAGTCGCCGGTGTGCAATACGGTGCCGCCCGCTGTGCGGATGATCAGCGCGTTCGATTCAGGAATCGAATGCGCCATGGTGACCAGCTCGATGTCGAACGGCCCGACACTGAACCGGCTGCCAAGTTCGACAATATTGGCGGGGATTTTGGGCGCGCCGGGCTCACTCGCGCATTTCGCTTCTAGCAAGGCAGCCGTGAACGGTGTAGCGTAGATAGGCAGCTTCAGCCGCGGCCACAGGTCGAGCAGCGCGCCGAAATGATCCTCATGCGCGTGGGTGAGCACCAGCCCGGCGAAGTTCTTGCGTTCTTCCACCAGATAGCGAATGTCGGGCAGAATGAGATCTACGCCGGGCAAATGTTCCTCTGCCGCGAACGACACGCCGAGGTCGACGGCAAGCCAGGTGCGGCGGCGCTCATCGCCGACGCCATAGATCGACAAATTCATGCCAATCTCACCGACACCGCCCAGCGGCGCGAACACCAGTTTTTGCTGCGCCACCATGGTCAGCGCTCACCGAAGCCGAAGACTTCGCCGGCGGTAATCGTCGACAGGTCGCCGCCCTGCTTAAGCAACAGACGGCCGGTCTCATCGAGGCCCTCAAAGCGCCCTGAAAGCTCCCGCTCGCGCAATCGAACCTGCAACATTTCGCCAAGACCAGCCGCGCGCTTGAGCCAGTCCTCGCGTACGGCGGCGAAGCCCTGCCCGCGGTTCCACTGCGCCAGGCGCTCCTCCATGGCGGTCGATAGCGCAGTAAACAGCGCATCGGGCGCAACCAGCGCACCTGTAGCAGCAAGATCAATCGCAGGGTAGCTCGTGTCGTTCGGATGCGTGGCACAATTGACGCCGATACCGACCGCAACAGCGAACGCCGGATCGCTCTCGCCCTCGATCAAAATGCCGGCAACTTTGGCTTGCCCGACGAGTAGGTCATTCGGCCATTTCACTTTCAGCAAGGGGCCGAGCTGCGGCGCACGGGCGGCCACCGCATCATGCACAGCAAGCGCGGCCACAAAAGACAATTGCGGCGCCTGAGGCGGCGGTGACGGCTCGATCAGTAACAGCGTGGCATAGAGATTGCCCGGCGGCGATACCCATCGATTGGTGCGGCGGCCGCGGCCGGCTCTCTGGGTCGTGGCGGTGATCCATAACGGCCCACGTTCGCCGGCGCGCGCAAGCGCCAGCGCCTCGGCGTTGGTCGAGCCGAGTGCCTCGTAGGCTATGTGCCGGACCCCCGCCAGGTCCGTGGCTTCGCGGTCCATTCAAAACAGGGATTTCGCCGCCACCGTTGCTGCGCCCACAAGCGGCGCCGGATAGGCGAAGAACAGCATATTGGCGAGCCCCGAGACGCCCAGGACCAAACGCAACAGCATCGGCATGCGCTGGAAGCCCTGCACTGGTTCGTCGAAATACATGAACTTGACGATCGCCAGATAGTAGTAGGCGCCGACCACGCTGCTGAGCACGCCAATTACGGCGAGCGTAAAGAGCCCCGCTTTGATGGCGGCAAGGAAGACGAAATACTTGGCAAAGAATCCGGCGAGCGGCGGAATGCCGGCGAGTGAGAACAACAGCACCGCCAAAAAAAACGCCATCGTCGGATGCGTACGCGAAAGGCCGGCAAGGTCGCTGATGTTTTCAACCAGCTTTCCATCGCGCCGCATGGCAAGGATGCAGGCGAAGGTGCCAAGCGTCATCGCGACGTAGACGCTCATATAAACCAGCACGCCCTGCACGCCCTCAGGTGTTCCGGCAGCAAGGCCGACCAGCGCGTAGCCCATATGACCGATCGAGGAATAGGCCATCAGCCGCTTGATGTTGCGTTGTCCGATTGCCGCGAAGGCGCCGAGCGCCATCGAAGCGATCGAAATGAACACGACGATCTGCTGCCATTCGTGGGTGATGCCCGGAAATGCCACGACCGTCGCTCGCGCGAAGATGGCGATGCCGGCGACCTTGGGCGCAGCGGCAAAGAAAGCGGTGACCGGCGTCGGCGCACCCTCATAGACGTCGGGCGTCCACATGTGGAACGGCACCGCGGAAATCTTGAAGCAGAAGCCGACAAACAGGAACACGAGGCCAAAGATCAGACCGACGCTGGCGCCGCCCTGCGTCGCCTTAGCAATGCCGGCGAAATTGATGGTGCCGGTGAAGCCGTAGATCAGCGAGGCGCCGTAGAGCAACATTCCGGAAGAGAGCGCGCCCAACACGAAATATTTGAGGCCCGCTTCGGTCGACTTTAAGTTCTCACGGTTTGATGATGCGATTACGTAGAGCGGCAAGCTCATCAGCTCAAGGCCCAGGTACAGCGCGATCAGGTCCGAGGCCGAGATCAGCATCAACATGCCAAGCGTCGCGAGCAGAAACAGGGCGCCGTATTCGAACTTCTGTTGCTTCTCGAGAGTGAGATAGTCGAGCGACAGCAAGAGCGCTCCGCCCGAACCGACCAGCGTCAGCATCTTGAGAAAGCGCGCATAGTCATCGACCAGAAAACTTCCGCCGAACAGGGCGTGCTGACCAGGCGACACCCAGACGAGAGCTGCGCCGACCGCAACCAGCACGATGACACACCAGCTATTGACGAATGCCGAGCTTCGCTCTCCGATCGTCACGCCAACCATCAGCATCAACATGGCACCACTGGCTAGCACCAGTTCCGGCAGTAGCGGCATGAAATCTTGCAGGGCAGAATACTCGTTCATGAGGCCCGCCTACTGCGCCAATAGCGCGGCCGTCTTGGCCGCGGCGATGGCATGGTTGTAGTTGTCGAGCAGCTGGGCGACCGAAGCCGCCGACATGTCGAGCACCGGTTTGGGCACAACGCCGAACAGAATGGTAAGCACGACCAGCGGCGCAAAGATGATTGTTTCGCGCCAGCCAATGTCGCGAATCCCGTCGAGCGACGGCTTTAAATTGCCGAAAATCATCTTCCTGTAGAGCCACAGCGCATAGGCCGCCGACAGGATGACGCCAAGCGTTGCTAGGGTCGCGACCGGTATGTTGACTTTGAAGGTGCCGATCAGTGATAGGAATTCGCCGATGAAGCCGGATGTGCCCGGCAGGCCGACATTGGCGAGCGTGAACACCATGAACACAAAGGCGTAGAGCGGCATCCGGTTGACCAAACCGCCATAGGCCGCGATCTCGCGCGTGTGCATACGGTCGTAGACAACGCCGACGCAGAGGAACAGCGCGCCGGAAACGATGCCGTGCGAAATCATCTGGAAAATACCGCCGGCAACTCCCTGCGCAGTAGCAGCAAAGATGCCCATAGTGACAAAACCCATATGCGCCACTGAGGAATAGGCGATCAGCTTCTTCACATCCTCCTGCATCAGCGCCACCAGCGAGGTGTAGATGATAGCGACGACCGAGAGCGTGAAAATCAACGGCGCAAATTCATGGCTGGCCGCCGGGAACATCGGTAGCGAGAACCGTAAGAAGCCGTAGCCCCCCATCTTCAAAAGGATGGCAGCGAGAATAACGGAGCCCGCGGTCGGCGCCTCGACGTGCGCATCCGGCAGCCAGGTGTGCACCGGCCACATCGGCATCTTCACAGCGAATGACGCGAAGAAGGCAAACCATGCCCACTTCTGCAAGCCGAGCGGAAAACCATGGCGCAACAACGTCACGATATCGGTGGTGCCCGCCTCCCAATACATCGCCATGATGGCGAGCAGCATCAGTACCGAACCGAGCAACGTGTAGAGGAAGAATTTAAAGCTCGCATAGACGCGGCGCGGACCGCCCCAGACACCGATGATCAGGAACATCGGGATCAGGCCGCCTTCGAAGAAAAGATAGAACAGCACCAGATCGAGCGCCGCGAAGGTGCCAACCATCAGGGTTTCCAGCACCAAAAAGGCGATCATGTATTCCTTCACGCGCGTCTGGATCGCGGTCCAGCTGGCGAGGATGCAGATCGGCATCAACGCCGTGGTAAGAATCACGAACGGCAACGATATGCCGTCCACACCCATGTGATAGGAGGCGATGCCAAGCCAATTGTATTTCTCGACGTACTGGAATTCCGGCGAGCTGGCGTCGAAGCGCCAGACCACGACAAGCGAGATCGCGAAGGTGACCAGCGTCGCCCATAGCGCAATCCAGCGCGCGGTTCCGCGTGCCAGACGTTCGTTACCGCGCACGAGAAACACGATGAGCATCGCGCCGAGCAGCGGAAGGAACGTGACGACGGAGAGGATCGGCCAATTCATTAGTGTATCCCCGTCGCGAACATGAACCAGGTAATAAAGGCTGCCGCCCCGATCAGCATGGCAAAGGCGTAATGATAGAGATAACCGGTCTGCAGCCGCACCACGTTACGGGTGACGTCGAGCACGCGCGCTGACACGCCATCCGGCCCAAAACCGTCGATGAGCCAACCATCACCGCTTTTCCACAACAGACGGCCAAGCCATTTGGTCGGCTTGACGAAGATCGCATCGTAGAGTTCGTCGAAGTACCATTTGTTGAGCAGGAAGCGGTAAAGCACATCGTGCTGGCGCGCGAGCTCAACTGGAATGTCGGGCCGGCGAATGTAGAAGTGCCATGCGATCACGAAGCCGACTGCCATCATTACGGTTGGTAGGATGGCGATCTGCAGCGGCACATGATGCATCTCTTCAAGCACATGATTAGTTTTGGCGAAGGTCAGCGACTCGCGGAAGAAGCCCTCGACGCCATGCCCGGCGAAGATTTCCTTGAATGGCAGTCCCGCAAGCACTGAGCCGGCGGCGAGGAATCCAAGCGGGATCAGCATCACCATCGGGCTCTCATGCGCGTCCTTCCAGTGCTGGCGGTCATGCGGCTCACCATGGAACGTCTTGAAGATCAACCGCCAGGAATAGAACGACGTGAGCAATGCGGCACTGACTGTGCAGATGAAAGCATAGAGCGCCATCGGATTCATGCCGACGAAGGCCGCCTCGATGACGGCGTCCTTGGAGAAGTAACCGGCGGTGAGCGGGAAGCCGGTAAGCGCCAGCGTGCCGATGAGCATCACAATGTATGTGTAAGGAATGCGGTCCTTCAGTCCGCCCATGTGGCGGATGTCCTGCTCGTGATGCATCGCATGGATCACAGATCCCGAGCCAAGGAATAGCAGCGCCTTGAAGAACGCGTGGGTGAACAAGTGGAACATGCCGACCGAATAGGCCCCTACTCCCATCGCCACGAACATGTAGCCGAGCTGCGAACAGGTCGAATACGCGATGATGCGCTTAATGTCGTTCTGCACGAGGGCGATCGTGGCGGCGAACAATGCGGTGGTGGCGCCAATCAGCGTCACAAAAGTCTGCGCGTGCGGAGCGAGTTCGAACAGTGGAGATAACCGCGCCACCATAAACACACCCGCCGTCACCATGGTCGCCGCATGGATCAGCGCGGAGACCGGTGTGGGGCCTTCCATGGCGTCGGGTAGCCATGTATGCAGCAGGAACTGTGCCGACTTGCCCATCGCGCCCATGAAGAGGAACAGGCAAGTGATCGTGAGTGCGTCGACTTGCCAGCCGAAGAAATTGATGGTTTTTCCGGTGAGCGAGGGCGCCTGCGCGAACACGGTATCGAAATCGATTGTGCCGGTGAGCATGAACACCGCGAAAATGCCGAGCGCAAAGCCGAAATCGCCGACGCGGTTGACGATGAAGGCCTTGATCGCGGCGGCGTTCGCTTCCGGCTTGTGATACCAGAAGCCGATCAAGAGGTAGCTCGCGAGGCCGACGCCTTCCCAGCCGAAATAGAGCTGCACCAGGTTGTCCGCTGTTACCAGCATCAACATGGCGAAGGTGAACATCGACAGATAGCCAAAGAAACGTGGCCGGTACGGGTCCTCGTGCATGTACCCGATAGAATATAGGTGCACGAAAGCCGACACGGTGTTCACGACTACGAGCATTACCGCCGTGAGCGTATCGATGCGCAGCGACCACTCGACCTTCAGATCGCCGGCGGTCATCCAGGTGAAAACCGGCACGCGCATGTCGTGATGAGCAAAGCCGACATCGACAAACGCGATCCATGACAGGATCATTGAGATCATCAAAAACGTGGTTGTGATCAGTTCGGCCGTCCGCGAGCCCGCTGCGGCAGGCTCGTGCGCGGCCTCTTCGTAACGGGGTGAATGAATAACCGCGCCACCGTGCACAACTGGCGCGCCGTGGCGCGGGCCATGATCGGCCGCGATATCTTCCCCACCCGGCGCCGGGCCTTTGCCCGGAAAACGCGCGCGCGCGCCGGCGAGCGCAATCAGGCCGGCCAGGATTGCGCCGAGAAGGGGAAGAAAGACGATCGCCTGATACATTCCGCCTTAGCCCTTCATCAAATTGATATCTTCGACCGCAATCGAGCCGCGGTTGCGATAGAACACGACCAGAATGGCAAGCCCGATCGCCGTTTCGGCAGCCGCCACCGTAAGAACAAGCAGCGCAAAGATCTGTCCAACGATATCGCCGAGATAAGTCGAGAAGGCGACCAGATTGATGTTGACCGCGAGCAGGATCAGTTCGATCGACATCAGAATGATGATGACATTCTTGCGATTTAGAAAAATGCCGAAAATCCCGAGCGTGAACAGGATCGCGGCGACCGACAGATAGTGGCCGAGGCCGATGGTCATGTATTGCTCCCCAGCCCCTGTCCGAATCGCACTTTCACGATCTCGATCGACGCCGCCGGCGTGCGCGCCACCTGCTCGCTAATATCCTGACGCCGCACGCGCACCCGATGCTGCAGCGTGAGCACGATGGCGCCGACCATGGCGACCAACAGGATTATGCCAGCGGCTTCGAAGAAGTAGACGTAGCGGGTATAGAGCACGAGGCCGATCGCCTCGGTGTTCGGGATCTTTGCCGGGATCGGCGCGGTGATCGCCTGCGGCACGCCCGGACCAATCGCCCAGGCACCGACCACAAACAGGAGCTCGGCGAGGAATATGCCGCCGATCAGCATGCCGACCGGCAGGTATTGCAACACACCCTGCTTGAGCTCGGAAAAGTCGACGTCAAGCATCATCACGACGAACAGGAACAGCACTGCGACCGCGCCGACATAGACCACGATGAGAATCATCGCGAGGAACTCGGCGCCCATCATCACGAACAAGCCCGCCGCATTGACGAATGCGAGGATCAGAAACAGAATTGAATGCACGGGGTTCCGCGCCGCGATCACCATGACCGCGCTGGCCACGCAGATGCCGGCGAAGAGATAAAAGAACAGCGCGGCGACAATCATCGGCGTTACCTGTACGGTGCGTCGAGCGCGATGTTCTTGGCGATCTCGCGTTCCCAGCGATCGCCGTTCGCGAGCAGGCGCTCCTTGTCGTAGTAGAGCTCCTCGCGGGTTTCGGTGGCGAATTCGAAATTCGGGCCTTCGACAATCGCGTCCACCGGACAGGCTTCCTGGCAGAGCCCGCAGTAGATGCACTTCACCATGTCGATGTCGTAGCGTGTCGTGCGGCGCGTGCCGTCATTGCGGCGCGGGCCCGCCTCGATGGTGATCGCCTGCGCGGGACAAATGGCTTCGCAAAGCTTGCACGCGATGCAACGTTCTTCGCCGTTCGGATAGCGGCGCAGCGCGTGCTCGCCACGGAAACGCGGCGAGATCGGCCCCTTCTCGAACGGATAATTCAGCGTGGCCTTCGGCTGGAAGAAATAGCGCATGGCCAGCCCGAAGCCGGTCACGAACTCCCACAAGAAGAGTGCCTTTGTTGAGCCGACGAGCCTCATCGCATCCTCACTTCATCGCCGTCTTGGCCAGATCGCCGTACTGGATGACGGCGGCGACGATCGCCACCATCGCCAGCGACAGCGGCAGGAAAACCTTCCAGCCGAGCCGCATGAGCTGATCGTAGCGATAACGCGGAACCATGGCCTTGGCCATCGAGATCAGGAAGAAGAAAAACAGCGCCTTGCCAGTGAACCAGAAAACGCCCGGAATCCATGTGAACGGCGGGAACGGAATCGGCGACAACCAGCCCCCCATGAAGAAAATCGTCGCCATGGCGCACATGGTGCATATCGCGACATATTCGCCGAGCATGAACATCATGTAGAGCGTCGAGCCGTACTCCACCATGAAACCGGCCACCAGTTCGGACTCCGCTTCCACCAGGTCGAACGGAGCCCGGTTGGTCTCCGCCAGCGCCGAGACAAAGAAAATGACAAACATCGGGAACAGCGGAATCCAGTACCAATTCAGGAACCCGTAGGGACCGTCCTGCGCCTGTACGATGGCCGAGAGATTGAGCGAACCGGCACACAGCAGGACGGTGATGATGACGAATCCAATCGAGACCTCGTATGAGACCATTTGCGCCGCCGAGCGCAGCGCGGCGAGGAACGGATATTTCGAATTCGATGCCCAGCCCGCCATGATGATCCCGTAGACCATCAGCGAAGAGATGGCGAAGATGTAGAGCACACCGACATTGATGTCGGCGATTACCCATCTGGCATTGACGGGGATTACCGCCCAGGCCGCGAGCGCCAGCACGCAGGAGATCAGCGGCGCCAGCAGGAACACGCCCTTGTTGGCACCGGACGGGATCACCGGCTCCTTCACTACGAATTTCAGCAAATCCGCAAAGGACTGGAACAGGCCCCATGGTCCGACAACATTGGGGCCACGCCGGATTTGCACAGCCGCCCAGATCTTGCGGTCTGCAAGCAGGACGTAGGCGACCGCGACGAGCAGAGCCACCAGGAGAACCACCGACTCCACCAGAATGATGATAAGTGGCCAGAGGTAGGTCCAAAAGAAATCCACCATGCGCCCTACTCCGCCGCCGTCCTGGCCGCCGCGTGCGCCAGCGCCGAACATTCCGCCATGATGGCGGACGCCCGTGCAATCGGGTTGGTGAAATAGAAGTCAGCGACCGATGAGCGCAGCGGCGCTTTGTCAGGCGTGCCGCCGAGCTTGGCGAGCTTCTTGACATCGGCGGCATCACCCGCGGCAATTTGATCGATCCGCATCAGGTGAGGATGAGCGGCAAACAACGCCTGCCGCAGCGCGCCGAGGGAATCGTAGGGTAACTTGTGGCCAAGCGTGTCGGACAGCGCGCGTAGGATCGCCCAGTCCTCACGCGCGTCGCCGGGCGGAAACGCCGCGCGGTTTGCCATCTGCACGCGGCCTTCGGTGTTTACGTAGATTACAGATTTCTCCGGATAGGCGGCGCCGGGAAGGATCACATCGGCGCGATGCGCGCCACGATCGCCATGGGTGCCGATATAGACGACAAACGGACCAGACGCGACCTCGACCTCATCGGCGCCGAGTAGGAACAGGACATCGACCCCGCCTGCCGCCATCTGTGCCACATCGAGCCCGCCCGCGCCAGGCACGAAGCCGAGATCGAGCGCCGCGACACGCGATGCCGCGCTGTGCAACACCGAGAAACCATTCCAGCCGTTTTTCAGCGCGCCGAACTCGACTGCCGCTTTTGCCGCAAGCGAAGCAATGACGGCCCCGTCCTTGCGCGCAAGCGCACCCGCTCCAACCAGCATCAGCGGCCGCTCGGCTGCCTTGAGCGCGTCGGCGAACTTGCTGTTGCCGAGATCAGCGAGCGTTTCCGCGCCCGCGCCCAGGTAGTCATAGATGTACGTGAGATCGGCCTTCTCGCCGATCAGTCCGATCGGAAAATTGCCGGCGCGCCAGCGCTTGCGAATGCGCGCATTGAGCACCGCCGCCTCACGCCGCGGGTTCGCGCCAATGATCAGCAGCGCGTCTGCTTGCTCGATCCCGGCAATCGTTGCGTTAAACAAATACGATGCCCGGCCCCATTTCGGATCCAACGTTGAACTGTCCTGGCGCGCGTCGATGTTGGCACTGCCGAGACGCCCCATCAGATCCTTGAGCGCGAACATTTCTTCTGCGCCGGCAAGGTCGCCGGCGATCGCGCCCATGCCCTTACCGTCGCTCATTGTGACCTTGCCGGCGATAACCGCGAAGGCTTCTTTCCATGAGGCGGGTTGCAAGCGTCCGTTTATACGCATATAGGGCTGGTCCAGCCGCTGCGTGCGCAAACCATCGACCACGTGACGGGTTTTGTCGGAAATCCACTCCTCGTTCACGTCTTCATTGGCGCGCGGGAGGATGCGCATCACTTCGCGCCCCCGCGTGTCGATACGGATCGCGGAGCCGACAGCATCCATCACGTCGATCGATTGCGTCTTGTTGAGCTCCCACGGCCGCGCCGCGAAGGCGTAAGGCTTCGAGGTAAGCGCGCCGACTGGGCAAAGATCGACCACGTTGCTTTGAAGCTCCGAAGTCATCGCATGTTCGAGATAGGTCGTGATCTCCATATCCTCGCCGCGGCCAATAGCCCCGAGTTCCGGAACGCCGGCGACTTCGGTCGAGAACCGGATGCAGCGCGTGCAGTGGATGCAGCGCGTCATGATAGTCTTGACCAAGGGGCCGATATATTTGTCCTCGACCGCGCGCTTGTTCTCCTGGTAACGGCTCGCATCCACGCCATAGGCCATGGCCTGGTCCTGCAGATCGCATTCGCCGCCTTGATCGCAAATCGGGCAATCGAGCGGATGGTTGATCAGCAGAAATTCCATCACGCCTTCGCGCGCCTTCTTCACCATCGGCGTCTTGGTATTGAGGATTTTCGGCGAGCCATCCTTGTTGGGAGGCAGATCCTTCACGCCCATGGCGCAGGACGCCTGCGGCTTCGGTATGCCGACGACCTCGATCAGGCACATCCGGCAATTTCCAGCGATCGATAGCCGCTCGTGGAAGCAGAAGCGCGGAATCTCGGCGCCCGCGGCTTCGCAGGCTTGGAGCAGCGTGTACTCCGGCGGGACGTCGATCTCTTTGCCGTCAACAATCACCTTGGTCATGCCGCGTGCTCGCTCAGTGCGTCGCAATGCGCCGTCTTCCAGAGTTTCGTGCCAGCGACGTCCCACCAGCCGAATGCATAGTCGCTCGGTCCATGCGCAATCAGATGGTCGAGCCGGGCGACGCCTTCGGCCATGTCGGGGCGATGGCCGGCCGGAATCCACCACAAGACCAGGGTGGTCTTGACCGGCGCAAACCAATCTTGGCGGCGGGCGTAAAAACGCCGGTGCAGTGTCTGCCAGACGAAGCGTTCCAACGCCTGCACATTTTCCCACACCGTCAGGTTGGGCAGGATGGTCGGGTCATCATAGACCCGCATGTTCATGGCATTCCCGCTTTCATCTTGCAGACGCCAGACGAAACCGGGGACCTTGTCGGCGAGACCGTTCACGCGTGCCACGTTGTCGACGAATTCCGCCATGCGTGGATCGTCGAGCGGATAGCGTGTCCGCGCGATGTTGAACTGGGCGAGATGGTAAGCAGCTTTCGTCATGCTGCTGACTCGCTTGGCGCGCAGCGCGCCGTCTTCCACAGTTGTGCTGATGCGCTCGCCCAATCAAACGCATGATCGCTGGGACCGTGCTGCTTGAGATATTCCAACCGGCCAACCGCCTCCTCCACGCTCGGCAGATGGCCAACGGGCACCCACCACATCACGAAATACAGCCCGCCGAAATGCTCAAACCACTCCGCACGACGCCCGTAGAAACGTTTGTGGACAGTCTGATAAACAAACCGCTCGAGCGCCTCGACGCTTTCCCAAACGGACAAATTGATAGCGATGCGTGGGTCGGCGTAGGGCCGCGTGCTCGTGGAGTTGCCGCTTGCGTCGATATAGCGCCAGACGAAGCCCGGTGTGCGCTCAGCCAACCCGTTCACCAACGCCAGATTGTTTGTGAAATCCGCCATGCGCGGATCGTCGA
>JBARNC010000242.1:0-1719 GCA_049802775.1 Pseudolabrys sp. | reverse complement strand
CTATTAACGCGCGGGAGCAACTAAAGTTCCCGGCTGCATTGCTCGCCCCTTGCTGACGAGATAATCAAATATACAAAGTCGGGCTTAGCTTGATGTCCGCTCTTGCCACAAAGCAGACATTTGAACGCCACCTGAGAATGTCCGCCATTGGGGGTAAAGCGGACATGCGTCGAGCGTCTGCCTGCTTATGACCCAAAGCGGACATTGAAGAAATAGCGTTTTGCATCCTATCTCGAGATCTGGAGCCACACATGCACACTCATTCAATTGACGATTTTCGTCACTCGCACGTATTTTTAGGCGAAGCGCACGATCGAAATGAGTGGAAAACGTGGGCTGTAATTGCCATCTGCGCAGTAATGATGGTCGCCGAAATTGTTGGCGGCCTGTGGTTCGGCTCAGTCGCACTCATTGCAGACGGTTTGCATATGTCCACGCACGCGGGCGCGCTTCTCATTGCGGCTTTGGCCTATACCTATTCGCGACGCTATGTGAATGATACTCGGCTAACGTTCGGTACTGGAAAGTTCGGCGACCTGGCCGCATTTACGAGCGCAATCGCTCTAGCGATGATTGCGCTGCTTATCGGTTATGAGAGTGTGGATCGCCTCATAAATCCGGTGCCGATAGCTTTCAATCAGGCCATTCCGATTGCGGTAGCTGGGTTAGGCGTCAATCTACTTAGTGCATTTTTGTTGCGTGATGACCATCACGGGCTCGACCATCACCGTGCAGACGAACATGAGCACGGACATGCACACGTTCATCGCGATCACAATTTGCGCGCTGCCTTTGTGCATGTATTGGCGGATGCCGCAGTTTCGGTCCTTGTTATTGTCGGCCTTATTGCTGGCCGGGTATTCGGCTGGGTCTGGATGGACCCTGTGATGGGGTTAGTTGCCACAGTCGTCATACTAAGTTGGTCGTGGACCCTTATCCGTTCGGCAGGCGCGATCCTTCTTGATGTTTGCCCCGACCCCAGCATGGCGCGAATGATCGCAACTCGACTTGAACAGGGCAGTGATCGAGTGTCCGATCTTCATTTGTGGCGTTTGGGGCCGGGTCATCTTGCAGCGGTGATTTCGCTAGTGACTCATAATCCACACGCTCCCGAACGCTACAAGAGACGGCTGTCAGGACTTAGGGGCTTGTCTCACGTAACCATTGAGGTGGTACCGTGTCCGGGAGAGCATCATTGATTGAAATTTCAACGATCACCTGCCCGAAATGCGGACACCAAGCGACAGAACCCATGCCCACTGATGCTTGCCAGTACTTTTATGACTGCAGAGGCTGTGGCGAGAGGCTTAAACCCAAACCGGGTGATTGTTGCGTGTTCTGCTCGTATGGGTCTGTACCGTGTCCGCCTGTACAAGCGGGCAATTGCTGCAACTAGCGTGTAGCGTTGTCGGTAAGCATGTCTGCTTTTGGCACAAAGCGACATGCCGTTTTGCACGCTTATGACCCAAAGCGGACATCGGTAGCGAGAAAGGCCGGTGGCACACCGAGATCGCACGCGGATCCGACCGGCCACAAACTCACATTAAAGACAAGATCTAGATCTAAGGCGCTGAGCAGGCGTCATCATCGGGGAAAAATACAATGTCCTGGCTGCGAATTTTCGTTCTCGCGCTGTTAGTGGCACCGGCCGTGCCGGCTGCTCCGGCATTGGCAGCGCCGCTGATGCCATCGCAAGCGCCAACCATGGAAGATGTCGAT
>JBARNC010000241.1:0-21765 GCA_049802775.1 Pseudolabrys sp. | reverse complement strand
GAGTTGGCTTTGCACGGCAGCGGTCGGCGGCTGGGCTTGCTCCGCCCAGGCTTTCCGCTCCCGTTCAACAAGTGCCACTGCGTGCGAGTTGTGAACGCCGCCGAGTTCCTGCAAGCTGCGCCACGCTTCGGCGCAACGGCGCGCCTCCCGCACTAGCCGGTCATTGACCACCACCTTCTGCAGGCGGTTGTCGCGGTCGACCATCAACAGGCACGGCACTTTTTCGGTCAGGTCTTTCGGCTCGCGCGCCAGGAACTCGACTACCGGCACCAGATCGGCCGTCCACTTCGTGCGCGGCACTTTTGCAAAATGTTTGGCGCAGCGCGGATCACAGGCCGCAAAATCGACCGACGTAAAGGCCAGGTGCTCCGAGATCAGCTGCTGCGCCGCGTCCTCGTAGTCGAGGCATTGCTGTGGCCAATCGAGTTCAATTTGCGAATTACCGTCGAGCGAGAACCGCGATGCCCAGTCCGGCCCGGCCGACGGATCGTAGACAAAGGACGGGAACGCACGGGATTCCGCGGCGGCGGCCGCCGTCAGATAGGGCGGAACGCCGGTGCCGCTTGCGCCGGAGAAAATATTGAACAAAGCCGGCCCAGGTTGGGCCAGTCCGCGCAGGATCCGCTCGCGCAACTTGAACAGCGTTGCGCTGCCCGATTGCAGGACGAAATACGTGCCGGCGCCAATCGCGGTGCTGACAAGCTGCCGACCGCGCAGGCCCGAGATCTGCAATTCGCTGCTGATCGGCGACGGCTCGAACAGATCGTCGGTTTGCACGATCACCTTAATAGGCAAGCCAGCGACGAAGGCCTGCAGGAGCAGCTCGCTGTCTGTGGCAGCCAGATCAGCTGCGCGTAGGCAAATCAGATAATCCGGGAACAGCACGAGGTCTTCCGGCTCGAGACCGTTGGCGCCGAACTCCGCGAAGAAGGCGTCGTGGCGCGCCTCGCTATATTCGCCTTCGGTCTCGAGCCTAGCCATGGCCATCGCCTTGGCCAGCTCAATCATTTTCGGCAGCCGTTCGCGATAGGCCGCGACCGCGTCAGTGCATGATTCGAACATAAACGAATAGGGTTCGCCGATATCGATGCCTTTGTCGCCGTCGCTGGCCGGCGCGAAGAACCGTTGCGCGCGCAGCGTCGATAGCAAGCCGCGTACCCGCCGGCGCCGGCTTTCGGGCAGCGGCACATTGGCCGATGCCTCGGCCAGCAAATGCGACATGGCATCGAAATCGAACGCGTCGCGATGCGCCGCGCCGACCGACGCCCGCAACCGGTCCGCGCTAAGGCCTTCCTTGGAGCGGACGAAATCCGCGCTCAAGATGTCCGACAGTTTCATCAGTAGCTTGGTGGTGTCGGCGTGGAATTTCTGCGCCTTCTGGTCCTGCAGCGCCTGCCAGGCGTGCCGGAACAGGCGGAACGGCATGGCCTTATCGCAATCGACTAGGTCGCCGTCAGTATTCTTTAGCGCAGCGCGCAGGCGGCTCAGGCTGTCCTGCAGCAGCTTCCCGTCTTTGCCGCCGACGCGGGCTGCACTGAGGTCCCACAATTTCGATAGCGAGCCGCAGACACCTTCCGCCAGCAGCTTGCGAAGCTCGCGCTCGAGCCGCACGGCATGCCGTTTCAGCCGTTCGCCGTCGCTGTCGGCCGCGATCGCCTTGACCGCGTCGTCGAACAGCCGGGACAGCGATTGCACCGACGGTCCCCCTCCGGCGTGGATCAGCACCAGCGGGAAATCGTAGCGCAGCGCCGTGAGGTCTCGATAGCCGGCGAAAATCGCCGGATGCAGATCATTGCCGGCAAGAGCGTCGAAGTCGCCCTCAGACTTTCGACCCGTGAGGTGAAACGCGATGTGCGCTTGTACTTCTGCTTGCATGCCAAAATCGCCTTGGTCGTTTCAGTTCAAACTCGCTGTATTCTCACGTGCTAGGCCGAACTTTGCCGTCCGCCTCCTGCGGCCATATCGTGAACTTGTCGAATTCCGCATCGAGACCGGACTTGATGTAGCGTGCGGAACGCTGCTGCCCGGCGTTACGAAGCTCTTCGTAGCAGGGGACGCCCGGATTGCGATAAAGAATGCCGATCGGGATTGGATCCGCCAGCGAAGCGATCTCGCGCGCCCGGTTGATATTCGACGGATCGTGCCGTTCCTGGGTCTTGTAGACCTTGGATAGGTTCGGACTGAGTGTCACGCCGTCTTCGTGGGTCAGCAGCAGGGTCTTGAGCGGATCGTGCACCCACGGATCGAGCATTTTCGGCAGCCATTCAGGGCAGCGCTGGAGGATGCGCACGAACGAGAAGCCCTTATGGCGGTACGCCGCCAACAGAATGTCGTAGAGAACCTCGGGAATCCAATCGACCGCCTGCGCGACGAACGACACGTTCTGGACGCCGAGCGTCACGGTCAGCGGCTGAAGTCCGTCGAGATAGCTGCCGCGCGGCGTGGTGTTGCTCCTCAATCCGCGTGGTGACGTTGGCGACGCCTGCATCTTGGTCAAACCGTAGATCTGATTGTCGTGCAGCATCACCGTCATGTTCATGTTGTAACGGATGGCGTGGATCCAATGTGCCGCGCCGATGCTGCAGCAGTCGCCGTCGCCAGTGTTGACGAACACGGTCAAGTCCGGCCGCGCCATCTTGACGCCCTCGGCGACCGGCAGCGCGCGGCCGTGAATGCCGTGGAATCCATAGGTCTTCATGTAATGTGGAAAGCGGCTGGAGCAGCCGATGCCTGAGACAAACACCGTCTTCTCAGGACGCAGATCCTCGTCGCGGCACAGGCGCTGGACGGCCGCCAGAATGGCGTTGTCGCCGCAGCCAGTGCACCAACGCGGCACGCCGCTCTGATAATCCTCCAGCGCGTGATGCTCGTCGTGCATCCGCAACAAGCATTCGGTGGCATGGATGGTCATGATCCTCTTGCCTCTTGCTTTTTCATTTTCTCGAGGAGGACGCGTTCGATGGTGTTCGGTTTGATCGGCTGGCCACGCACCTCGCTCCAGCAATCGACGTCAATCAGGAAACGCGAGCGCAACAGCGTGGCGAGCGCCGAGTAGCGGCGGTTGTTCTTGTCGACGATCTTGTCGTTCGGGTCATCGCTCCAGTTGCCCTCGATGGTAACGACCTTCTTGAACCGCTTCATGATTTCGTCGATACCGGGCGCCATCGGCTGCAGGAAGGTGAGATGCAGCGACGAGACCTTATGGCCTTTGGCGCGCAGGCTGGTCACTGCTTCCTCGATCGCACCCTTGGTGCTGCCCCAGCCGACGACCAGCAGGTCGCCTTTGGCCTCGCCGAACACCAACGGTGTTTTCAGGGTCTTCTGCAACGCTGCGAGCTTGTGGCTGCGCGCGCGAATGCCCGATTCATTGCTTTCCGGGTCATAGGCGACGTGGCTCAGGGTGTCGTGAGCAAGTCCGGTCAAAGTGTGCACACCGCCGGGCTGACCCGGGATGAAGCGACGGGCCAAGCCGGTGACCGGGTTCCAGTCATAAGGCTTGAGCCCGTCCGGGATCTCACTCTGGTCGATCGGCGGCGCCAGCCAGGCTTCGCTGAATTGCGGACGCGGAAACGGCTGCTGCGACGTGGCTAGGCTCGCATCGGACAGTACGACCACGACCATGTTGAAGGTTTCAGCAATCTTGCGCGCGGTGATTACCGAATAGAAGCAGTCCTCGATCGTGCCTGGCGCGATCACCACCTTGGGCGCATCGCCGTGGCTGCCGAAGATCGCGGTCATCAAATCGCCCTGCTCGACCTTGGTCGGCAGCCCTGTGCTGGGGCCGCCGCGCTGCACGTTGATGACAACCAGCGGAATCTCGCCCATCGCCGCAAGTCCGATCGCTTCCTGCTTGAGCGAATAGCCGGGCCCGGACGTGACGGTGACGGCACATTTACCGGCATAAGAGGCGCCGATCGCGAAAGTGCAAGCTGCAATCTCGTCCTCGGCCTGGTGGACGATGCCGCCGACCTTTTCGAACACGCTGCTGAGATAGTGTGACACTGAGGTCGCCGGCGTAATCGGGTACATCGCGCAGACTTCCATACCGGACGCCAGCACGCCGAGCGCCAACGCAGTATTGCCGTCGAGCACGACTTGCGGCTCGGCGCTGCGGGCCGCCGGAATGCGATATTTGAAATCGAGATTCTTCTCGGCCCATTCGTAGCCGGCGTCTAACAGCTTGACGTTCGTGGCAATCACGCTGGCGTCTTTCTTGCCGAAGGTACGTGCGATTTGCTCGCGGGCGACGTGCAGATCGAAGCTGTAGATGCTGCACAGCATGCCCAGCGCGAACATGTTCTTGCCGCGCTTGGCGTCGCCGATCACCAAGCGGTACTCGCGCTCCATCGGAATTTCGATAACCTTGAATCCCGCCGCTACGAGCTGGTCATGGGTCTCAACGTAGGACGCGGCTATATTTGGATCCTTGCTCTCGCGCCACATATTTTCCAGAAGAATGGTGCAGCCTTCCTTGAGTTCGCCGGTGCGAACGCGGCCGAGCAGCACCTGCTCGTTGAAGGCGATCACCAGGTCGGTTTCGTTGCCGCCGTTGGTGACGCGTTGCGTACCCAGGCGAATGCGATTACCGCTGCCCCCGGCAACGCTGCGCGCGGGTGGACGGATTTCCGCGGGAATAATCTCGACGGTCCAGACTCCATTGCCCATCCGCGCGGCGATCGCTCCGAGTGACTGTCCGCACCGCTGCGCGCCTTCCCCGGAATCGCTGACGATCTCGACAATATGCTCACTCAATGTGGTCACCCGCTTGCCGTCGGGGATGGATTGAGCGGCTTTGTTCGCGCGCGGGCGCGGCTTGATTGAAATTTCGGCAGTGGTTCCGTTCATCTTGCTACCTTAGGCGGCGCGAATACGCGCGAAGTTGCGTTCCCTGAGATCGATCCCGAAGAACGTACCGACGTTGACTTCGCCAACGTCGTCGACTTCCGAATCGCGGATTCTCAGATAGTTCTTGATGGTATGCGCGGCTTTGCGGCCGGCGCCCATTGCTTCGATCACAGTTGCGGCGCCGGTAACGATATCGCCGCCGGCAAAGACACCCGCCATCGAAGTCGCCAGTGTCTCGTTGGTCTCGATATAGCCGCGCTTGTTGAGGCGAAGTCGCGAGGTCTGGCCGATGATCGGGTTTGCGTTTGTGCCGATCGCGAACACGACCTGATCGGTTTCAAACTCGAACTCGCTGCCGGGCACCGGGATCGGGCGCCGTCGCCCTGAATCGTCTGGCTCGCCGAGTTCCATGCGAATGCAGCGCATGGCGCGCACACCGCTTTTCCCGTCATCAAGAATTTCAATCGGGTTGGTGAGCCAATGAAATTCAATCCCTTCTTCCTCGGCGTGATGAACCTCTTCCGCGCGTGCAGGGCACTCCGCCCGAGACCGTCGATAAATGCAGTATACTTTCTCGGCGCCGAGACGAAGGCTGACGCGCATCGCATCCATGGCCGTGTTGCCGGCGCCAATCACGGCGACGCGCTTCCCGAGTGGAAGCGGGGTGTCGTAATTTGGGAATTCCTTTGCCCGCATCAAATTGCAGCGGGTTAGCAGCTCGTTAGCGGAAAGCACGCCATTAAGGGTGTCGCCAGGGATGCCAAGCATTGAGGGATAGCCGGCGCCGGTGCCGATGAAGATGGCATCGAAACCGAGTTCGTCGCGCATCTGTTCGATGGTGAACAGTCGGCCGACCAGCGTATTGCACTCGAACTTGACGCCGAGCTTGCGCAGGTTCTCGATTTCCGCATCGACCACCGCATTGGGCAGACGGAAATCTGGGATGCCGTACTTGAGGACGCCGCCGGCCTGGTGGAAGGCCTCGTAAACAGTCACCTCACATCCGGCTTTAGCCAAGTCCGCCGCACATGCCATGCCGGCAGGACCCGAGCCGACGATTCCAACCTTGAAGCCAGTCGGTTCGACATAGGGAACGTTTGCCCATTTTTCCTTTATAGCCTGGTCGCCGACCCAGCGTTCGAGGCGGCCGATCGCCACCGGCTCGAGTGACTCGCCGACCACGCAGACACCCTCACATTGCGTCTCCTGCGGGCAGACTCGGCCACACACTGCCGCCAAGAGATTGCTCGCGGTCACGACGTTATAGGCACCGCGGAAATCTTTGGCGGTTATTGCCTCGATAAATTTCGGGATGTTGATATTGACGGGGCAGCCGGCCACACAGGCCGGGTCCGGGCATAAGAGGCATCGCTCTGCCTCGTTGAGCGCCTCTTCCAGGGAATAGCCACAATTCACCTCGTCGAAATTCTTCACCCGCACCCGCGGATCCTGTTCGCGCACAGGAGTCCGTTCCTGGGGAATGCTTCGGATCGTTTTTTTCTTCTTGGCCATCCTGTTAGTCCTGTGCAATTAACAAGTCATCTCAAGTGCTGAGCAACCAATACCGAAACCTTGACTGAGGCTCACGCTATCCCCCCAACGCGTCTTCAAAGGGATCGGGTAGGGGGAATGTCGAATCAGCCGCTTCACCGCCCTTCAATACAGGTGGAGTCCGCTGCATCCGACAATTTTCCGACCATCGATCCAGAGCGACCTTTTCTTCTTCGGCGTAACGCTTAAGGCGCATCATCAGATCGTTGAAGTCGACCTTGTGCCCATCGAAATCGGGACCATCGACGCATGCAAACTTTATTTCATTACCGATCTTGACCCGGCAGCCGCCGCACATCCCGGTCCCATCGACCATGATCGGATTAAGGCTGACGATCGTCTTGATCGCATGCGGGCGCGTGGCTTCGGCGCAGGCCTTCATCATTACAGGCGGGCCGATCGCCACTACCTCGTCGATGTTGCCGTGCCCCTTGATGGCAAGTTTGATGCCGTCGCTGACAAAGCCCTTCATTCCCGCGGAGCCGTCATCCGTGCACAGGATTAGTTCATCGCAGCAGGCCCTGAACTTGTCCTCCCAGAAAATCAGCTTCTTGGTACGAAAGCCGAGAATACCGATCACATAGGCGCCATTCTGTTTAAATCCGCGGGCCTGCGGGAAGATTGGTGCAACGCCTAGCCCGCCGCCAACACAGGCCACCTTTTTCTTTCCTGCGAGCGGGCTTGGCACCCCCATGGGCCCAACCACTCCATAGAGAGAAGTTCCCACCTGACAGATCTGCTGCATCTCCTTGGTTGATTTCCCAACCGCCTGTATGACTAGGGTGACGGTACCCTTTGCGCGGTCGAAGTCCGCGATAGTCAACGGGACTCGCTCGCCGGACTCATGCGACATCACAATGACGAATTGACCTGGCTGCGCAGCTTTCGCCATCAACGGGTGATGGATGACCAGGGAATAGGTCACGTCGGAAAAATCTTCACGCACCAGAATTTTGAAACCTGGCCCTGGATCCACGTCGACCATCGATTTCGACTCCCGAGCGCGATGAACATTTCCTAACGAAAAAATATGGAATAATTGGCCCCATCACGCTTTGACATAACGCAAAGCCAGGCACGGGATTAGCGTTAATCTTATAATTTAAAAAGTATGAAGCTCTCCGTATAGAGATTATTGCTGCCAGATCAGAATGTTAACCGAACGGCACCTGGTCGATGTCAAGAATTATCGAGACCCTACTCGAAGAGCACCGAAACATTGAAAAACTGCTTCACGTTCTGGAGCAGGAATTGGAAATTTTCGATCGCGGCGAGTCACCAGATTTTGAAATTTTGCAGGCCATCATCGATTATTTCCAGGACTATCCCGAGACCTACCATCATCCGAAAGAGGACATCGTTTTCGAGAAACTGAAGCTGCGAGATCCTGCGGTCGCTCGGCAGATCGGCGACGCGGAAGCCGAGCATCAGGTTGAAACCAACCGTTTGCGCCAATTCGCGCGGGTGGTCGAGCACGTCCTGGCCGGCCGGGAGCTGCTGCGGCAGACCTTTCATCGTGTCGTGCGTGATTTCATCGAGCATCAGCGCCAACACATGGCGAAGGAAGAACGGTTGCTATTTCCGTCCGCTGTCAAGGCCTTGCGAGCGGAAGATTGGGCAGAAATCAATACGCGATTGAACGACAGAAAAGATCCATTGTTCGATAATTCAACTGAAAAGAAATTTCATGCCCTTCAACAGACTATCGTGCGGTGGGAACAAGAGACCGAGACAAATCGCATGAAAGGCTGAATGCGGTATGCAGACCGGTTTCGCCGCGCGTTTCGATATTTGATCTCGCTTCTTCCCTTCTTCGTGACGCTAAAAATGCTTTCGCATTCTTTCTAAGTATTCTCTTTGCTCATCGTCGAGTTTCTTAATCGCCTTTGTCTCGGCTTTGCATCTTCTGATCATCTTACCAATTTTACGTGCCGTAGCGCGACGCTGAAGTTTCTCCTCTGCTTTGCTTAATTCTGCGCCTTCCTTCAAATGCTCGGCTATTGTTTGACCCATCATGACGCAATCTCCTAACCGAAAACATTCACCAAACTTCGAATTGAGCATCAGCATCCGCCTTGACGGTATCTATCTTTTCGACTTGGATCAATTGATCGTCATGCCGCATGTCTGCGTAATGTCCGTTTATCCACCAAAAGCGGACATCAGCGAGCACGGTTTGAATGTCTGCTTTGTGCTACAAGCAGACATCGTTCATTAAATAGATGCTCTATTTGTGGCTTGTCTATTCGACGAGGCTCACTTTTTGAGCGCCGTCGGTCGGGCGGGTGTTCAGTCCAGCATTCCGATCTTAGCAAGAAGGAGACATTGATTGGTCGCCGTCCCCTTGTCCGCTTAGTGCCAATAGCGGACGTGCGCCCTTTCCGATTACTTCGTCGGGAATGTAATCCGTCTCTCACTGCCAAAAGCCGAGGTCCTTGATCGCGGTCGGCAGCGTTTTTGACTTATTCTTCTCGCAGAAGGCTGTGATCTTTGCGGAATTCTTTTGAAAGCGGTCGTAGTTCAAGACGTTGCTATTGGCGGCCGCATTGTAATAACCGCTCAGCCAAAAGCGGACGAAATCCCGTTGCTCTGGACTGTATCCGAGCCAGCCTCCGCAAGTGATCTGATTCATATCTACTCTGAACTGAGCCACACTTGGCTGCGAAGCGGCTACCAGCAAAGTCGCAGCTATGAAAAGAACATTCCATCTCATGGTTATTCCTCCGTTGCTCCAGCATTTCACTGCGGGCCAATTCCCCTCTGCAACCCAGCCATCACGCTTTCTTGCGGATGGTATTGGCACCACGCTTTCAAGTTCGCGATGTTTGTCTGGTGCAAAGCGACATCCACAAATGTCCGGCGGGTCTGATAGCTGAACCAGCCGCTCATCCATGCCGAGAAGTCACGAGACATTGCCGGCGACATTGCTAGATATTGGCCGCATGTAAACGCGCCCATATCGATGGTTAACTGTGCATTTGCAGCCACCGGAAGAAGCGAGATTGCAAATACTGCGCTAATCAATCGAAGCCTCATTTTGCTGGTCCTTTTAGATGTTGCACCAGGGTCCTATCGGACACTCCCATCGGCCCGTATCTTGCTGCACACATTGACATAGGTCAAATCCCGACAACGATCTAGATAACTGCTTTCGATATCCTGGTTGCATCGAGCGATCGTTACAAAAGATCAGTCCATTTACGGCATCATGGCGCAAAATCTTTGTCGTCGTTATCCCGCCGCTTGACGTGCCGAAGATAGAGGCGGGTTAGCGCCCGTCTGGCAGCGAGCCTAATCTTTGAGTGATGAGGTTCCGGCGATTTCCCGCCCTGCCAGACACGCCATTCGACGGGCTGAACTTTGACCTCAGTGCCGAGGTCTACGTTGATCCAAGCCTCTTCGTTCGTCCGAAGACACGGGAATTCAAGAGTTACAATCTCTCCATTGTCAGTAATGCGCAATTCAAGTTCTCGGTTGTACGGCGCTGTCGATATCAGGCGCCATTGAGATAAATATGGTAGATCGAATCCCAACCGTTGGAGCCACCCTTTTCTCATAGCAATCTCATCTGGGTGTGTTGCGGCTCACAGCGCGGCTTGCGTCGTCTCGTTGTCCCCCAATGTACCAGGCTCAACTTATCTATTTAAAGGGGAGAGTTTGAGCCAGGAAATGCCCGTTTTGGGTCAAAAACGGACGTGGCGCCGTCTAGTGCGATGTCCGCTTTTACCCGGAAAGCGGACACTAGTTAACGCCACTCGAATCTCCGCTTTATGCCAAGTGGCTGCCTGCGCACTCTAAATGAGATGAGAATAGGAGCATTTCTTCGACCGAACGCATATAGAGCTCAGATCGACGATCGTGGCCGATTCGACGGTCTCGGCCAGAGCGCTTATCGTTGCTTTCATTCAAAGGCTGGGTCCCACGGCAACATCTCTATGAGCGATTTGTATTCAAATTCTCTAAATGGAATCTGAACGCAACTGCACAGCCTTGGGGCCAAATGCCGTGAGCGCCGAAGTAAAGATGGTTCTGATCGCGTTTGCTTCGACTTAAAACAAATTAACTAGCGACGCAAATACTATGGCAATTGTTTGCAAAAAGCAGCGAGCTGACGCCGTCGCGTTGATGAACTATCCGAATTTGCCGCGCTAGGACAAGGTCGAAGATCGACGGATCGCTGACCCCTGCGCCAACAGAATTAAAGGTGCGCGCAACTGCGAATTCATAAACGCCCTTATATATTCGATTGTTAAATACGCTCGACAGCTTCGGCGGCTGTAAAGACGGCGCAAACCATCCGGCCTGCAGGTGCTCCCCCGGAGGCTAAGTGAGGTTACAAATTAAAAATGCCCGGCTCTAGAGCCGGGCATTGCAAATAGACAAGACGGGGGGCTTCAATCGTCTCGGTAAATGCGCTCGTGACGCTCGTGCCGCTCCTGTGCTTCGACAGACAGTGTCGCGATCGGACGTGCTTCCAGCCGACGCAGAGAAATCGGCTCGCCGGTCTCCTCGCAATATCCGTAAGTGCCGTCGTCGATCCGTGTCAGCGCTTCATCAATCTTGGCGATCAGTTTGCGCTGACGGTCGCGCGCGCGCAGCTCGATAGCTCGATCGGTTTCGGAAGAGGCACGGTCAGCTAGATCGGGGTGATTCTGATTTTCTTCCTGGAGATGCTGCAGTGTTTCCTTGGCTTCCTTGAGTATGTCCTCCCGCCAGGCAAGCAGTTTCACGCGAAAATATTCGCGCTGGCGCTCGTTCATGAACGGCTCCTTGTCGGTCGGTCGATAATTTTTGGTTCTGGCCAGCATTTCCACGTAACTCCCTGTGATCTTTTGTTCTTGGGCGTGCAGTCTCGCCCCTCGCGCGGCAGGCTTATATACGTCAACCAACCGGCGGACAATATCGAAGTAAAGCCCCCTGATAGGCGGGATTTTGATGACAGTTCAATAATTTCCGGGAACTCTCCAGCCCCCGAAAGGCCTGGGCGTTCGGTCTAGCGGACCCCGGCTTTGGCCACATATCGTGACCGTGAGCAATCACATTCTGGCTGGCAAAATGTACAAGGCGCTCAAGAGCGCGAGCCATCATTGCCTACAAACAAACCGCAAATCCGCGTGAGTTGTAACGTTGTGTCCATTGGAAAACATACCAAGGACATCGCCCGCTTCGCTGCCTGCGATTGACTTCACCTGACGCGGCAAAGCCATTTTGCTGGAAATTATGGATTTAAGAACCTTTGGCGGCCTCCGGGACGAACTTTAACGCCACTCCATTCATACAGTACCGCAAGCCCGTCGGTGGTGGTCCGTCGTCGAAAACATGACCGAGGTGACCGAGGCAGCGCACGCAATGCACCTCGGTGCGCGTCATGAAAAATGAGCGGTCTGTCTTTGTCTCCACCGCATTGGCCAACGGCTGATAAAAGCTGGGCCAGCCGGTGCCACTCTCGAATTTGGTGTCGGACGAGAATAACGGCAAATCACAGCCAGCGCAGGTGAAGGTTCCCTTGCGCTTCTCCTTGTCAAGCGGGCTGCTGCCGGCGCGTTCGGTACCGTGCTGGCGCAGCACCATGTATTGGTTCGCCGTGAGGCGTTGGCGCCAATCCATATCGGACAATTTGTGATAGTCGGTCGTTTCGGTGGTTGTCATGGTTCCTGCCTCGCCAAACTTAGCCGTAACCATAAGCGCTGAAAGCGCTGCGCCAGACAACAAAGCGCGCCGAGTTATCATTTTCAGCTATCTCCCTTGCGCGCACCCCACAGTTGCTCAAGCCTTTGATCGCGGCCGCAGTTCCATCGGTAAAATTTATATTTGGTCGGGTTTTTCTGATAGAAATCCTGATGATAGTCCTCCGCCTTATAGAAAGGCCCGGCTGGCACGATCTCGGTGTAGATGGGCTGCTTAAGTTCTGCTTCGACCTTTTTTTTGGAGGCCTCCGCAAGTCTCCGTTGCTCGTCGTCGTGAACGAAGATCGCGGTGCGATATTGTTCGCCGACGTCACAGAACTGCCGGTTCTTCACGGTCGGATCGACGTGACGCCAGTAGTAGGAAAGTAGCTCGTCATAGCTGACCTTGTGCGGGTCATAGACGACCTCCACCGCCTCGGCGTGTCCGGTGCCGCCAGCGGAGACTTGAGTATAGCTCGGATTCGCAACACGCCCGCCGGTATAGCCCGACGTGGTCGAGATTACCCCGGGCAATTTGTCGAAATCGGCTTCTGTGCACCAGAAGCAGCCGCCGGCAAAGGTTGCCATCGCACGATTCGACGACTGATTCGCGCTTTGAGCGACCGCTGTGCAGGCGACCGCAAGCGCAAGGACCAGGCTGAGTAGCACTCGGGACATCGGGACGTTTTCCTAGTATCTCACGTGCTTGCCATACAGCTTCCGCAGTTAAACGCAATTCAACTCGTTATCGCGCTGCCATCACGTTCCTGTTAAGCGGCCGTCCCGCGCGCCAGTGACGGCGCTGGAGGACTTTCTGGAAGGTGCCGTTCGCGGCTAGTGAGGCCTCGTCAAACCTCTTTGTCGCGCGGAATATTGGCTATATGAATTATGAACATTGAGCATGCGGTAAAGGGAAGCATTGTATGCGTTTCGAAGGCACCAAGGCCTATGTGGCGACCGATGATCTTAAAGTCGCCGTCAATGCCGCAATCACGCTCGAACGGCCACTGCTGGTCAAAGGTGAACCCGGCACCGGCAAGACCGTGCTGGCTCTGGAAATCGCCAAGGCGATAAGCGCGCCGTTAATCGAGTGGCACATCAAATCTACCACCAAAGCGCTGCAGGGTCTCTACGAATATGACGCGGTTTCCCGGCTGCGCGACAGCCAGCTCGGAGACGAGCGCGTCAAGGACATTCGCAACTACATCAAGCGCGGCAAGCTGTGGGACGCCTTTGTCGCCGACGACCGTCCGGTATTGCTGATTGACGAAATCGATAAGGCCGACATCGAGTTTCCTAACGACCTACTGCAGGAACTCGACCGCATGGAGTTTTTTGTCTACGAAACCGGCGAGACGGTAAAGGCGCGTCGCCGGCCGATCTTCGTCATAACTTCTAACAACGAGAAAGAATTGCCGGATGCATTTTTGCGCCGATGCTTCTTTCACTACATCCGGTTTCCGGACGCTGATACCATGCGCGCGATTATTCAGGTACACTTTCCCGACATCAAACAAAGACTCGTCGCTGAAGCCCTGAAATTATTTTATGAAATCCGCGAAGTGCCGGGCATGAAGAAAAAGCCCTCCACGTCCGAGCTTCTGGACTGGCTTAAACTCTTGATGGCTGAAGACATCGGCCCAGAGACCTTGCGCGAGCGAGACCCCAAGAAACTCATTCCGCCTCTCCATGGCGCACTGATCAAGAATGAGCAGGACGTGCACCTATTCGAACGGTTAGCCTTCATCGCACGGCGAGAAAGAAGGTAGGCCTCTAGCTCTGGCTGATCAGAATCTGGAATTTGCTTAGGGCTCTGCCTGTTCCTGAGGTGCCGTTTTGGCTTGGGAGGTTAGTCGCGCCTCCTTCCGCGCGCGAGCGCGCGCGCGATAGCGGGCAACTTCCTGTTCGACGCGCTCCACCGGGCGTATACCCCAGTAGATGCCTTGCGCCACCATTCGGCCGAGCACGCCACCAGCCCACACCAGCTCATAGGGCGCAAACAGGCGCCATGTTTGATCGCCGTCGACAACTCCGCGCGCGATAAGTTCGCCCGCGATCGCCGTGTTGTTGAGCCCATGGCCACCGAAGCCACTTGCCAGCCACACGCCGCGCTCGATCTCGCCGATCTGCGGCATACGATGAACGGTGCGGCCGAGCGTCCCACGCCATAGATGCGCGATGTCCACTTTTCCAAGGGCGGGAAAGGTCCGCCGGATGTCATTGACGAGGCCCCGCGCGATGAAGCGGGGATTGGCCTCCCACGTACGCATGCGCCCCGACCACTGCAGGCGGTCACCTCCGATAATACGATAGTGATTGTCGGCGCGGTTGGTGTCGCTGACCGCGCCACGATAGCGTACGACCTCGTGCAAGATCGCACCGATCGGTTCAGTCACCATCACGAATGTCGTAACGGGCAGCAAAGTCGCAGCGAGCTGGGGCATCAATGCACCTAGATGGATATTGCCCGCCAGCACTACGTGCGCGGCACGGACACGGCCGGCGGGCGTGACAATACGCTTGCGGATGCCGGCCGGATCGAGCGAGACAGCCGGTGTATCCTCAAAAATGCGCGCACCCGCTTTTTCTGCGAGCGCAGCGAGTCCGAGCGCGTAGTTGTATGGGTCTATGTGAAAAGCTTGCCGGTAGTGCACCGCGCCGAAATAATACGGGCTGTGCAGTTGATCGCGCACGCGCGCCACTGGCCAGAACTCGACGTCTGCGCCGATCCAGCGCATTCGTTCAACTTCGGCACGCAGTTCGCCAATGTTGTCGGATTTCGACACGTGCAGCCAGCCGTTGATCAGGTCGACACCGGGCATTTGCGTGTCCAGAATCGTGTGCCGGACATAGTCGAGCCCTTGTACCGACAGGGCCCACAGCTGCTTGGCATGATCGAGGCCGGTACTCTTGATGATGTCACTGATATCTTCGGAAAACCCGGGGAGCACGAAACCCAGGTTGCGGCCCGAAGCCGCCCATGCGACTTCGCCCGCTTCCAACACCGCTACCGACCAGCCCCGCTGGGCGACCTCACGGGCAACGGTAAGGCCGGCAAGCCCAGCGCCAATCACGCAGACGTCGACATCGATATCGAGATTCAGGCGGGGACGATCTGGACGTGCAACACTATTCGCCTCGTACCAGCCCGCTTCCATGCTTTCGCTCATTTGGTTCGCTACGGTACTTTTGCCTTGGCGCTCCGCCGCTGGCGAACGCATGCTAGACTGGGTCTTCTGCCGCCGACACACATAGCATGACCATGCGCCGTCTTTTGCTATTTCGCCACGCTAAGGCCGAACGCTCTGAACCAGGCATGGGAGACCGCGACCGCAAACTGATCGAGCGCGGCCGCAAAGAAGCTGCCAAGATCGGCGCCTATATGGCTTCCCATGCCTTGATTCCCGACCGAGTTATGACATCCCCTTCCGCACGAACCCAGGAAACCTGGAAAATCGCTGCCACCGCATTCCGCTTGCCGCCCGTGGCTACCTCGGTGGAGCGCCTCTATAACGCGACCGCGCACGCCGTTCTTGGCGTCCTCAAGGATGCCGCCTCGCCCACGCATACGCTTCTCATTATCGGACACAACCCGGGCCTCCATGAACTCGCACTAATGCTGATCGCCTCCGGCGATATCGAAGCGCGCGAGCAGCTGCGGGAAAAGCTGCCCACGTCCAGCCTTGTGATCATCGATTTCGCCCTCGACGACTGGAGCAAACTGCACCCGCAGTGTGGGCGGCTTGAACGCTTTGTGACCCCCAAGTCGCTAGGAGCTACGGCCAGTTGAGACAATAACTCTCACTCAACGCGCCTCTGAAAACGTGCCATTATTACAACCTCACAGCGAAACGAGGGGCGCTGTCATGTACAAAAAGATTCTAGTGCCGGTCGATCTCGCCGATACCGATCTGGCTAAACCCGCCATTGCCGCCGCGACCGAAATGGCGCGCGCGTCGGCCGGATCGGTACGTCTGGTAAATGTTCTGGCTATGACGCCGGTGATGCTGGCCGAATACGTACCGCCCGACTTCGACGTACAGCAGCGCAAATCGGCCGAAGAAGCACTCGGCATTATTGCAGGCGAATGCGGCCTCGATCCCGCGCATATTTCCGCAACAGTGCGCCAAGGCGGTATCTACCACGAAGTACTTGAGGAAGCGAAGACGTTCAATGCAGACCTAATCGTGATGAGCTCGCACCGGCCCGCGATGCGGACGTATTTCCTCGGCTCCAATGCCGGACATGTGGTGCGCTATGCCAAGTGTTCGGTTCTCGTGGTGCGTCAGTAGCACAGCAACGTAAAGAGGCCGCTCTCGCGGCGGCCTGGAGCTGGATCACGCCTTTGACATCGCCTCGTGAGCAAAAAAAAATTTCGCGACGAGCATATATGCGTATTCGCATCGCCGCCAAATCGTAAAAATTTTTCTAACGGTAGCGCGCGCAGGGCCGATATCAACTGACGTGTAACAGCATCATTGCAGTGTTTCGAAAGCCCTGACCGTCATCGTTCGCAATTATTGCGCCGGCATCACCTCTTTCGGCAGTGCGCCAGGGCGATATTCGCCCGGTCGATTGCGTCGAAGGAAATTTCCGACCTGCCAGAGATATAGCGCAAGGAAGGCGCTGACGAATGCCGCACCGCCGGAGGCGCCGATTTGCAGCGCCCGTGCGATCAATCCGGCAAGCCCGAGCGCGACCGCAACGAAAACTACCACACTTGGCCAGTAGATCAACGGACGATTGCCTTGCTTGAAGCGCGTGGACGCCGCCATATTCGAAATACGAAGATGTAATTCCCGGACGAAGGCCGAATAGGATTGATCGAGCCGCTCCTGCTCGATCATGCTTTTCCAGGAACTGGAATGGAGCTTCAGCTTGGGCGCGCCCTCCGCCCATAGCTCAGTGACGAAGCGCTGCGACTGTATGCTGGTCGGCCGGTACGACATGCGTAGAAGGCGAATATTGCGGTATGGAATGTGCCCCGATCTCACGCCGGCAGCCCAATCAATGCCGTCATCCGAAAGTTTGAATTCCCGGACAGCCCCCATCACCGACGGCCGATAGGCGTAGGTAACGACGTTCCCTGCGGCATCCAACGGAGATTTGGTCACAGCTTTTTCCCCTCGCTGCCCTCAGATCGGTTGGACCCCCGGAACGGCCTATAAGGCTGGCACTTATGAAACTCAAAGGCGACAGCTGCGATGCGAGTGTTCCCTTGCCCGGCGCTATGACAAGAATATCGTGCCGCCCTATATGATGGCGATGCGTAAACTTCTCATCATCATGCCATTGTTTGCACTATTGGCTTTGTCGGTCTGGTTCGCGACCGCCGCCTGGGGGCATCTCGCTGGCGATGCAATTCCGTTTTATGGCTATGTCGCTATAGCGGGTGGCGTGTTGTTCTCGCTTTTAGTCGGCGGCGGCTTGATGGCGCTTGTTTTTTACAGCAGCCGCCATGGCTACGACGACCTGAGCGGTGGCGACAAATAATCCCCTGCCGGGACACTTTAGAACGATCTATCGCGCCCGACGCGGGACGCGCTATGTATGCGCGCCAGCATCGATATTGGAAACGCCCATGAACAAAAGTCTCGTCCAGGAGCAATTCGGCAAGACTGCGGCCAGCTACCTAACCAGCACGCCGCATGCGCTCGGCAAGAGCCTCGAGCGTCTGGTCGCCCTCACCTCCCCGCAAAAGAGCTGGCATGGGCTTGATGTTGCTACGGGCGGCGGGCATGTGGCGTACGCGTTTGCCCCGCAAGTCGCCCGTATGTGGGCCACCGATATTACCCAGGAAATGCTCGATCTGGTCAGGGCGGAGGCGCAAAAGCGTGGCCTCTCCAATATTCGGGTCGCCTATGCCAAGGCTGAAGCGCTGCCCTTTGAAGACGAAAGCTTCGATCTCGTCACCTGCCGTATCGCGCCGCATCACTTTGACTCAATACCGGAATTTCTCGCAGAGGTACGCCGCGTTCTGAGGCCGCAAAGTCTATTCGCGCTGGTCGACAATGTGGTGCCGAAGGGCAGCGTCGGTGACTACATCAACGCCTTCGAGCGTTTTCGTGATCCGAGCCACCTGCGCGCCTGGACTATGGATGAGTGGCGCGCTGCCTTGATGAAGCACGGCCTTGCCATCACGCATGAAGAGCAACTTTACAAGAAGATGGAGTTCAAGAGCTGGGCCAGCCGGCACGACGATACGATGCAGGCCTTGCTGCGCGCGATGCTCGCGCAGGTTACGCCCGAGGTCAAAGCGGCCTTGGAGCCGCAGGGCACTGGGGCCGAGCTTACGTTTCGCCTTTGCGAAGGTCTATTCATCAACAAACGAGCCTGACCGAGGATGAAAACGCCGGCGCCGATAGGCATCAGCTCCGGGCCAGCGAACCGCCACACGGTCATTTGATTTATCCCAAGGAAGGCATGCCGACCGCAATTGGTTTTCCGACGGTTCATCCCGCAGGCGCAGAAGTTTACATATGCCGTATCGCGTCAATGCCGATCTACCGCCGCGTGTTCGAAGTCATCTACCCGAGCATGCTCAGGACATCTACCGCGAGGCTTTCAACCACGCCTATGCGGCACACGCCGGAGAACTCGAGCGGGAAAAGCGGGCGCATATGATCGCGTGGGCCGCGGTCAAGCGCTCATACGTCAAGGCAAACGATGAATGGGTTCCGCGCTGAGTCCTCACCCTACCGGCGGGTTCGCTTGGCAAAGCTAGAAGCATTTAGACAGAATGCCGGAGCAGGTCGATTGCTATGGGCGCACGCGCGAGCCAGTCAGGACACGCGACGGCAGTGTCGCACCGCTGGCAGGCGTCAATCGCTTGCGTCAGTTGCGAGACGCCGGTCGGCCAACAGCCGGAACAGTGGAGAGACCAAGTCGCTCGGTCATGCCCACCATGTTCATTTCGCTCTCCGTGGAAGTCATCGGTGCGGCCGTTTTTTGTTTCGCTGTTCTATTCATTTTTGAATTCTGTCCAAGACTGGACAGGCAAGCATTGATCCAACGCAATTAATGGATCTCACCTACCCTCCAAAAGGGATACCGAACGTCAAAAACTGCGGTGCACCTTCCGGCTGTTAACCCATCCTCGTAAAATTAACCGGTGTGTTTACCCGCCGGCTGAGCTCTGCCGGTTAACGTATTAGCTCACGCATCGCTCGGTCGAGCCCATCAAGCGTGAGTGGGTACATGCGTCCACCCAAAAGCTGATGCACCATAGTAATCGAATGGGTATAGCCCCATTCCTTTTCCGGCAGCGGATTTAGCCACACACAAGCCGGATAGGTGCGTGTCACGCGCTCGAGCCAGAGCCCGCCCGGCTCATCATTGTAGTGCTCGACGGAGCCTCCCTGCGCTGCGATTTCGTAGGGCGACATAGAGGCATCGCCAACAAAAATCACCTTGTAGTCATGTGGATAGGTGTGCAGCACATCCCAGGTCGGTGTGGTTGCCTGGAAGCGGCGGCGATTCTCCTTCCACACGCGCTCATAGAGACAATTATGGAAGTAAAAATACTCCATGTGCTTAAACTCTGAGCGCGCGGCTGAGAACAATTCCTCGGTCGCCTTGATGTGCCAGTCCATCGAGCCGCCGACATCGAAGAACAGCAGCACCTTCACCGCGTTGTGCCGCTCCGGACGCATCAGAATATCGAGGTAACCCTTGTGCGCGGTGCCCTTGATGGTACCGTCGAGATCAAGTTCTTCGGGTGCGCCAGTGCGCGCGAATTTACGCAGGCGACGTAGCGCAAGCTTAATGTTGCGCGTGCCAAGCTCGACCTCGTCATCGAGATCCTTGAACTCTCGCTTGTCCCACACCTTGACCGCGCGAAAATTGCGATTGGCGTCCTGGCCGATGCGAATTCCTTCTGGGTTATAGCCATAGGCACCGTAGGGCGACGTGCCCGCGGTACCGATCCACTTCGAGCCACCCTGGTGACGGCCTTTTTGCTCGGCTAGCCGCTTGCGCAGCGTTTCCAGTAATTGGTCGAGACCGCCCATAGCCTCGATCTGCTTTTTCTCTTCCTCAGTCAGATATTTTTCGGCGAGCTTCTTCAACCATTCGGCAGGGATGTCGGCTTCGATCGCGTCATCGAGCGTTTCCAACCCCTTGAATACGTGACCAAATACGCGATCGAATTTGTCGAGATTGCGTTCATCCTTCACAAGCGTCGCTCGTGACAGATAATAAAAGTCATCCACCCGACGCGAGGCCAGGTCGGCGTCCATCGCCTGCATCAGCGTCAGGTATTCGCGCAGCGTCACCGGCACGCCGGCAGCCTTTAGTTCGTTAAAAAAAGAAACAAACATACGGGGAGAATTCGCCCTAGCCACACCGCCGTCAAGCCACTAACAACGCTTAAGGAACACGAAGAAACGTTCATCTGCTGTACCCTATCCAATCCTCATAATCGCTATGGCGCGCGCCTGGTTTGAATCGCGGTTTTTGCGGTCCTGCTCGCGCTCGCGAACCTGCATCGGCGCGCGCGACACCGTCATGGATCAACTCGTCCCCCACCCGGAAAGCTGCGCCTCGCCTCGTTCGCCTTCGCCATCGCAGCAATCCGGCACTGGCAGGGCCTTGGGCAACCGCCCCGATTGGCGTAGGCTTGCGTCATTGGATCACGGGGGCAAGGCCAGGCTTTGCCTTACGAGTGGCCCAGCTCATGGGAGGGACCATGTCACACAAGTGGAAACTGCTGGCGGCGTTGTCGCTTTCGCTCGCGCTGTCTTCGGGCGCGATGGCGCAAGGCACGCTCAAGATCGGCGCGCCGCAGCCGATGACGGGACCTGACGCGCCGTTCGGCGACAAGTTCCAGAAGGCCTATTCGATGGCCGTGGACGAGATCAATGCCAAAGGCGGCGTCAACGGCCGCAAGATCGAAGTCATTATCGAAGATCATCAAGCCAAGAATCCGCTCGCGGCGACAATTGCCGAGAAGCTGATCACGCAGAACCAGGTGCTGGTGCTGACCGGCGGCCGCGCCTCCGGACAGGCGGTCGAGATCGCTTCGGTCGCGCAGCGGCTGAAGACGCCCTACATGGTTGACCACCCCTCCGCCGACATCATCACGGCCAAAGGATTCGAATGGGTGTTCCGCAATAATCCGACTGGCTCGATCTATCCGGAGGCCTTCAACAAGTTCATCAGCGAAGTGCCGAGCGCGCTGCCTAAATCGGCGGCGGTCGTTTATGACAACACGGTGTTCGGCAAGACTATCGCCAATAGCATCATGACCTTCCTGAAATCGAAGAATGTCCCGATCGTCAATGACGAGGCGTATCCGGTCAATACGCTCGACTTCAAACCGATCATGACCAAGGTCAAGGGCAGCAATCCGGATTACGTGCTGATGGTTGCCGTCTCGACCACGGACGCGATCCTGATGACCCGCCACGCCAAGGAAATCGGCATCACACCGCGCGCTTTCGTCGGCTATGGTGGCGGCTTCGGCGTCGTCGATTTCGCCAAGCAGCTTGGCCCCTTGTCTGAAAACGTCTACTCGTCCGCCGCCTGGTCAGGCAATCCGAACGACGCCGCAACGAAGGAGTTCTACAGCAAGTTCAAGACCAAATACGGCTTCCTGCCGAAGGAGCACGAAGTCGAGGGCTATTCCGCAATCTACATCATCGCGGACGCGTTCAAGCGCGCTAAGCTCACCGGCAACCTGGAGGCCGATCGCGAGGCCGTACGC